>NZ_JAIBNX010000021.1:52821-53316 GCF_026130045.1 Micromonospora sp. CPCC 205371
GGCGAGAGCCCCCAGCGGCCTCGGGTGGCGGGTTCGCCTTGGGTGAAGAGCCCCACCAGTGCCCCTCCACCGCTCGCCACGCCTTCGTCGACCTCACCGAGCTGGCACAGCAGCATGCCGATGCGGGCACGGGCACGGCGTACCCGGTAGTCGTCACCGACGCCGGCGTGTGCGGACAGCGACTCTCGCCATGCGTCGAGCGCCGCCTGCGGGTCTTCGTCGACGATCTGCAGGCCGTGCGCGTCGAGGAGGCGGGCTGCCTGCGACGGCGTGCGCGCGGCTTCCGGCACCCGATCGGCGAACGCGGCCCAAGCGGCGCGGGCGCCCGTGGCGTCGCGGACCCGCCACCGCTCCTCGGCGTGGTCGAGCAGCGCGTCGCCGGGGAGGCCGGGGTCGATGGGCGCCGGGGGAGCCGGCTCGGGCGCCGGGGCCGGGGGGCGCGGGGGGCGCGCGCCCCGGCGGGGCGGCGCCGGGGGGCCGGGCGCCGGGGGCGCG
>NZ_JAIBNX010000021.1:53326-62411 GCF_026130045.1 Micromonospora sp. CPCC 205371
TGGCCGACCAGCGCGCCGGCGGGGCGGCCGGGGCGGAGGGGCGCCGGGGGGGCCGGCTCGGGCGCGGGAGCCGGCGCCGTGGCGCTCGGCGCCCCTTGAAGGCGGCGCTCGGCGGCCCGGCGCGCGGTCTCGGACAGCGGCAGGTATTCGATCCACGGCTCAGCGGCGATCGTGTTGGCGACGATGTCGCTCTGCTGCTTGCTGCCGTTGCGGGCGTCGAAGCGCGCGGCGACCTCGGCGGCCTGGTCAGCCATTTCGGCGGCGAGCGCGGCGGCGGTGACCTCCAAACCACGGCGACTGATCGACAGGTCAGGGTCGACGCGGCGCAGGGTGAGGGCGGCGGCGCTCGCGAACCGCATGGCGGCGCGCGGCGACGGCGGGTTGTCGAGCCAGCCAAGGTGCCGCTCGACCAGCTCCAGCGCGCGCACCTCGTTGCCCGTCAGCGCGCAGAAAAGGATGTGGTCGGCCACCGACTCCAGCTCGCCCCGGTCGGCGCGCAGCGTGCGGTACGCCCGGCGGTGCGCGTCGGCGGCCTCCGTCAACCGTCCGGTGTGGACGTACGCCGGCAGCAGGCTCGTGAGGATGTGCTGCGGCTGCTCGCGGCAGGTCATGCGGCCCTGGAGGACGGGCAGCGCGACGCCGACCGCCTCCTCGTAGCGCTGGTGCCGGGACAGGTGCCGCACCTTGCCGGTGGGGTCGCAGCCGATGCAGTCGGAGAGCGCGTCGCGCGGTGCCGCCGACCACAGCCGGAACTGCTCGATCTCGGTGTCGGTGTCACCCACGTGCGCGGCGATCATCTCCCGGTACCGGTGCACGGCGTGCATGGTGTGTCCTCCGGCACGCCAACGCCGTTCCATGTCGTCGAGGACCGCGTACGTGCGATCGAGCGGGATCTCCGGGAAACCGGTGAGGTTGGAGATCATGTACTTGAAGTACCAGAGCAGCGTGTGGGTGTGGCCGCCGAACCGCTTCGGGTCTTCGTCGTATGTGGACAGGCACCACGAGAACGGCACGAACGACTTGCCGGGCTCCGCGCCGTACTGGTACGCGTTGACCAGCTCCATCCGGGTGGCGAAGGACAGGTCGAGGTCGTCGGCCGCATCCGCGTACCGGACCGCCTCTTCGACGACGGTCGTCTTCGCGGCGCCGTACGGCATGCCGTCGGCGCGTGACATCAGCTCGTGGACCTTGTCCCTACTCACGCCTTCTCCTCCGGTACGGCCTGGTCGATCAGGCCGAGGAACGAGCGGTTCAGTAGCGCGGCGTCGGCCGGCCGGATGGGGTGGTATCCGAGGAGCAGCGCCTGCCCGTACAGGCCCTCGACCGCGAGCGTGATCAGCTGTGGATGGTCCAGTGTGGTCATCCGGCGCACGAGCGGGCTGCGGTGGTTGAGAACGAGCTGCGGTCGGGTGTCGGCGGGTTGGTCGAGTGCCCCCAGCACCTGCGACCATAGCGCGTCCGCGCGGTCGCGGGTGGCCCGCAGCTCGGCGGCGAACGCGGCCGAACGGTCCACGAGATACATCGCTGGCAGCGACGGCGGGTCGAACGCGCGCACCGTGACCTCGCATCCGACCGGGTCGAGCGCCTGCTGCGCGATGCTCAGGAAGCCGCGCAGGGCAAGCTCGTCGCCGGGGTCGAGAGTGTCGAAGCGGGTGGCCAGTTCGGTCGGGTCGAGCCGGGCCACCTCGATGTTCGGGTCGAGCCGGGGCAGCCGTTCGATGATTTCGCTGTCGTACGTGTAGCCGCCGTTGACGATGGCCAGGTCTTGCGCGGCGGCGACGGCGGCGAGCTGTCGAAACTCCTCAGTGGACGCCACATACCGGATCTCGCCGTACCGCTCGCGGTACTCGACGAGGGTCATCCGGCCGACGTTGGTCTCGACGGGCAGCCAGCGGTCGACGAGTTGCAGCAGTTCGTCGTCGTGCAGAGCGAGCGCCTTGACGCCGAGATGGTGGATCGCCAGGAAGTCGGCGAGCCTGCGGGGTGCGGTGGTGCCGAGCCGCACCAGCCATCCGCGCAACTGCGCGCCCAGCGCCTCGCGTGTGGACTCCAGCAGGTCGTCGTCGTACAGGGCCTCGCGGTTGGCGGTGGGCCGCAGATGGCTGGTGTCGACGACGCAGCGGACGAAGAACGCCCAGTCGGGCAGCAGCCCTTCGGCGTTCTCGGCGAGCAGCATGCGCTTGAGATAGACGCGGTGGGTGACGCGTTCGGCGGGGTTGGCGGGGAACGGCAGCACGTACGCGGCACCGACGAGGCCCGCCTCGGGCGACTTCAGCTCCACCACGTCGAACGGCGTGAAGCCGAGCGTGTCCTGCGCGTACCCGACGAGCGAGGCGCGGCGATCCGAACCCGAGCCGTCCCAGGGGGCACCGTCGGACGTGACGCGCTTACCGTCGACCCGCACGTCGTACGGCAGCAGGGCACCGAAGAGCCGCGCCAACTCGACGACGGTGGGCGCCTCGAACCACTGCTCGGCGCCGCGCCGGGCCGCCAGCGTGACGGTGGTGCCGGGTTCGGCACGCTCCGAAGGCGCCACCGCCACGCGGTAACGGCCGTCGGCGTACCCGATCCACTCCGTGGTGGGCCCGCCGGCCGCGGGCCGCGTGACAACCTTGACCTCGTCGGCGACGAGAAACGCGGACAGCAAGCCGATTCCGAACTGGCCCAGGAACTCGCCGCGCGCGAACCCGATCTCGTCCCGTTTGGAGCTTCGGCCGATGGTGGCGAGCAGTTCGTGCACCTGCGGCTCGGTGAGGCCGACGCCCGTGTCGTGAACGACGAGCTGCCCGGGACCGGTCTCGATGGAGATGGCTCCGGGCGCGTCCGGGTCTGCCGAGCGCCGTGCGGTGATCGCATCGACGGCGTTCTGTAGCAGTTCGCGTACGTATACGCGAGGACTGCTATACAGATGGTGACTAAGCAGGTCGACGATGCCGCGAAGGTCGACCTGGAAGGTTCGGTCCACTGTCTGCCCGCCATTGGGATCTTCGATGAGCGGACACTCTAGCGCGCGAACTTGAGGTCTCGCCTCCCGGTTCCCGTTGCGGTACGGTGTTGCCCTGCCTTCCTATGGGGGTTCGTAAATGCCTATCCGAAACGTCCTGGCAATGCTGTCGCTCGCTGCCGGATTCGCCGTCGCACCCGCCGGACCAGCGGTTGCGCAAGGGGAGGCCGCGGCGGTCGAGGCGACACCCGTCGTCATCCGCATCGATCCCTCATATCAGCAGCCGTCGTTCGAGGGCTGGGGCACGAGTCTCGTCTGGTTCGCGAATGTCACAGGCGGATATCCGGACGAAATCAGGACGAAGCTGGTCGATATGCTATTTGGCGAGGACGGCCTCCGGCTGAACATCGCCCGCTACAACATCGGCGGCGGCAACGCTCCGGACATCCGCAAGGACTACATGAAGGTCGGCGCGACCATGGAGGGCTTCTGGCGCGCACCCAAGGGCACCACCCGTGAGGACATGGACTGGTGGGACCCTGACAACCCCGATCACTGGAACTGGGACGCCGACGCCAACCAGCGCTGGTGGATCGACCAGATCAAGGACAAAGTGGACCGCTGGGAGTCGTTCAGCAACTCGCCGCCGTGGTTCCAGACGGTCAGCGGGTACGTGTCGGGCGGCTTCGACTCGAGCGCCGACCAGATCCGCACCGACACCGTCGACGACTTCGCCACCTACCTCGTGCGCGTCACCGAGGAAATCGAGCGACGGCATGGCATCCAGTTCGACACCATCGCGCCGCTGAACGAACCCAACACCCCGTACTGGGGCACCCAGATCGGTGCCGACGGGCAGCCCACCGGCGGCCGGCAGGAAGGCGCGCACGCCGGTCCGGCGCTCCAGCAACTCGTGGTCCAGGCGACGGCGCGCGCCCTCGAAGGCGCGCAGACCGGCGCGGCGGTGTCCGCTATGGACGAGACCAACCCGGGCACGTTCACCACCAACTGGAACGCCTACACCACCGAAACCAAGGCGGTCGTCGACCAGATGAACGTCCACACGTACGGCACCGGGCAGCGCACCAGCGTCCGCGACCTCGCCAAGGGCGAAAACCAGAAGCTCTGGATGAGCGAGGTCGAAGGCAGCTTCCTATCGGGCACCAGCTACACGAGCATGGAGCCGGGCCTCGGCATCGCCACCCGGATCGTCGACGACCTGCGCGAGCTGGAGCCATCGGCGTGGGTCTTCTGGCAGCCGATCGAAGACACCATCCCGCAGGCCGCAGGCGGCGGAAACTGGGGCAGCATCCACGTTCCCTTCAACTGCACGGCGGACTCCACTCTGGAGACCTGCCCGATCCAGCCGAACACCAAGTTCCACACGATCCGCAACTTCACCCACTACATCCGCCCCGGCGACCGGGTGGTCAAGGTGGACAACGCGTCCACCGTCGCCGCTCTCAAGCCCAGCGGCTCGGCGGCCACGGTCGTGCACGTCAACAACGAGACCACGCCCAAGGCGGTCACCCTCGACCTGTCGCTCTTCCGGCACGTCGGCCCGTACGCGACCGTCACGCCGGTCGTCACCAGCGCCGATGGCGCGCTCGCGCAGGGCGCGCCGGTGCGCGTCGCCGATGGCGCCGCGACGCTCACCGTCCCCGGAAAATCGGTCACGACGTTTCTGGTCAAGGGCGTCCGCGGGGTGGCCAAGACCGCCGCACTGGTCCAGGAGGGTCACGTGTACCGCTTGCGTGGCGTGCAGAGTGGACGGTCGCTCACGCCTACGGCGGACGGCGCGGGGCTGGTCATCCGCACCGACGACCCGGCTAGCACCGCGCAACTGTGGTCGGTGCGGAAGCTCACCGAGGGCGTCACCAACAGGGAGCGGTACGAGCTGGTCAACGTCGCCACCGGGGCGCCGCTGACGGCGGGTGTCGGTACACAGTGGATGCTCTCGACCACCGGTGACGGCACGTACACGCTCGTCAACGCCGAGACCGGGCGGCTGATCGACGTCGGCGGCCAGGCGACGGCCGACGGCAGCCCGGTGTCCACGTACACCCCGACGTCCGGCTCCAACCAGCGCTGGACCATCGTCGACGAGACCGCGCAAAGCATCTCGCCGGTGTCCGCGTACACGGTGCCCGGCCTGCGTCCCGTGCTGCCCGACACCGTCACGCCGGTGTACCGCGACGGCGCTCGCGGCAGCCTGCCAGTGGTGTGGACGTACCCGCCGGACGGGCGGTGGCGCCAGCCCGGCACGGTGAAGGTCAAGGGCGTGGCCACGGATGTGCTAGGGCGCGAGCTGAAGGCCGAGGCGACCGTCGCCGTCGACACCTTCGGCACGACGGTGCCCGGCCGGGCCAAGACGTACGCCAGCGGGTTGCCCGACCTGCCGGCGACGGTGACCGGCGTTGGCGATCACGGTGCCCGCGTCGAGCTGCCGGTGACGTGGACCGGCGGCGCCGCCTTCGATCAGGTCGGCGTCGTCACGGTCACCGGTGCCGCGCGGGGGGGGGGCCGCAGGACCCCCCCCGCGGGCCCCTGGTCGACGGCAGCACCCTGCCGGCGACCGCCCGCGTGCAGGTCACCGCGCCCACGGAGCGCAACGCGTCACCCGACACCGGTGTGACCGTGGGCGCCACGTACACCGAGTCCGGGTACTCGACAGCCGGCCTGCGCAACGGCAACCGCACCGAGAAGGCGTGGTCGAACTGGAGGTCGGGCACCAAGAACCCGTCCGACACCATCACGTACACCTTCCCCGCGGCTCGCGACGTGACCCGCGTCGCCACCTGGTTCTACCGGGACGGCTCGAACATCAGCTTCCCGTCGAGCCTCAAGGTGCAGGTGCTTGACGCGGCCGGCGCGTGGGTCGACGCCAGCGCGGACGTCCCGGTTGGCACCGAGGGCACGGTGGTGGCCGACGTGCCGATCCAGCCGGTCTCGACGACCGGGGTCCGCGTGGTGATGACGATGCGGCCGGGCGGCTACACGACGATCAGCGAGATCGAGGTGTACGCCAAGGCGCCGGGCGTGTCGAGTGACGCTGCCGCCGCGTCGATCGCGGTGGACGGCGTGCCGGTCGTGGGCTTCGATCCCGACGTCACCGAGTACCGCGTGGTGACGTCTCAGCCCCGCAAGGCGGTCGTGACGGCCACTTCGCGCGACCCGTACGCCACGGTCGCGGTCGACAAGGGCGTGGTGACGGTGACGTCCGAGGACGGCACCGCCACCCGTACCTACACGGTGAAGCTCGTTCGCCGCTAGCCCGTACCACCCCACGGAACTGGTACGGCCTCCGTACATCGAGACATATCGTTGTTAGGTTGTCCTACGATCCGCCGTCCCCTTGGCGGCTGTCAAGGGCGGCGGCGGCCGTAGGGCTCTTCGCTATAATCGCAGGGTGATTCGCTATAGAGAAACCAAGGAGGCGGACCTCGGCGCCGTGACGGCGATCTTCGCGCACTACGTCACCACGGGGGTCGCGACGTTCGAGACCGTCCCGCCGACGGTCGACGACTGGCGGCGGAAGGTGGCCGACGTCACCGCCCGCGGCCTGCCGTTCCTGGTCGCCGACGACGGCACCGAGGTGGTCGGGTTCGCGTACGCGTCACCGTGGCGCCCCAAACCCGCGTACGCCCACACCGTCGAGGACACGATCTACCTAGCGCCCGGGCAGACCGGGCGCGGCATCGGCGCCGGCCTGCTCGGCGAGCTGCTCGCGCGCTGCGCCGACGCGAAGATGCGGCAGGTCATCGCGGTGATCGCCGACACCGGCAGCGACGCGTCGGCCGCCCTGCACCGCAGGTTCGGCTTCGCTCAGGTCGGGCGCCTCGCCGGCGTCGGTCACAAACACGGCCGCTGGATCGACACCGTCCTGATGCAACGAGACCTTGCGCCGTGACGCTTGCGCCCCAGCCCGGGAGCGCGTTAGCTTTTTACGTATCGCGCCGGAGTGCCGGCGCGGTCCCGGGCCGAGAGGCGCTGCGACGGGGCGAACCCGCCACGCTCGACCCGCGGATTACCGTTTCAAGGGCGCCTCCGTATTGGAGGTGCCTTCGGTGCTTACCAATGTCGATTTCGCCGTAGCCGACCTGTCGCTGGCCGAGGCCGGCCGTCACCAGATCCGGCTCGCCGAGCACGAGATGCCCGGCCTGATGGCCATCCGCCGGGAGTACGCCGCCAGCCAGCCGCTGCGCGGTGCCCGGGTCGCCGGCTCACTGCACATGACCGTGCAGACCGCCGTGCTCATCGAGACGCTGGTAGCGCTCGGCGCCGAGGTGCGCTGGGCGTCCTGCAACATCTTCTCCACACAGGACGATGCCGCCGCGGCGGTCGTGGTCGGTGTCGACGGCACGCCCGAGAAGCCACTCGGCACGCCCGTGTTCGCCTGGAAGGGCGAGACGCTGGCCGAGTACTGGTGGTGCACGAACCAGCTGCTCGACTTCCCCGATGGGCAAGGCCCCAACATGCTCGTCGACGACGGTGGCGACCTGACGATGCTGCTCCACAAGGGAGTCGAGTTCGAGGCGGCCGGTGCGGTGCCGGCGCCCACGGACGAAGACCCCGAGGATTACCAGGCCTTCCTGCGGCTGCTCGCGACCGCGCTCGTCGAGGACCCGCGGCGGTTCACCCGGGTCGCCGCCGCCGTGAAGGGTGTCTCCGAAGAGACCACGAACGGCGTCAAGCGCCTCTACCAGCTCGCCGCCGACGGCGTGCTGCTCTTTCCGGCCATCAACGTCAACGACTCGGTGACGAAGTCCAAGTTCGACAACAAGTACGGCATCCGGCACTCGCTCGTGGACGGCCTGAACCGGGCGACGGACGTCATGCTGTCCGGAAAGCTCGCCGTGGTGTGCGGCTACGGGGACGTCGGCAAGGGCGCGGTGGCCTCGCTGCGCGGGCAGGGCGCCCGAGTGGCGGTCACCGAAGTCGACCCGATCTGCGCGCTCCAGGCCGCGATGGAGGGTCTCGACGTCGTGACGCTGGACGACGTCGTGGAGCGGGCCGACGTCGTCATTACCACCACAGGCAACCGTGACATCGTGCTCGCCGCGCACATGGCCCGGATGAAGCACAACGCGATCGTCGCGAACGTCGGGCACTTCGACAACGAGATCGACATGGCCGGTCTCGCGCGGGTGCCCGGCATCGAAAAGATCGAGATCAAGCCGCAGGTGCACGAGTGGCGCTTTCCGGACGGGCACTCGGTGATCGTGCTCTCCGAGGGGCGCCTGATGAACCTCGGCAACGCCACGGGCCACCCGAGCTTCGTGATGTCGAACTCGTTCACCAACCAGGCGCTCGCTCAGATCGAGCTGTACACCCGACCGGAGGAGTACAGCCGCGAGGTGTACGTGCTGCCGAAGCACCTCGACGAGAAGGTCGCCCGGTTGCATCTCGACGCGTTGGGTATCCGCCTGACCACGCTGACCGAACAGCAAGCGCGGTATCTCGGCGTGGACGTCACGGGACCGTTCAAACCGGATCACTATCGCTACTAAACGGAGTAATGTCTCGGTGATCGACGGTTAAACGGGGGCCGGTCGCAAGGAGGCTTCCGTGAGCAGATACGTCATCACCATCACACGCGACAACGGCGGTGCTGAGGCACCACACACCACCGTGCGGGTCGATACGTCGACGGGACAGACCCGCATTACCGAACTCACCGTTCGGGCCGGCAACCGCACCGGACTGGCCCCCGGTGACCTGCCGCCGATCGACCTGGACCTCCTGGTGCGGGCGCTCACCGCGTCCGCGCCAGCACTACAGGCGCCGGCCGCACCCCGGCGAGCCACCGCACGCCGCGCATCGACCCGGCAGGCCGGCCGGCGCCGCGCCAGTGTGCAGGCGGGCGCGTCAGGCAAGCGGGCCTACCGCAGGATGCCCGATCCGGACGAGGTCATGGCGGCCTACGAGCAGGCCGGCTCGATCACCGGGGCGGCCGAGCATTTCGGGGTGCCCCGCCACACGGTGGCGAGCTGGGCCCGCCGCCTACGCGACCAGGGCTACGCCATAGGCCGCCAATAGCCCGCCGCGTACCGCGGCTCCCCTCACCGCCGCGGCCCCGTGCCCGCCGCGCCCTCACCCCGCGCCCGCCGCGCCCGCCGCGCCCGCCGTGCGCGCCGGGCG
>NZ_JAIBNX010000210.1:0-301 GCF_026130045.1 Micromonospora sp. CPCC 205371
CCCGCCAGCCCCAGCGGGGGGTCGCGGACCGCCGGGGGTCCTGCCAGGCGGGAGATCGTGGCGCCGGCCGGGGACATCGACTCGGCGCGCGCCGCCGGTACCTCGATGGGGCGCGCGATCGACGCCCGGTACACGGCGGCGTCCGGTACCTCCATGGCCTCGCCGCACGTCGCGGGCGCGGCCGCGCTGCTCGCGCAGCGCCACCCCGACTGGTCGCCTCGCCGCCTCTAGGCGGCGCTCCTCGGTGGGGCGGGGCCCCCGGCCGGCGCGGGCCCCCCCACCGTGCGCGCGGGGCGGGTGG
>NZ_JAIBNX010000210.1:311-5175 GCF_026130045.1 Micromonospora sp. CPCC 205371
TGGTCGTCTTCGCCTACCAATCCGGCCTGGCCCCCCGTTAGCCCCCGCTCCCGCGCGCCGCGCGCTCCCCCCGCCCCCCGCGCAAGGCGGCGCTCGTCGGTGCGGCGGACCCGCTGGCCGGCGCGGACCCGTACACGGTCGGCGCGGGTCGGCTGGACGCGGCGCGCGCCCTCGGTGGCGTGGTCTCCGACATAGGGCTGGTCAATCTCGGGGCCGAGGCGTCCGAGACCAAGCTGACCTGGACCAACACCGGCCGCCGCGGCGCGACCGTGCCGCTCTCGGTCACCGCCGCCGACCGGCATGGCGCGAGCTCGCGGGCCGCCACGCTGTCGGAGTCCAGGCTCTCGATCGCACCGGGCGGCAACGGCGTCGCGGTGCTGCGGGTCGACCGCGCCGGGCTCGCGCCCGGCTACTACGCCGCCACCGTAACGGCGGGCGGGGCCGGCACGACGCTGGTCGCGTTCGAGGTACGGCCGCCGGCGTCCGATCTGGCGGTCACGATGACGCTGCCCGCCGACGTGCCGGCGGACGTCGAGGCGTACGCCAGCGTCTGGATCGTCAACCTGGACGACCCCGCGGCCTTCGCGGTGATCCACGGCGTCGACCGGGGTGAGACGCTGCGGGTACCGGTGCCGGCCGGCCGGTACAGCGTGCTGGGCTCGATCTGGCAGGGCGACCCGTTCGTCGACGGACGGATGATCCTGGCCGGCGACCCTGACGTGACGGTGAGCGGCGAGACCGCGGTGGTGTTCGACGGCGCGAAGGCGGTGCCGGTGAAGGTGGCCATCGACGGCGTGAAGACCACGGCGGCGGCGCTCGGCATCAGCTTCGAGCAGTCCGGGCGGCGCGGCCTCGGCTGGAGCGACTTCGCGTACGCCTGGGGCGAGCGGGCCACCGCGGACACCGTGTACGCGGTGCCCATGGACGAGCCGGGGATAGGTGCGTTCTCGGCGTACACGATGGCGGGCCTCACCGCGGAGGGCTCGTTCTACGACCTGATCAAGGAGCACGAGCGCGGCATCCCGGCCGACCCGTCGTACACGGTGACGGGCGCCGACCGGGCCCAGCTGGTGCGGATCGACCAGCGCTTCCACCGGCTGGACAGCCCGGAGTCCAGCACCAGCCACAAGCGGTACGGGCTGAGCGAGGCCGGCGGCCTGATCTCCGAGTCGTACACCGACAATCTCACCGGCGGCCGCACCGACTACCTGTCGCCCGGGTTCGGGTGGATCGACGAGGCGTTCTACGACGGGCTGGTCACGCAGGAGGCGGTGCGGCGGTACGAGCCGGGCAGCCGCCACGAGAAGGACTGGGTGCGGCAGCCGCTGCGCCCCGACTGGTACGACGATCCCACGCCGGCCCTCAGCGATTGCACCCCGAGCCCGATCAGCCGCACTCGGGGCAATCTGCACGTCGAGATCGTGCCAATGACCGACCAGCATCAGCGCTTTACCTGCTTCGAGCAGGGCATCGCGAGCATGTCGCTGTACAAGGACGGTGCGAAGCTCGGTGCGGTCTCGGGGTCATTCGGCGACTTCGCCATCCCGGCGGGCGCCGGCACGTACCGGCTCACCCACGACGTGGACAACAGCGGGTGGCTGCCGGTCTCGACCCGGGTGAGCACGGCGTGGACGTTCCGGTCGACCGGGCCGTCCGGTACCGGCAGCGTGCGGGTGCCGCTGCTGTCGGTGGACTACACGCTGCCGCTGGACGCGCAGAACAAGCCGGCCGGCGACACGGCGGCGTTCACCGTCCACCAGTCGCAGGGCGCCGACCGGCAGAGCGTGACCTCGTTCGCGTTCTGGACGTCGGTCGACGACGGCGCGACCTGGCAGCCGGTGCCGGTAGTCCGGGGCGCGGGCGACCGGTACACGGCGAAGCTGCCGGTGGGGCCGGCGGTCTCGTTGCGGGTGCGGGCGGAGGCCAGCGCCGGCAGCGTGATCGAGCAAACGATCATCCGGGCGTACCGCGCCTCATAACAAAGGAGATCAAGGCGTAGCTCCCCTCGCGCCAGCAGCGTGGGGGGGGCCGTGCCCTAGTGGTGCGTGATATGACCCATTTCGCGGTATGGGCCCCGGAACGGTCCGACGTGCGCCTGCGGATCGTCGGCTCCGCCGACGTCTCCATGACGGCCAGCCCCGGCGGATGGTGGCGCGCCGAAGTGCCCGGCGCCGTCCCCGGCACGGACTACGGGTACCTGCTGGACGGGGCCGGCGAGCCGCTGCCCGACCCCCGCTCGGCGTGGCAGCCGCACGGCCCACACGGTCTGAGTCGCGTCTACGACCACGCCGCCTTCGCCTGGACCGACGCCGGCTGGACGGGACGGGCGCTGGCAGGCGGCGTGCTGTACGAGCTTCACATCGGCACGTTCACCCCGGAAGGCACCTTCGACGCGGCCATCGAGCGCCTCGACCACCTCGTCGACCTGGGCGTCGACATGGTCGAGCTGCTGCCCGTCAACGCGTTCAACGGCAGCCACAACTGGGGCTACGACGGGGTGTGCTGGTTCGCGCCGCACGAAGGGTACGGCGGCCCCGACGGGCTCAAGCGGCTCGTCGACGCCTGCCACGCGCGCGGCCTCGGCGTCATCATCGACGCGGTCTACAACCACTTTGGACCGTCCGGGGCCTACGCGCCCCGGTTCGCGCCGTACCTCACCGAGGGCGGCAACACGTGGGGGCGATCGCTCAACCTGGACGGTCCACACTCGGACGAGGTCCGGCGGTACATCATCGACAGTGCGCTGTCGTGGTTGCGCGACTACCACGCGGACGGGCTACGGCTGGACGCGGTGCACGCGCTCGTCGACCACCGCGCCGTACACGTGCTGGAGGAACTGGCGGCGGAGGTCGACGCCCTCGCCGCGCACCTCGGCCGCCCACTCACGCTGATCGCCGAATCAGACCTCAACGACCCGCGGCTCGTCACGCCGCGCGAAGCCGGCGGATACGGGCTCCACGCGCAGTGGAACGACGACGCGCACCACGCGCTGCACGCGCTGCTGACCGGCGAGCGGCAGGGCTACTACGCCGACTTCGGCTCGCTTTCCTGCCTCGCCACCGTGCTGACCGAGGCGTTCTTCCACGCCGGCACGTGGTCGAGCTTCCGCGGCCGCACGCACGGCCGGCCCGTCGACCGCCAGCGCACGCCCGCGCACCGCTTCGTCGCCTACCTGCAGAACCACGACCAGATCGGCAACCGGGCGACCGGCGACCGGATCTCCACGACCCTGAGCCCAGGACTGTTGCGCGTTGGAGCGGTACTGCTGCTGGCGTCGCCGTTCACGCCGATGCTCTTCATGGGCGAGGAGTGGGGCGCGACCACGCCATGGCAGTTCTTCACCAGCCACCCCGAACCCGAGCTCGCGGCCGCCGTGGCCGAGGGGCGCCGGCGCGAGTTCGCCGAGCACGGCTGGCCGGCCGGCGACGTGCCCGACCCCCAAGACCCGCTGACGCTCGCCCGATCACGGCTCGACTGGGCCGAGATCGACAAGCCCGCGCACCGCGCCACGCTCGACCTGTACCGCCGGCTCATCGCCCTGCGCCGCGCCCTGCCCGACCTGACCGATCCCCGACTCGACCTGGTCGAGGTCACGCACGGCGACCGCTGGCTGATGATGCGGCGCGGCACCACGGCGGTGGCGGCCAACCTCGCACCGCACGCGGCCCGCATCCCACTGGCGGCGGCGGAAGTCCTCCTGGCGACCGCCCCCGGCGCGACAGCGGCGGTCGACCTCCCGGCCGAGTCCGCCGCCATCCTCGGCCTCTAGACCGCGTCGATCCGAGCCATCTCCTCTGGCGTCAGCTCGAAGCCGGCCACGTCGAAGTTGGCCTTGATGCGGTCCGGCGTCGCCGACTTCGGGATCACCACGATCTCGTGCTGGATGTGCCAGCGCAGGATCACCTGGGCCGGCGTCACCCCGTGCGCCCGCGCCACCTCGGCGAACACCGGCTCGCGCAGGTTACTGCGCCGGAACGGGCTGTATCCCTCCACCACCACGCCGCGCTCCCGGTGCTCGGCGAGCAGCTTCGCGTCGTGCAGCGCCGGGCTGTACGGGATCTGGTTGACCGCCGGCGCCACACCCGTCGCGTCGATCAACTCGTCGATCTGGCCGATGCTGTAATTGCTGACCCCGATCGCGCGCGTCAACCCCGCCTCCCGCGCGGCGACGAACTCGCGCCACGTCTCCGGCCGCGCGCCGCTCGGCGGCCAGTGCACCAGCCACAGGTCGAGCTGGTCGACACCCAGGGCGCGCAGGCTCGCCTCGATCGTCTCCCGCTCGCGGCCGGCCCGCTCGGCGGGCAGCTTCGTCGTGACGAAGACCTGGTCGCGCGGCACCCCGCTGTCGCGCAGCGCGCGGCCCACCTCGGCCTCGTTGCGGTACATCGTCGCGGTGTCCAGATGCCGGTATCCGGTGTCGAGCGCCACCCGCACCGGGTCGTACGCCTGCGACCCGGGCAGCTGCCAGGTGCCGAAGCCGAGAAGCGGCATCTGGCCGCCACCGGCGAGGCTCACGGTCGGTTGAGTCATGAGCCCAACCTACTCTGGCAAAATGGCCAGGTGCTGGTCGTACACGGGCTGTGGCACCGCGGTCACCTGGCCCTGTGGGCGGAAGATCCGGCGGCGCCAGCAGCCCCACCCCGCCGCTCGGGCCGCGCCCCGAAAGAGCGACCCCACCCCTTCGCCGCACCCGCCGGCGACCTCGCCGCCGCGCTCGGCGAGATCGCGGCGAAAGCCACGCAGACCACCGCCGTGCTCGGCCTGCCGACCGCCGGCGGCCGGCCCGTCGACTCGCCCGAGCTGGTACCCCCAGGGCCGCCGGGCCCCCCGCCCCTGGCGCCCGCCACCCCGCGCGCGCCCCCGC
>NZ_JAIBNX010000210.1:5185-15223 GCF_026130045.1 Micromonospora sp. CPCC 205371
GGGAGGGCGCGGCGAGAGCCCCGCACACCCCCCCCGGGGCCGGCCCCCCCGCCGGCCGCCGCCCGGCCCGTCGACTCGCCCGAGCTGGTACGCCCAGACCCGCCGGCCCGCGCGCCGATGGCGCTCGCCACCTGGCGCGTACCCGTGCTCGAGCTGGCGCCCGACGACGCGTTACCGCTGCTCCAGGCCCTCGACGACGACGAGCTGCTGTACGGCGCGTCGCTGCGCCACCTGGCCGAGGTGGCCGACTTCGCCGTCGACCTGACCCGCCGCGGCCGCCTCCTCCCGACGCTCTCCGCCGCACCCGCGCCCGCGGCTGACCTTGATGCCGGTCCGGCCCGGGGCGCGCGCGGCGCCCGCCGCCGTGCCGCCCCCCGAGGCGGCGGCGAGGCCAACGCCGGCGATGCCGAAGGCGCGGCGCTCGCGCTGTGGCGGCCCTTGCTCACCGGCGCGGACGCCGCGTGGGCGCAATCGCTCGCCGCATCGCTGCCGCCCGCCACGCGCGCCGCTGGCGGCAGCCCGGCCGACGTCACCGCCGCGGCCCTCGACGCGCTCGTCGACGCCGCCGCCCGCACCACGGGCACGCGCATCGCCGGGGGGGGGGGGACCGGCACCCGGGCCCTGGGGGGCGGGCCTCCCCCGGTGCGGGGGCGCGGCCTCCCCGGCCGCGGCACCGCCACCGGTGCCTGGCTGGCCGCGCTCACCGGATACGAGCGGCGCTTCACCGCCGACCCGGCCCACATCGCCGCCCTCGCCGCCGAACTCGCCGAATGGCAGCGCGACGCCGCCGGCGGTGCGGTCCGCGCCTGCTTCCGGCTCGTCGAGCCACAATCCGACGAGGTACAGGACTGGCGGGTCGAGTTCGCGCTCCAAGCGGCCGACGAACCCAGCCTCGTCGTCGACGCCGAACGCGTCTGGCGCTCCCGCGGCGCCCTGCGCGCCCTCGCCCGCCACCTCGACGCCCCCCGCGAAACCCTGCTGACCGAGCTCGGCCGCGCCAGCCGCCTGTGGCCCGAACTCGACGACGCCCTGCGCACCGCCAAGCCCAGCGAACTCGCCGTCGACGCCGCCGGCGCCCACCGGTTCCTGCGCGAGGGAGCGCCGCTGCTGCACGCGGCGGGATTCGGGGTGCTGCTGCCAACCTGGTGGGGCAAACCCGGCTCGCGGCTCGGCGCCCGCCTCAACGCCAAGACCCGCACCGCACCCGGCACCGTCGCCGGCCTCAGCGCGGTGGGCATGTCGTCCATCGTGGACTACAAATGGGAGCTGGCACTCGGCGACGAGCCGCTCTCCGAAAGCGAGCTGCGCACGCTCGCCAAGCTGAAGACGCCACTCGTCCGGCTGCGCGGGCAATGGGTCGAGCTCGACGCGAAACGGCTCGCGGCCGGGCTCAAGCTGCTCAAGTCCGGTGGCGAGATGACGGTCGGCGAGCTGCTCCACCTTGGACTGTCGCTCGAAGACGACCCGGACGCGCTGCCCGTACAGGCGGTCACGGCCGACGGGGCGCTCGGCGACCTGCTGGCCGGCCAGGCCGAACGGCACCTGTCCCCGGTCGAGCCACCGCCCGGCTTCGTAGGCACGCTGCGCCCGTACCAGAAGCGCGGCCTGGCCTGGCTGAGCTTCCTCGAGTCGCTCGGATTGGGTGGCATATTAGCGGATGATATGGGACTTGGTAAAACCATACAGCTTTTAGCGCTTATGTCCGAAAAGTCGGCAGACGTAGGGCCGACGTTGTTGGTGTGTCCGATGTCGCTGGTGGGGAACTGGCAGCGGGAGGCGGCCAAGTTCGCGCCGGGGCTGCGGGTCCACGTACACCATGGGGCGGAGCGGCCGCGGGGGGCGAAGTTCGCGGCGGCGGTGAGCGCCGCGGACATCGTCGTCACCACGTACGCGATCGCGGCGCGCGACGCGGAGGCGCTGGGCGAGGTCGCGTGGCATCGCGTCGTGGTCGACGAGGCGCAGGCCATCAAGAACGCGGCGACGCGGCAGGCGGCCGCTGTGCGGGCACTGCCGGCGCGGCACCGGGTGGCGGTGACGGGCACGCCGGTGGAGAACCGGTTGGCAGACCTGTGGTCCATCATGGAGTTCGCGAACCCAGGGTTGCTGGGCGGGGCGGCGGCGTTCAAGAAGAAGTACGCGGAGCCGGTGGAGCGGCACGGTGACGAGGAGGCGGCCGAGCGGCTGCGGCGGATCACAGGGCCGTTCGTGTTGCGGCGCCTCAAGACCGATAAGTCGATCATCTCGGACCTGCCGGAGAAGCTGGAGATGGAGGTGCTCTGCAACCTCACCGGCGAGCAGGCGTCGCTGTACCAGGCGGTGGTCGACGACATGATGGACCGGATCGAGTCGAGCGAGGGCATCGAGCGGCGCGGGCTGGTGCTGGCCACGATGACGAAGCTCAAGCAGGTGTGCAACCACCCGGCGCAGTTCCTGCACGACGGCACCCGGATGGCGGGCCGGTCGGGCAAGCTGGCGCGGCTGGAGGAGATCCTCGACGAGGTGCTGGCGGCTGGGGAGAAGGCGCTGCTGTTCACCCAGTACGCGGAGTTCGGCGCGATGCTGCGCGCGCACCTGTCGGGACGCACGGGCCGCGAGGTGCTATATCTCCATGGTGGAGTGTCCAAGAAGGATCGTGACGCGATGGTGGCGCGGTTCCAGGGTGAGGGCGGGCCTTCGCTGTTCGTGCTGTCGCTGAAGGCGGGCGGCACGGGCCTGACGCTGACGGCGGCCAACCACGTCGTGCACGTCGATCGCTGGTGGAACCCGGCGGTCGAAGACCAGGCGACCGACCGGGCGTACCGGATCGGGCAGCGGCGGGCGGTGCAGGTGCGCAAGTTCGTGTGTGCTGGCACGGTCGAGGAGAAGATCTCCGAGATGATCCGGGAGAAGCGCGGGCTGGCGGCTCGCATCGTGGGCACCGGCGAGCAGTGGCTCACCGAGCTGTCCACATCGGAGCTGCGCAGCCTGTTCGCCTTGGACGCCGGGGCGGTGGTCGAATGAGCTACCACGTGTACGGGCGGACTCGGAAGGTCGACGGCGGGCTCAAGGCGCGCAGCACCCGCGGCAAGATCGGCGAGTCGTGGTGGTCGCGGCGCTTCTTGGACGTGCTCGAGTCGTTCGCGGTCGGCACCCGGCTCACGCGCGGCCGGTCGTATGCCCGCGCCGGCCAGGTGCTCTCGCTCGACGTGTCGCCCGGCGTGGTCACCGCGTCGGTGCAGGGCTCACGCGCCACGCCGTACCAGGTGCGTATCGGTCTGGCGCCCTTCGCCGACGAGGTGTGGACGCGGTTCGAAGACATGCTCGCGGCGCGGGCCATCTACAGCGCGCGGCTGCTGGCCGGCGACCTGCCTCCGGAGCTGGAGGGCGTCTTCGAGTCCGGTGGCGCGCCGCTGTTCCCGCGCAACATCGGCGAGCTCGACATGCGATGCTCATGCCCGGACCACGCGGTGCCGTGCAAGCACCTGGCGGCGACGTTCTACCTGCTGGCGGAGGCGTTCGACGCCGACCCGTTCCAGATCCTGCACTGGCGGGGGCGGTCCCGCGAGGCACTGCTGGCACGACTGCGCGGGCCCGCGCCCCATACCCGCCGAGCGCCCGGGCCGGCGGCGACCGGCGCCGCTCCCGCGCTGACCGAGGTGCCTGAGGCGCCGCTTGCGGAGTCACTGGACCGGTTCTGGCTCTCGCCCCAGCCGCTGCCGGCCCGGCCGCCGACCCTGGACACCGAGCCGGATCTCCTGCTGCGACAGCTCCCCGCGCCAGGCCCGCTGCTAGGCGGCCCCGGCCTCCTGGAACGCCTCCGCCCGCTGTACCGCGCCCTAGCCGGGTAACCCCGCCGCCAGGCCGCGTGCCCGGCGGCCTCGATCCCCGCGCCTGCCGCGCCTGCCGCCCCTGCCGCGGCGTCTCTGGCCGTCGATCAAGGGCGAATGCACGTGGTTGGATCTCTTTTCCGCGTGCGTTTGCCCTTGATCGATGAAGATGCCCTTGATCGGCGCGGTTGAGGGGGTCGTCTGGCGCCGGGTCGAGACCAAGCGTGGCGCGCCCGCGCGCGTCGTCCGCCGATGCCGCTGCCAACGCGTGGCAACTGCGACGCCGCCCGAGCCGAGCGTTGCCCGCGCTGCCGCGGCCAGATCTTGGCGAGTCGTGGCTGAAATACCGCCACAACTCGCCAAGATTCGCCGAAAGTGCGGCCTCCGGGTCCGGGCGCTGAAGCAGCGGCTTCCCGAATATGCGCGGGCGCACATGGGAGGCCTGCGCGGCGAGCCTGTTGGAACCCAGCGGCCGCCGCCGCTGGCGGCGAATGCGGTGGCAGGCGGGTGGGCTGCGGGGTCGGCGATCCGCACGGGGCGCGGGCTGCGGGCAGCGGCGGGTGGAGGTCCGCGGGGCGGCGCTGCGGGCAGCGGCGGGGTATAGGTCCGCACGACGCGCGTCGATCAAGGAGATCTGCGGGGATCAAGGGCGAATGCACGCGGATTTGAGATCGAACCGCGTGCATTCGTCCTTGATCGACGGGAGAGGGGGCGCGCGAGGAGCGGGAGGGGCGGAGAGCGCGTGCATTCGCCCTTGATCGGCGGGGGAGGGGGCGCGCGAGGGGCGGGAGGGGCGGAGTGGGGGCGTGGGGTGGGTTAGGAGGCGGTGCGGAGGGACGGGAGGGGGTCCAGGTGGGCCTGGACGGGGAGGGTGGCGAGCCACAGCTCGGCGTCCTGGCCGCGGACGTGGGCTGCCGTCGCGAACGCCGTCGCGGTCAGGCAGCTCGGTGCTACCACCCTCACGCGGTGCCAGATCCGCGACGCCGGCGCGCCCGTGCGGGGATTCAGGATCTGGGCGGACGAGGTGCCGATCGCGCTGCCGGCCGGGAGCGTTATCGCATCGACGCGCCAGCCGCCGGCTGGTGCTGGCCCGGCGGTGGCCACGTCGCCGCCGAGCGTGACCAGGGCGCCGACGCCGTACCGGATGGCGATCTGTTCGGCGCAGCGCTCGGCGGTGCGTGCCGAGGCGGTCGCGTTCAGGTCCAGGATCACCCCGGGCGGCAAGGTGAGCTGGCCCTCTTCGAGCCGTACCCGCCGCCAGCCCGGGACGGGTGCCGCCGGCGCCGAGAGCGCTGAGCCGCAAGCGGGCAGCCACGGGCGCTGCCGGCCGTACCGTTGCCGCAGCAGCGCGGTGCCCACGGTCGGGTCGACGTCGCCTCCGGTGCGTTTCGCGGCCTCCAGGGCCGCCTCGACCAGGTCCGCAAGTACCGGGCTCAGCCGCACTGGGCGGCCGGGCGCCAGGTGTACCCGGGAAAGCTCCCGACCGAGCGCGACGCGCGCCTCGGCGGCCCGCGACTGGGCCAGCTTCCGGGCCGCGCGCAGCGCGCCCGGGTCCGTGACCGCCACGTGAAGCGCCGCCGCCCGATGGTCATCCATGCCACAAAGCGTGCGTGCGGCGGCTGGGTCGGCCCTAGGGTCAAGCTGTGCCCGACCTGTGAAATCCTCACAGGCGGCGCACAGAAACGGCCTAGGGTGGGCACAGCCGGCACGGCCAGCATGAAGGACGTGATGAGCATGAACACGCGGCAGGCCGGCCCCGAGCTGCGCCGCCACGACGGCGAGCCGGTGCGGGTGCTCGTTGTCGACGACGAACCGACCCTCACCGACCTGTTGTCGATGGCGCTGCGCTACGAGGGGTGGCAGGTCCGCACGGCCCCCAACGGGATGAGCGCTGTTCGCCTCGCCAAGGAGTTCGAACCGGACGCCGTGGTCCTCGACGTCATGCTGCCCGACCTCGACGGCCTCGAGGTGCTGCGCCGCATGCGGGGGAACTCGCCCGACGTGCCGGTGCTCTTCCTCACCGCCCGCGACGCCGTGGAGGACCGGGTCGCCGGGCTCACGGCGGGCGGCGACGACTATGTCACCAAGCCGTTCAGCCTGGAAGAAGTGGTCGCGCGGCTGCGGGCGCTGATGCGCCGGGCAGGCGTCGGCACGGTACGCGACGACGCGACCCTGGTCGTCGGCGACCTCACCCTCGACGAAGACAGCCACGAGGTGCGCCGCGGCGGCGACCTGGTGACGCTGACGGCGACCGAGTTCGAGCTGCTGCGGTTCCTGATGCGCAACCCGCGCCGGGTGTTGAGCAAGGCGCAGATCCTGGACCGGGTGTGGAACTACGACTTCGGTGGCCAGGCCAACGTCGTCGAGCTTTACATCTCGTACCTGCGCAAGAAGATCGACGCCGGGCGCCCACCGATGATCCACACGCTGCGGGGCGCGGGCTATGTCCTCAAACCAGCGGAGTAAAGACCGGCTGAGGAGCTGGTCTCTCCGCGCGCGCCTGATCGCCACCATGGTGGCGCTGCTGGCGGTCGTGTCCCTGATCATCGGCGTGGTCACCACGCTGTCCCTGCGCGACTACCTCTACGACCAGGTCGACAACCAGGTCGTCGCGGGGGCGGACCGCTTCGTGAAAAGCGGCGGAGGCGGCAAGCCGGGTCAGAAGGCGCCGCCGCTGCTGATCCCCGGTCAGCCGGAAGACACGATGGTCGTGCAGCTCGTCGGCGATCAGGTGGATAGGTCGGAACGCGCGCAGTCGTCGGCCTACGAGGGCCGAGGCACGGTGAGCACCGCGCAGAAGGCCGTCCTCAGCCAGGTGCCGGTGGATGGCAAGATCCGCACCATCGACGTGCCCGACATGGGCACCTACCGGGCGGCTGCGGTGCTCTGCCAGGACGGGTCCGCTTATGTCGTCGCCGTGCCGCTCGACACCGCCTCGGCGACCGTGCTGCGGATGATCGGGGTGGAGATCGCTGTGGTCGCGGGCGGGGTGTTGCTCGCCGCCGGCATCGGGGCGCTCATCATCGGGGCGTCGCTGCGCCCGCTGCGCCGGGTCGCCGCGACCGCGAGCCGCGTGGCCGAGCTGCCGCTCGACCGCGGCGAGGTCGCGCTGTCGGTCCGCGTGCCGGAGGCCGACACCGATCCCCGCACCGAGGTCGGCCAGGTCGGGTCCGCGCTCAACCGCATGCTCGGTCACGTGGCCAACGCGCTCGCCGCGCGCCAGGCCAGCGAGACTCGGGTACGCCAGTTCGTGGCGGACGCCAGCCACGAGCTGCGCACCCCGTTGGCCGCCATCAGGGGGTACGCGGAGGTCACCCGCCGGGGCCGCGAGGCGGTACCGCCCGATGTGGCGCACGCCCTGCGCCGGGTGGAGTCGGAGAGCGCCCGGATGACCACGCTGGTCGACGACCTGCTCCTGCTCGCCCGGATCGACTCGGGGCGGCCGCTGGAGGACAAGCCCGTCGACCTGTCGGCGCTGCTCGTCGACGCGGTCAGCGACGCGCATGTGGCGGGTCCGGAACACCGCTGGCGGTTGGAAGTACCGGAAGAGGCCGTCATCGTCCCCGGCGACGCCGCGCGGCTGCACCAGGTGATCGCGAACCTGCTCGCGAACGCCCGCACGCACACCCCACCAGGCACGGTTGTGACGTCGTCGCTGTGGGCGGCTCCCGACGGGTACACGATGATCAGGGTGACCGACAACGGCCCTGGCGTCCCGGCGGAGCTTCAGCCCGAGGTTTTCGAGCGGTTCGCGCGCGGCGACAGCTCGCGGTCGCGAGCGGCCGGCAGCACCGGTCTCGGCCTCGCGATCGTCGCGGCGGTGGTCGAGGCGCACCATGGCACGGTGTCGATGGTGAGCCGGCCCGGGCACACAGAGTTCACGGTGCGGCTGCCGGGCTCACAGCCCGGACCTAGCTAACGCTGTGGTGACGTGCAGGGTGGCGAGGAAATCTGGGCCACTATGAGCCTCACCGTGACCTCTTTGGATGTGGGACCCGTCGCGCCCGAGCCGGACGCACCGCCGCCGCCGTCCTCGCGGCGCGAACCGCGGTGGACCCGCCCGGCGCTGGCGGCCCTGCTGCTCGGCACCGCCGTGCTGTACCTGTGGAGCCTCGGCGCCTCCGGCTGGGCCAACTCGTTCTACTCCGCCGCCGCGCAGGCCGGCTCGGCGAGCTGGAAGGCGTGGTTCTACGGCTCGTCCGACGCCGCCAATTCGATCACCGTCGACAAGCCGCCGGCGTCGCTGTGGCTGATGGCTCTGTCGGTACGGGTCTTCGGGCTCAGCTCGTGGTCGATCCTGGTGCCGCAGGCGCTGCTGGGTGTCGCGTCGGTCGGTGCGCTGTACGGCACGGTGAAGCGGGTGTCGGGACCGGCGGCCGGGCTGCTGGCGGGCGTGGTACTGGCGTTGACGCCGGTCGCGACGCTGATGTTCCGGTTCAACAACCCGGACGCGCTGCTGGTGCTGCTGATGGTGCTCGGCGCGTACGCGACGGTGCGCGCCGTCGAGAAGGCGAGCCCGCGGTGGCTGGCGCTGGCCGGCGTGTTCATCGGGTTCGCGTTCCTGACCAAGATGCTCCAGGCTCTGCTGGTGGTGCCGGCGTTCGCGCTGGCGTACCTGATCGCGGCACCCACCGGCATCGGCCGCCGCGTCGGGCACCTGCTGCTGTCGGGGCTCGCGCTGGTGCTGTCGGCCGGCTGGTACGTGGCCGTTGTGGAGCTCGTGCCCGCCTCCATGCGGCCGTACATCGGCGGCTCGCAAGGCAACAGCCTCCTCGAACTCACCCTGGGCTACAACGGGCTCGGCCGGATCACCGGTGAGCAGCCGGGCAGCGTGGGCGGCGGCGGAAACGGCGGCAACTGGGGCCAGGCCGGCCTGACACGCCTGTTCGACTCGGAGATCGGCGGGCAGGTCGCCTGGCTGCTACCGGCCGCGCTGATCCTGCTCGCCGCCGGGCTCGCCGTGACGTGGCGCCGGCCGCGCACCGACACCGTGCGCGCATCGCTGGTGCTGTGGGGCGGCTGGCTGCTGGTCACGGGGCTGGTTTTCAGCTTCATGGAGGGCATCTTCCACGCGTATTACACGGTCGCGCTCGCGCCGGCGGTCGGTGCCGTGGTCGGGGGCGGCGGGGCATTGTTGTGGCAGCGGCGCCGGATCCCGGCCGCGGCGGCCGTGCTGGCCGCCACCGTGGCCGTTACCGCACTGTGGTCGTGGGCACTGCTGGGCCGCAGCCCAGACTGGCACCCGTGGCTGCGGGTCGCGGTGCTCGCCGGGGGCTTGGCCGCGGCGGCGCTGCTGCTCGTCGCCGGGAGATTGCCACGGTACGCCGCCACGGCCGGCCTGGCCGCGGCGGGCGCCGCCCCCCTGGCCGGGCCGGCCGGGTACTCGGTCAACACGGCGGCGGCCGCCCCCAGTGGGGCGGTCCCCACCCCGGGGCCCGCCGCGCCGGGGGGTGGCCCCGGCGGCGGCGGGCCGGGCGGGGCCCGTGGCGGTGGGCGTTTTCCAGGTGGCGGCACGCAGGGTGGTGCGCCGGGTGGTTTTCAAGGTGGTGCGCCTGGCGGGACCGCTGGCTTCCCTGGCGGCGGAACGCGTGGGGGTGGCGCGCGGGGCGGCATGGGCGGCCTGCTGAACGCGCAGGAGCCCAGCGCCGAGCTGAAGAACCTGCTGGCGGCGAACAGTGACCAGTACACGTGGGTGGCCGCCACGGTCGGCTCCAACAACGCGGCCGGGCTCCAGCTGGGCACCGGGTTGCCGGTGATGGCGGTCGGAGGCTTCAACGGCAGCGACCCGTCGCCGACACTGGAGCAGTTCAAGCAGTACGTGGCCGATGGGAAGATCCACTACTTCGTGGGCGGCAACGGGTTCCGCGCCAACGGCGGCAGCCAGGACTCCCAGGAGATCGCGGCCTGGGTGGCTGACACGTACACCGCTCAAACGGTGGCCGGCACAACCCTCTACGACCTAACCCCATAACGCCCCGTCGCGGCCTCTCCGCGTCGCCGCCGCCCTCTGCGTCGCGGCCTCGCTCTCCGCGTCGCGGCCTCGCTCTCCGCGTCGCGGCCTCGCTCTCCGCGTCGCGGCCTCGCTCTCCGCGTCGCGGCCTCGCTCTCCGCGTCGCGGCCTCGCTCTCCGCGTCGCGGCCTCGCTCTCCGCGTCGCGGCCTCGCTCTCCGCGTCGCGGCCTCGCTCTCCGCGTCGCGGCCTCGCTCTCCGCGTCGCGGCCTCGCTCTCCGCG
>NZ_JAIBNX010000211.1:0-3552 GCF_026130045.1 Micromonospora sp. CPCC 205371
CGCCCGCGCGGACAGGGACGCAGCGCGCCCGCGCGGACAGGGACGCAGCGCGCCCGCGCGGACAGGGACGCAGCGCGCCCGCGCGGACAGGGACGCAGCGCGCCCGCGCGGACAGGGACGCAGCGCGCCCGCGCGGACAGGGACGCAGCGCGCCCGCGCGGACAGGGACGCAGCGCGCCCGCGCGGACAGGGACGCAGCGCGCCCGCGCGGACGGTGGTGCGGGTGGGGGGCGGGGTGAGGGGGGTCGCGTCTTTGTTGGGTGGTCGTAAGGGGCGCAGGATCGGTGGCTAGAGTGTCGCCGAAGTGCTTTTCCCCGCGAACCACCCGAAAGGCATAAACATGGCGAAGGCCGAGGTCGACGTCGAGTTCGTCGACCGGGTGCGTGCGGCCCTTGCCGCGCGGGTCGGCGCGGTCGTCGAGGAGGCCGCGGGGGACGTGCGGCGCGACCTGCAGCATCGCGCTCTCGCCGAGCGGATCAAGGTACTGGTCGCGGCGGCCTGCGGCGCGGCCGGGTACGCCGGCGACGCCGACCTGCTCGACCATGGCGTCCGGCTCGCTGGGCAGTTGCGGGAGCTCCAGGGTCCGAGTGGGCTGTTCACCGGCGGTGACAACGTGGACTCGCCGCCCGACTCGGCGTTCAGCGTCAACGATCTCGCCGATTCGCTACTCATGTTGCGGCGCGCGGACGGGTCGGCGCACCCGCTCGCCAAGGAGCTCGAACATCTGCTCGCGGCCGCCACGCCGGCCCTGGTCAGCGGCGGTGTGCACACGCCGAACCACCGCTGGGAGCTGTCGGCGGCGCTGGCGAGACTGTTTCGGGTCGCGCCCGAGGCGGCGCGGCCGGAGCTGGCGAGCCGGGTCGAGCAGTGGCTTGCGGAGGGCGTCGACATCGACGGCGACGGCCTGTACTCCGAGCGCAGCGCGAACTATGCAGCCTTCGTGTCGAACCCGTCGCTGCTCGCCATCGCCGAGGTGTTCGACCGGCCGGAGCTCGTCGACGCCGTCGAGCGAAACCTGGACGCGACGCTCGACCTGCTGCTGCCGGACGGGACGGTGGAGACCGTACTGTCCCGGCGGCAGGACCAACGGTTCTCGGTGACGCTGTCCGCGTACCTCATGCCTCTGCGCCACGTCGCGAGGGTGCGCGGGCGCGCGGACCTGGCTTGGGCGGCGGGCGTCGCCCTGGCGCAGGGCGTTCCCATGCCGGCGGAGGCCGCCGCGCACCTGGTGTTGCATCCCGACGCCGCGCTGGCGCTGCCGGCGGCGGCCGAGCCCCCGCGGGCCCGGCAGCGGGTCTTCGGGGCGGGCGGGCTGCTCGGCGGCCACCCGCCCGCGACCACGACGGTGGTTTTCGGCGGCTCGGACTACCGGCATCACCGGCGCATCCGGTCCGGGCTGGCGAACTCGCCGACGTTCCTGCGGCTGTTCGCCGGGGCGGCGGTCCTCGACAGCGTGCGGCTCTCACGGACCTTCTTCGGCGTCGGGCCGTTTCGCGCCGGCGGCCTCGCGGTCGAGCATGACGCCGGCGGTGCGACCATCGTGACGCTCGCGGAGACCGCGAGCGCCGCCTACTACCAGCCGCTCGCGTCGCAAGACCAGGACGCGGCCGGCGACTACCGCCTGGTGGACGAGGGCCGCTTCAGCGCCGCGATGGATTTTGGCAGGCGTACCGCTGACGAAGTCGCGCTGGACACGACGGTGCGGGTGCGGCTCACCCCGGACGGCGTGGAGCTGGCCCTGGACCTGACCGGCGCCAGCGTGGACTGGGCACTGGAGTTCGCGTTCCGGCCGGGCGGCACCATGATCGGGGCGAGCCCGCTGGGGGGCGACCGGTGGCGGCTCGACGCGGGCGCCGCGCGGTACGAGGTCGGCGGCGACGCGATCACGGTGACGCTGGTCGACGTGCCGGACACGCCCGCGCTGGCCGTCGATCCGGCATACGAGCCCGGGGAGGAGTACCGGTACCTCGGAGGCACGGACGCCGCAACCGGGCAGTTACTGTACGTAACTGGACGAGTCCCGGCGCGCATGCGAATCGTGCTCGCCGGGAGCGCTCCATGATGTGCCTTTGCTAGGCAATCCGGGTACATGACGTCCGTATGTCAGGACAATTTTTTACGTGAGTATGTCCTGACTATTGACGCGGTAAGCGCTTGCCCGTTAACGTCCGTCGCCTACAAGGGCTGCGTGGATCACAAGGAGATAACACCGATGACGACTTCTCTTCGACGCTGGCGCTGGTTGCCAGTAGTCGTCGCGACCGCGGCGGTGCTCACCGCCTGCGGCTCCGGTTCTGACGACGATTCGAGCTCAGGCGGCGGCGCCAAGAAGATCACGTTCTGGCTCTCGACCGCGGCGCAGATTCAGGGCTACACCGACCTCGCCAAGGAATTCGAGGCGAAGGAAGGCGTCACGGTCGAGGTCGTGAACCAGCCCTACGACGGCTACCAGGACAAGCTGCGCCAGTCGGCCCAGGCGAACTCGCTGCCCGACGTCGCCAGCGTGCCCTCGCTCGACACTATCTGGATCAACCAGCTCCAGGATCTGAGCGACACCGCGAACAACGACGCCAACAAGATCCGTAAGGACCTGGTCACCGAGCAGGACGGCAAGGTGCTCGCGATCCCGTCCGACCTCACGGCGGCCGGCCTGTTCATCAACAAGAGCCTGTTCACCAAAGCCGGGGTCACCTTCCCGACCGACCCGGCGCAGACCTGGACGTGGGACGAGTTCCTCGCCGCGGCGACCAAGGTCCGCACCGCTACGGGCGCCAAGTACGACCTGGTCTACGACAACTCGCCCGCCCGCATCCGGGCCTTCATCTACAACAACGGCGGCAAGGGCTTCCAGCTCGGCTCCGACGGCAAGTACCAGATGCCCGACGCCGCGACCGTCTCCGCGCTGGAGAAGTTCAAGGCGATGAACGACGACAAGGTCATGCCGAAGTCGGTCTGGACCTCCGGCGCTGACCCGAACGCCCTGTTCAAGAGCGGCCAGGTCGTCGCCTACTTCTCCGGCGTCTGGCAGGTGCCGGACTTCGCCGAGGGCATCACCGACTTCGAGTGGGCCAGCGCGCCGACCCCGGGTCCGGTGCACGCGACCGACATCAACCTCGGTGGCAAGGTCGTCGCGTTCAACAACGGTGACGCCGCGGCGCCCGCCAAGAAGTGGGTCGACTTCATCTTCCAGCGGGAGAACTACACCAAGCTGGCGCAGGCGAACGGATACCTGTCCGTGGAGTCCGGCCTGACGCTGACCTACCCGTTCGAGTCGAAGGCCGCCCTGGACGCGTTCGCGCTCTACAACAAGGAGATCGAGCTCGCTGACCCGATCTCGGCCTCCGGCCAGGCCGCCGGCACGAAGCTCATCCTCGAGGGCAAGGCGATCCAGGACGACCCGACGAAGGCCGAGATGGCCAAGTACATCAACGGCGAGCAGGACGTGCAGAAGACGGTCGAGAACATCGTGAACGGCCTCAACTCGCAACTGGGCTGACGCATCTTTAACGCGGGAACGCCGGGGCGAGTGCTCTGGTGGGGGAGCGCCCCCGC
>NZ_JAIBNX010000211.1:3562-15139 GCF_026130045.1 Micromonospora sp. CPCC 205371
CGCCGGCATCGTCTCGATGCCGGCGGACACGCACGTCGGGAAGGTCATCGCACGTCCGAAGAGGAGAGCACCATGGTGGACAGCATCCACCCGACGGCCGCGGCGCCGAGCACGGAGGTGCGCCGTGGGCCGGAGCCGGTGAAACCGCGCCAGCAGCGCTGGCGACGGCGGCGGCTGAACAGGTACACCGGGGCACCCCTGGTGCTCATCTCGATCAACCTTCTGCTGTTCGTCACGTTCTTCGTCTGGCCGGCCGTCACCGGTTTGCTGTACTCCTTCACCAGCTACACCGGCGTCGGCACGGCGCCCTACGTCGGCGCGGACAACTACCAGCGGCTGCTGGAGGACGAGGCGTTCTACTCCGCGCTGATCCGCACCCTGATCTACACAGCCGGCGTGGTGCCGCTGACGATCGTGCTCTCGCTGGGCACGGCGGTGCTGCTCGTCACGGACTACGCCAAGGGCAAGGTCGTCGCCCGGATCATCTTCTTCCTGCCGTGGCTGATCTCCCCCATCATCGTGGGTGTCATCTGGCGCTGGATGTTCGGCGAGAACTTCGGCCTCGTCAACTACGTCATCACCGAGCTGGGCGGCAGCGAGGTGTCGTGGCAGTCGAACGCGAACCTGTCGCTGATGGTCGTCATCTTCGCCGCGGCGTGGGCCGGCACCGCGTTCAACATGCTGCTGTTCGTCGCCGCGCTCAAGAACGTGCCGACCTCGTACTACGAGGCCGCGTCCCTGGACGGCGCGGGCTCGTGGGCGAAGTTCCGCAACATCACACTGCCCGCGATCGCGCCGACGACCTTCATCGTGGTGCTGCTGAGCATCCTGCACTCGATGAAGGAGTACGCGCTTTTCGCCGCGATCAACGACGGCGGCCCCGGCACCGCGAACAACCTGCTCGTCCAGTACATCTACACGAAGGGCTTCGAGCGGGCCCAGATCGGCTACGCGAGCGCGGCGTCGTTCGTGCTCATGCTCATCCTCATGATCGTCGCGATCGTGCAGCTCAGCATGAACCGGCGGAAGGAGTCCTGACATGGCCGTCACCACCGCGCCGCCGCGACCACCGGCCCTGCGCCGCCGCCGCAAGAAGGGCACGACGGGCGAGCTGCCCAAGAAGGTCTGGGCGACCGCGATCATGTGGCTCATGGTCGTCGTGTACGGCTTCCCGGTCCTGTGGTTCCTGCTCAGCTCGATCAAGCCCGCTGGCGAGCTGTTCTCGTACCCGCTGACGCTGTTCCCGGAGAACCCGACGCTCAAGGGGTTCACCCAGGCGTGGACGAGCTTCGACGTCGCGCAGTACTTCGTCAACACGCTGATCGTCACCGTCGCGGCCACGCTGCTGACCATCGTGGCGAGCGCCGCGTGCGGCTATGCGCTGGCGAAGTACAACAACTGGTGGATCAAGGCGTTCACCATCTGCATCCTGGCGACCACGATGCTGCCCGGTGAGGTTCTCCTCGCGCCGCTGTTCCTGGTCGTGCGCGACCTGAACATGTACAACAGCCTGTCGGCCGTCGTCGTGCCGGCGGTCATCACGGCGACCGGCACGTTCATGTTCCGCCAGTTCTTCCTGACGGTTCCGGACGACCTGCTGGAAGCGGCGCGCATCGACGGGTCGGGCGAGCTGTCGACGTTCCTGCGCATCATGCTGCCGCTGTCGCGCCCCATCATGCTGACGCTGGCCATCTTCTCGTTCCAGTGGCGCTGGAACGACTACATCTGGCCGCTGGTCGTGCTCAACGACCCGAGCAAGTACACGCTCCAGATTGGAGTCGCGACGATCGTTGGCGCGGAGAACGTGAACTGGTCGGTGCTGTTGGGCGCCTCGGTGCTGTCGATGATCCCGCTGGTTCTGATCTACTTGGTCTTCCAGAAGTACGTCATGAATGCCGACATCAACGCGGGCTTGAAGGACTGAGGTCCCGCCGGACGGCGCCTCCCGCGCGACGGCGCGGTGCGCGCCGGAGGGCGCCTCCCGCGCGACGCCCGGCGCCCCCGGCGCGCCGGCGCGTGGCGCGCGGGGGGGCCCCTCCCGCGCGCCGGCGCGTTGCGCGCCGGAGGGCGCCTCCCTCCCGCCGATCAAGGACGAATGCACGTGGTTTGATCTCATTTCCACGTGCATTCGCCCTTGATCCATGCGATCTCCCTTGATCGGCGCACGGCCGGCGCCGCGCCGGGCGCGCGGCGCGCGCCGCGCGGGCCGGGGCCGCCGCGGGGGCGCAACCGGGCGCCCCCCCCGGCGGCTCCTAGGCGGTGGGCTCGACGAGCAGGCGAGCGTAGTTCGCCATCGAGCGCTGGTACCGCGGCAGATGCGGTGCCAGCGCCGCCACCGCGATCGACACCGCCTCCCGCTCGCGGCCCGCGTCGGCCAGGCACAGCGCCAGCGTCGCGCTGATCGCGTCGGCGAGCGTGCGCGTCTGCTCGTCCAGTGTGGACGGATCGATGGCCCGCTCGGCCTCCAGCAGCTTGATCGCGGTCTCCAACCGCCCGATGTTGCGCAGCGAGCTGGACAGCTGGATGACCGCGCGCCGCCGGCGGTACCCGGACAGTCCGTGCTCCAGCGCCGAACGGTACAGCGGGACCGCACGGTCCGAGTGCCCCGTCGAGTCCCACGCGGACGCGCGCTCGAACGCCGCCACCGGGTCGTCGTCGGGCAACTCGGCCACCAACCCGTCGATCAGATCCCGAAACTCGCCCTCGCGGCCCTCGTACTGGTCGATCGACGCCCACGCGCCCGCGACCCGCTGCTCCCAGTCACTCACCCACTCATGATCGCTTCTGGGTCGAGCCGGGCGCATCCCGCCCCCCGCGCACCGTCACTTGGGCGGCAACGTCAGCGCGTAGGCCAAGCCGCGCTCCACCCACCTCGCCACGTCTTCTGGCGCTGCGCACGCCTGCGGCGCCACCGTGATCCAGCCTCGCATCTCACGGCCGCGCATGATCATCGTGTCGGTACCCGGCTCGTCGAGCATCGCCTCGGTGTCGGCGGGGTCGGTGCGCACCAGCAGGCCGCCCTTGCCCCGGACGGCGACCGCCATGTTGCCGTTAGCCAGCCAGGCGAGCCCGCCGAACATGCGGACCTCGGTAATCCCGGGCCGGCCGTCGAGCAGGTCGCGCACCTTGTCTGCCAATTGTTCGTCGTACGCCACCGTGTGATCGTCCCACCCCCGACACGCGTTCTCCTTCAGGTTCCCCAAGAGCGCCACGAGGGTCGCGAAACGTCAGACGCGGTGCCTGGCCCGCGCGCGGTACAGTGCCGGCCGTGTCACAGATCTGGAGAGTCTCGCTCGTTGGCCGTATCGGCGCGTTGGTCGTACCCGTCGTCGGCGGTCTTGGCGGCTGGCTGGCGGGTGGGCCGTTGGGCGCCACCGTCCTGGGCCTGCTCGGGCTCGGCGCCTGGTGGCGATGGGCGATGTGGCCGGCTGTCGAGCTGGCCGACGACCGCATCGTGGTCCGCAACCCGTTGGGCACCCGCGAGGTGCCGCTGCGCGAGGTGTCTGAGGTCGCCACGGGATACGGCGGCCTCACCATCGTGACGCGCGACCGGCAGCGCGTCGTCGCCTGGGCGGTACAAAAGTCGAACGCCGCCACGTGGATGAAGCGCGAGGTTCGCGCCGACCGCGTGGCCGCGGCCATCCGCGCCGCGGCCAGGAAGCCGGCGCGCCGCAAGGCGGCCTGAGCGACGATGCGCCTCGGCCTGCACTACTGGAACTTATCGACGCCGGGTGACCCGGCGTCGATCGCGCCGACGCTCGCGGAGACCGCGCGCATCGCCCGCGAGGCCGGGGTCTGGTCCTTCACTCCGATGGACCACTACTTCCAGATGCGGCACCGCGACGGCGGCGCTCACGAGCCCATGCTGGAGGGGTACACGACCCTCGGGTACCTTGCGGGGCTCACCAGCAAGGTGCAGCTTGGCCTGCTGGTGACCGGCGTGATGTACCGGCACCCGGGACTCCTGGCGAAGATCGTCGCCACGCTCGACGTGCTCTCCGGCGGCCGCGCGTTCCTCGGCATCGGCGCGTCCTGGTACGAGCGGGAGCAGCTCGGCCTAGGCGTGCCAGTGGTGCCGGTGGCCGAACGGTTCGAGCGGCTGGAGGAGGCGCTGCGGATCTGCCTGCAAATGTGGAGCCCCGACAACGGTCCTTTCGATGGCCGGCACTACCGCTTGGCGGAGACGCTGTGCGTGCCGGCGCCGCTGTCCCGCCCGTATCCGCCGATCCTGATCGGTGGCGGCGGTGAGAAGAAGACGCTGCGGCTGGTCGCCCGGTACGCCGACGCCTGCAACCTGTTCGGCCGGAGCGTCGACGAGGTCGCGCACAAGCTGGACGTGCTGCGCGCCCACTGCGACCGCGAACGCCGCGACTACGACGCCGTCGAGAAGACGGTGATGATCAGCCGCCCGGTGCTGGACGATGTGGACGCGCTGCTCGCCGACGCCGCCCGGTACGCGCGGCTCGGAGTGAGCGAGATCCAGGTCCTGCCGCGCGGCCACCCGGTCCGTTTCATGGAGCAGGTCGCCGACCGCGTCATGCCTCGCATGGCCACGATCTGAACTCTCCGATCGGTACGGCACGCCGATCAAGGAAGATCGCATCGATCAAGGGCAAACGCACGCGGAAAAGAGATCAAAGTACGTGCGTTCGCCCTTGATCGGCGGAGGGCCAGCCCGCGCCGCGCGAGCCGGACGGCGCGGGCGGGGCGGACGGGGCGGGCGGCGTGCGGCGACGGCGCCAGATGAAGAGGACGGTCAGGCCGCCGGCGGCGATGCTGAGCAGCGTCGCACCGGCCGTGACGGCGAACGTCGTGCCCATGATGCGCAGGAGCCGCCCGTTGTCGGGCACCTCGCCCACCGCCAGCTTCTCCGCACCGAGCCCGGTGGGGGCGGTGCACGTCAGCTGCCCGGTTCCCGTCACGTCGGCCACCAGCTCGTACCGGGCTCCCCAGGTCTCGAAACCCCGGAAGAACGTGAACGTCTTCGCCTCGGTCGTGCTGATCGGCGAGTCGGCCACCTTGCCGCTACAGATGAAACTGGCCGGGGCCGACTCGGGGCTGACATACAGGATCACCTTCTCCCCCGCCCGCAGCGTGACCGGCACCGTCTCGCCGTCGCGGAAGGTCCGGCCGAGGTCCGGCAGCGCGTCGTTCCACGACCGCATCCCGGTCACCAGCACCGCCGTCGCGCCGGCCAGGCCGAGCACCGTCACCACACCGGCCATGGCATACCAGCCACGGCTGGGCGAAGCCTTCGTCATGGTCGACATCATGCCGGGCGCGGGGTCGCCCGCGCGGCCCCGTCCGATCGAGTGACCTTGATGCTGCTCCCGCTGATCTGTAAGCTGCTGCCCGCCAACTCGTGACGCTAGGGGTGCCAGACCACAATGGCGGTCAATCATTCGCTACGCTCTCGCGTCCTGGGCAGCCCCGGGTCGTGGAGCGCCCGTCGCCGTGCCCAGCGCTACACCTGGCTGGCGGAGACTTTCCCGGATCTCGCACAGATGTCAATCATCGACCTCGGCGGCACGGTGACCACCTGGCAGCGGGCGCCAGTCCGGCCCGAACACGTGCATATCGTCAACCTGACCGGCAAGCCGCCGGCCGACCTCCCGGAATGGGCCGAGGTCGACCGGGCCGACGCCTGCGAGCTGCCGAAACACATCGCCAGCCGCCGGTACGACCTGGTCTACTCCAACTCGGTGATCGAGCACGTCGGGGGCCACTACCGCCGTGCGCGTTTCGCCGAAGCCGTCCATGCGTTGGCCGAGGCACATTGGGTTCAGACCCCGTATCGATACTTTCCCGTCGAGCCGCACTGGCTCTTTCCCGGCATGCAATTCATGCCCGTACGCGTCCGCGCGATGATCGCGCGGCACTGGTTTCTCGGGCATACACGCCAGGCAGACATTCAACGCGCCACGCGCATCGTCCTGTCCACCGAGCTGCTCGACCGGACCCAGATGCGCCACTACTTCCCGGAGTCGCGCATCAGGACCGAGCGGTACGCCTGGCTGCCGAAATCACTGATCGCGATCCGCGGGGCCGACCGGTAGCAGCCGCACGGCGGGTGATCGCCGGCGCCGCTAGTCGCCCGGTGCCCGAAGCGCCTGGTCCCGTGAGGGGTAACCGCAGACTTCCACGAGGTCACCGGTCGCCGCTGCGAACGCCTCGTAGATGTCATCGTCGAAATGGTTGCGCCAGTCACCGGCTTTGCCCTTGCGGTAGTGAGAAAGCGTCCCCGCGTCCCCACCACCTTTTCGCTTTCGAGAGAAACTGTGCCGGTCGAGCAGCGCCGCCAACTCGTCTGGCGGGATGGCGATCCCGCAGTGCCGCATCAGTTGGGTCATCTCGTCGAACTGCTGCTCGCCGGTCAGATCCTCGTACCGGACCAGGCGGATCGCTTCCGTGCTCGGTGCGACCACCCACGACCGGAGCGCGGAGAAAAGGCCCTGCTCCTTGAGGTGGCCGATGACGTGGAGCATTCCTTCCTTGAAGGGCTTCTCCTGGAGGATCTTCCGGTGCACGAGGATGTCGCCCATCGGGGTGTGAGAACTCCGAAGCGAGAAGTAGCTCGACACGACGATGTCGCGCGGGTCGCGCAGGATGAAGAACGCCCGGTACTTTTCCGGTTTGGAGATGGTGGTAAAGCGCTTGTGGTAGATGAACAGCGACGAGGCCACTCGGCCGGGCGGGATGGCATCCGGATACCGCCGCCGGTGCACGCGCTGGTCAAACGGCAACAAGCCCGAGTAGCGATATACCACCGGGTCGTGGAGCAGCGCCTTGACCCATTGGCTGGCGGTCTTGCGCACCGTGCAGTGATAGACGTTGTCATACTCGCTGCGGGCCACCACGGGCACCGTCAGCCGGCTTCTGACGTTTCGGCTCTCGAGCATCGCCCATCGCGCGGCCACGCGCACGGAGCTGGGCGTGTGGTGCTTGGCGAAGGTCAAACCACGATCGATCAGCGTCTTAACCCTTATCCTTGACCCGAAGCAGGGGGGAGCACTCACCTCAGGTTGCGATAATGATGCACGCGACCGCGTAGGTCAACCTCCAACTGCCCGTGTCCGTCCCCGTGCCGGCCGTGCGAGACGCCAGCCGCCTCGTGTGATGGACGCCGACGAGTCGTTCAACGCGTAGGTGCGAGCCCGAGGTCCCGGACTGTTCCGCGTCGCGTTCCTGCTAACCGGTGACCACCACCTCGCAGAGGATCTCGTGCGGCAGGCGCTGCTCCGGCTGGTCGGCCGCTGGCCTCGGGTGGCGCCGGCCGGCGGCCCCGGCGTGTACGTGCGCCGCGTCCTGTACCACGGGCACGTCTCCTGGCGGCGGCGCCGGCGCCGGGTCGCGGAGGTGCCCGAGGTCGACGAGGTTCCCGGCACCGACCGCAGCGACGACATCGTCGTGGCGGTCGCGGTGCGGCGGTCGCTGGCGCGGCTCGGGGCACGCCAGCGCGCCGCGCTGGTGTTGCGCTACTTCGAGGACCTCAGCGAGGCGCGCACGGCCGAGATCCTCGGCATGCGAGTCGGCACCGTCAAGAGCCAGGCGCGCGACGGTCTGGCACGCCTGCGGGAGTTGGCGCCCGAACTGTCCGACCGGATCGGCGCGGGGAGGAAGCGATGACCGAGGCCAGGGTCGCGGAGGCCATGCGTACCATCGCCGAGGACGTAGTGGTGCCGTCGCTGCCCGCGGACCTGTGGCGGCGCGGACGCCGCATAGCTCTCGGCCGAGACGCTCGACGACCCATGTATGGCGTTCTCGCCGGACGGCAGCCAGCTCGCGATCCAGCACGCCACCAGACTGGACGTGATCGACGTCGCCACCGGCACCCGCGCCGTCTCCGTCACGGTCGGGCCGACATTCCAACTCGCCGGACCGGGCGCGTGGACCCCGGACGGTCGGATCGCGATCTGGGATTCCGGAGACACGTTCGCCGGCGGATGCGACTGGGAGCGGGCCGAAACCACGTTCCGGCTCGCGTTCGTCGACCAGGCGTCGGGCGCCGCTCTCCCCGGGCCCGCCCTCGACGAGGTGACCGGCCGCCTGCCACGGCTGCTCGGCTGGCCGGTCACTTCGGAGCGGCGCCGCCATCGTTGGACGCCCGCCTCCTGGACTGGCTGGTCGGGCTGGTCCCACGGCTCCTGCGACTGTTCGGAGTGATCATCGCCGTGGTGGCGACAATCTGGTACCGGCGCCGCCGGGCTTGAGATCCTTTCCGGGTGTGGAGCCGCTCCTTCCGCGCGCTGTGGTCGGCGCGAGCCGTCTCGTACCTCGGCGACTCCATGGGGCTCGTAGCGCTGCTGCTCTACACGCAGCGCTCCGAGGGCGAGGCCCTCGCGGTCGCGCTGCTGCTGCTCGCGGGCGACTGCGTGCCGGGGCTGTTCGGCCCGTTTACCGGTGTGGTCGGCGACCGCTTCGACCTGAAGCGGGTGATGGTGGCGTGCGAGTTGACGCAGGGCGCGATCGTGCTGTCCGTCGCGCTGACCGCTCCGGGCTTACCGGTCCTGCTGGTGCTCGTCGCGCTGCGCGGGCTCGCGGCGCAGGTGTTCCAGGCCGCCTCCCGCAGCGCAGTGCCGTCCCTTGTGGACGACGCGAACCTGGCGCGGGCCAACGCAGCGCTGGGCGCCGGCACGTACGGTCTCGAAGCGGTCGGCCCGCTCCTGGCGGCGGCGCTCATCCCGCTCGTTGGCGTGCGCGGCGTGCTGGCAATCGACGCGGCCACGTTCGCGGCCTCCGCGCTGGTGCTCGCACTGCTGCCACGGCTGCGCGCCACCGAGACCCACGAGGTCGGGCGCGGCTTCCTCGCCGCCTCGTGGGAAGGCGTGCGGTACATGGCGCGCACGCCCGTGGTGCGGGCGGTGGCGATTGGTTTCGTGGCGGTCGTCGCGTTCAACGGCGTCGACGACGTCGCCGTGGTGTTCCTCGCCAAGGACTCGCTTGGCGGCTCCGATTCGGCGGCCGCTCTGGTGTACGCGGGCGTGGGCATCGGCCTCGCGGTGGGTTACCCGCTGCTTGCACGGTACGCCGGCCGCGCATCCGCGATCGCGTTGGTGCTGGCCGGTTTCGCCGTCAACAGCGCCGGAAACCTGGCGACCGGGCTCGCATGGGCGGTGTGGGCGGCGCTGGCGTTGCAGGTGATCCGGGGACTCGGCATCAGCGCGCTCGACGTTGGTGTCAACACCCAGTTGCAGCGCACGGTGCCGCCCGGGCTGTTGAGCCGAGTGTTCGGCAACCTGTACGGCGCGGTAGGGCTGGCCGCCGGATTCTCGTACGTGTTCGGCGGCGTGCTACTCGACCGCACCGACGCGCGCGTGACATTCGTCGTGGCCGGTATAGGCGGCCTTGTCGTGACTGTCCTTACTGGACTGGCCCTGCGCAAGCGCTGGTAGTTCAAGTTTTCCTCAAGACTTCGGACGGTGCCGGGGCACCAACGTGCGGCCACCCCTACATTCATGGCACCCAATATCGGGAGGCCACGAATGTTCAGAAGACTCCTCAAGGCTGCTCTCACCCTGTTGGTCGTGGTCCCACTCGTGCTCACCGTGACTCCAAGCTCCGCCTCCGCGTCCGGCAACGGGTACGTGTGGGCCTGCTGGATCGAGCCGGGCGAGATCATCAACGGCGGATGTGGCAAGTTCCACCAGTACGGCGAGATCGTCGTCGCCCGCGACAACCGGGCCGACGGCTGGGGCACCCGCGCCCAGATCCAGAAGCTGCTGCCCGACTCGAGCGGCGTCTTCCACTGGGTCAACCACAGCAGCGCCTGCTTCGACGACACCAGCACCGGCAACACCGCCAACGGCGGCATGTCGTGCAACTACTCCATCAACGAGGGCGTGCCGGTGCGACTCCACGTCTGGGCGTCGCGAGACGGCGTGTACAAATGGCACGTCTACAGTCCGATGATCGACGCGTAGTCACCGCAGGACGAGGACGTTGTAGTAGTCGAGGCGGTCGACGGTCACCTTCAGCTTGCCGTAACGGCAGGAGAAGGCCGGTGACTTCGCCCCCGTGAAGTCGGGCGAGACCATGGTGATACGCCGCGGGCAGGATCGCAGGTCGGCTTCGACAAGGAAGCCGGCCTGCGGGACGATGCCGCGATCGTAGTTGTGGTTGACCAGGTGCAGCGTGCGTGCCCCGGTGCCGCGCCGCACGAGCATGCTCCCCGCGACGCCGCCCGCACCGACCCGCACCGCCTCGGTGCCCACCCGGTTCTCGCGGAACAGCGACCGGTGTCCCTTGTAGAACGCGGTGTAGGTCTGGAAGAACTCCAACATCCCGTACTGCTCCGCCGTCGGGCTGCCGACCGTGTCCTTGAGGTGGAACGCCGGAAAGAGGCCGTTGGCGTACGCCTCGGCACCGAAGATCCGCCAGTAGTCCTTCTTCTCGGCGAGCGGCAGGTTGAGGTAGTTCGTCATCATGTCGTTCGGCCAGTCGATGAACACGACGACCGGCACGTCGCCCGCGATCCGCGCGCTCTTCTCCTTCAGGTACCGGTAGTTCGCCTGCAGCGACTTGGCGCCGTTGAGGTGACCGTCGACGACCGGCACGTAGTCGGCGCCCCGGAAATCCGGCGTCTGCTCGTCCGGATTCCACGGGTACATGCCAACGCTGTTGAAGTCCACATAGGGCCACAGCCCGTTCGAGCTGACGAGGATCTCGCGGTGGGCGGTGCGCCGCGCGTACGCCCGCAGTTCGGCCACCATCTCCTTCCAGTACCGCCGCAGGTAGGTAGCCGTGAACGAGGTGTCGTCGGCGTACATACGGTTGGCGGTCACGCGGCCCCACTCCGCGGCGAGGGGGTTGCCTGCCGCGAGCGGGTTCAGGTTCCAGCCGCCGGCGCGCAGGTAGTCGCGGTAGTTGAAGTTGGCGTCGAGGTCATCGGGCGAGACGTCGGCACGTACCAGATTGTCGTCGGTCATCCCGAACCGCGACTTCCAGTCGGCGGCCGTGTAGGTCGGATATTTGGCCAGGAGGTAGCGGTTGAAGTCGGCGATGGCGTAGTCGTCGAACCCCTCATTGCCGTTGAAGCCGTACTTCTGGCCGCCGCTGAACCCGGCGTTGATCTCGTCGAGGTTGAGCCCGTCAACGCCTCCGTCGATCTGGATCTTCGCCCAGCCAAGCAGGTACCGCCGGTAGGCGGGATTGAAGATGTTGCCCCGGCGGGCCGGGATCGGAAATCCGAACTCGTCGTGCGGCACCGGGTTGTTGTCGGCGTCGCGGGTCGACATATCGTCGAAAATCTCGGTGCTGGCGAAGTCATGCGGGAAGATGACGCTGGCCGTGCCGCTGCCCATAAAGGTGGTGCCCTGTGCGCGGTATCGCCCGATCTGCGCGAAGTTGTAGTCGGTCGCCTCGTCGCCGTTGGTCGACCACTTCCCGATGGCCCGGATGTTGATGTCGGGGTCGAGCTGGTAGACCTGCGGGTCCTCCTGCGCCACGTCAGACTGGCTGAAGGCGTACACCGTGAAGTCGGCGGGCCGGATCGGGCCGCTGCCGCCGGCGGCCGCGGCCGGCCGCCCCGACACCCCCAAAACCAGCGTGAGCACACCCCCTGGCCACCGCATCCCCCCA
>NZ_JAIBNX010000212.1 GCF_026130045.1 Micromonospora sp. CPCC 205371
GGCCGCCGGCAAGGCGACTGTCGACAGCATCGTGGCGGCCGGTGGGCGAGCGCTCGCCGTGGGCGCCGACGTGGCCGACAAGGCACAGGTGGAGGCCGCCGTCGAGCGGGTCGCCGCCGAGCTGGGCGCGCCGACCGTACTGGTCAACAACGCCGGCGTGCTGCGCGACAACCTGCTGTTCAAGATGAGCGAAGACGACTGGGACACCGTGCTCGGCGTGCACCTGCGCGGCGCGTTCCTGTTCAGCCGCACCGTGCAGAAGCACATGGTCGAGCAGCGCTGGGGCCGGATCGTCAACCTGTCGAGCACGTCCGCGCTGGGCAACCGCGGGCAGGCCAACTACGCGGCGGCCAAGGCCGGCATGCAGGGCTTCACCAAGACGCTGGCGATCGAGCTGGGACCGTTCGGCGTGACCGCCAACGCGGTGGCGCCCGGGTTCATCGTCACCGACATGACGGCGGCCACGGCGGCGCGGGTCGGGGTCGGCTTCGAAGAGTTCCAGGAGCAGGCGGCGGCGCAGATCCCGGTACGCCGGGTGGGGCGGCCCGAAGACGTCGCCCACACCGTCTCGTTCCTGGTCAGCGAGGGCGCGTCATTCGTGTCCGGCCAGGTCATCTACGTTGCGGGTGGCCCGCGCGCCTGAGCCGCGGGCGGTGCGGCGCAGCCAGTACAGGCCGATGATCGGCAGGACCAGCGGCACGAAGCCGTACCCCTTGCCGAAGCCGGACCACACGGTGTCGTCCGGAAACGCGGACGAGGCCAGCAGGCTCGCCGTGCCCACCGCGAGCACTCCGGCGAGCTCGATCGAGCAGCAGACGAACGCGAGCCGGCGCCCGCCCGGCCCGCCGCGCACCAGCGCGATGGTCGCCACCAGGTAGATCGCCGCCGCGAACGCGGAGAGCAGGTAGGCGCCCGGCGCCTCGCTGAACTTCGTGGCCATCTGCACGACCGCGCGTGCGCCGGCGGAGAGCGCGAAGATCCCGTACACCACGATCAGGACCCGGCCCGGCCCCGAGTTGACCCGCTCACGCACCGGTTGCCTCCCAGAGCTGCTGGAGCCGCACCACGAGCACCGGCATGACCAGGCAGGCCACCAGGAGGATCACCGAGCCCCAGCGGGTGGGCTCCATCCGGGCCAGCCCGACGGCGACCGGCGGCAGCCCGAGGAAGGTGATCAGGTACCCGACGAAGGTGCCGGCCTCGCCGGGCCGCTCGCCGCCGATCATCGCGACAATCGCCACGACGGTCAGCACGAGCGCGGCCAGCTCCACCACGGCCACGCTGATGACGTGACTGAGGTCCGGCGGCCGGTTGCGGGCGGCGGCGATCGCGCACCAGGCCGCGGCGGCGAGCGCCGCGACGATGACCACGACTCCCAGGGTCTCGTTCACGGGCGCCACTCTACTAATGGCCGTAGTAAGCGACTCGCGTGGTCACCGGCCGATCAGGGGCATATAGTTGATATCGCTCGATGGACCCTGGGAAGCCCATGGGGTTTGGGGAGTGTGCCGCGTGGAACTGACCGCTGTATGGGCACTGCTGCTGACCGCCGGAGTCGTCATCCTGGCTCTCGTGGCGTTGGCCGCGGTGGCCGAGCGGCCCCGCACACCGCGCCCCGACCCGCGCAAGCTGCGCGCCGCCGCCGAGGAGCTGGCGGCACACGCCAACAACGCTCACACCGAAGCCGGCCGTGCCGCCGGAGCGGCGGCCGACGCCCGCGAACGGCTCGCCGAGGCCGAGCGCGCCCGCGACGAGGCGTGGGCCGCGCAGGAGGCGGCCAGCCAGGTCTACCAGCGGGCCTGGCAAGAGGTACTGGCCGGACGGGCGGCCCAGGAAGGGCAGATGGCCGACCCCGTCGAGGACGCCGACGGGCAGCAGCGGGACGTCTCCCGGGCGGCTCTGACCGCGTACCGGAACGGCGACATCTCGGTCGAGCAGCTCCGCGAGGTGTGGCTGCGCGCGAGTGGCGACTGGGATCCGGAGCAGGAGGAGCGGGAGCGGGCGGCGTACCGGTACAAGCTGGAGGAGCGTGCGGCCCGGCGGGTGTACCACCGCGCGGACGCGGCCGTGCGCCACGCCGAGCAGGAGGTCCAGGTGGCCGAGGTGGCCCTGCAGGCCCTGCGCGACGAGGCGGCCGAGGCCGCGGTGGAGGCCCACGAGGCCCTGCTGGCCACGGAGCGGTACGCCCAGCGCCGCCGGCTGCCCCGCCCTCGCCCGCGCACGGAGTAATGCCTGGTCACCCGTAGGCTGGCCGGCATGGGACTCAGGTTTGGCCTGCTGGGCACGGGTTACTGGGCGGCCGAGACGCAGGCGGCGGGGCTCGCCGCGCACCCGGACGCGGATCTCGTCGCGGTCTGGGGGCGTGACCCGGCCAAGGCGCAGACGCTCGCGAAGCGGTACGACATCACGCCCTACGACGACGTGGACGCGCTGTTCGCGGACGTCGACGCGGTGGCCGTTGCGGTACCACCGGACGTGCAGGCCGACCTCGCGCTGCGCGCCGCCGAAGCCGGCCGCCACCTGCTGCTCGACAAGCCGGTCGCGCTCGACACCGCCATGGCCGACCGGATCGTCGCGGCGGTCGACGAGCGCGGGCTCTCCTCGGTGGTCTTCTTCACCAACCGGTTCTACGGCAGCATCGCCGATTTCCTGACTGCGACCGCCGCCACCGGCGACTGGCACGGCGCCCGGATGACCCAGTTCGCGTCGATCTTCCAGCCGGGCAACCCGTACGGCCTGTCGCCGTGGCGCCGCGAGCGGGGCGGGCTGTGGGACATCGGCCCGCACGCGCTGTCGGTGCTGTGGCCCGTGCTCGGCCCGGTCACCGACGTGACCTGCGTCGACGCGCCGCGCTCCACCGTGCACCTGACGCTGCGGCACGCCAGCGGCGCGGTCAGCACGGTCTCGCTCACCCTCGACGCGCCGCCCGAGGCCGGCATCCGCGACTGCGTGTTCTACGGCGAGCACGGTCTAGCGACGCTCCCGAGCGCCGACGGCACGGCGGTGGACGCGTTCACGAAGGCGGTCGGGGAACTCGTCCGCGATGCGGAGGCCGGCGCGACCCGGCACCCGTGCGACGTGCGCTTCGGGCGGGACGTGGTGGCCGTACTGGAAGCCGCCGAGACCGCCCGCCGCGAGAGCCGTACGGTCAGCGTGGCGGCGTAGGCAGCACCGGCACCGAGCGGCCGTCGCGCCCGGTCGCCCGGACGGTCGCGGGGCTTTCGGGCTTGTCGGGGTACGGTCCGGAAGTCACCGCCGTGCCGCCGCGCTTCGTGGCGCCGCCGACGGTGACCTCGATGCTCTTCACATCGCGGCTGCCCACCGCCACGTGGTACCAGTCACCGGCCGGCGACTGCCACCACCAGCCGACCACGATGTGCCGGGCGAGGCGGCTGCACAGCCGGGTACCGGTGGCCTCGGCGACCACCGCGGGCGCCTCCGCGCCGACCTGGGCGACCGCCCAGATCCGGTTGCCGTCGCCGGGCAGGGCGGCGCGCACGCACGCCACCTGGGCGCTGGCGTCACGCACCTTTCCTGTCCAGACCTGCCATGCGGTGACGGACTCGGCGGCGGTGCCCCGCAGGCCGCCCACGGTGCAGCCGAGCCGGCGCCAAAGGCCGGTGCCCGCGTCCAACTCGGCTGGGCGGGTCATGTCGGTGGACGGCCGGGTCGGCACGTACATGACGTGGGCGAGCGCGGCGGTGCCCAGGTCGGCCAGCGTGAACGGCCCGACGCGGGACACCTCGACCGAGCGCAGGCGCAGCAGCGGGCCCTGCCAGCACCCGGCTTCGGATTCGAGCGGCGGTGGCCCGGGCTCCGTGAGGCCGTCCGTCATCTCCAGCCGGTGCCAGTCGTCGGCGGCCAGGTCGCCGACCTCGACCCCCGCCACCCACGGCGCGAGCAGGTACCGCCCGGGCGTGAGCCGGATCGCGCTGGCCGCGTACCCGTCCGGCCGGGGTGCCGGCTCGACCCGCAGCGCCCACTCGGTGCCTTTTTCCGTGTACGTGGCGATCCGGGTGGGGTCGGCCAGTACGGCGACGGTGGTGCCGTCCACGTCACCGGCGTACAGCACCTGCGGCGGCTCGCTGGGCGGTCCGCCGTTCACGTGAACCGACTCCAGCCGCCCGCCGTACCAGGCCGTCAGCGCGGTCCGCAGCAGCGCGTCGTCGCCCGCCCGAGCGCCCCGCGTCGGCCAGGTGTTCAGCGTCAGCTCGGTCGCCTTGGACCAGGCGTTCGCCGCCACCCGCCGCACCTGGAGCTGCTCCTGGTCACCACGTGTCCCGGGTACGCCGAACACCAGACCGCCGGCGAGCACCGCGGCGAGGACGGTGGCCAGCGCGATCGCGCCCAGCCGGGTGCCCCGCCAGAGCCGGATCATCAGCGGGTCGGGGGCGCGCAACTGGACCAGCGTGGGGTCGGCGGGCGCCTCGGAGAGCAAATGGCGCTGGTGCTCGGGGCTGAGGCCGTACGCCTCGAAGATTCGCTGGCGCAGCGCGGACGCGGCGGCGAGCTGGCGCACCGCGTCGCTCCAGCCGGCCTGCTGGAGCAGCAGGACGGCGTCGCGGGCCTGGAGGTTCTCCAGCATCGTGAGCGCGTACCCGGCGCGCACGCTCGGCTCGGCGGTGGCGAGCGCCTCGTCCAGCTCCCGGTGTGCCCGGCTGCCGGGCAGCGGGGTGTGCCACGCCCAGGTGACCACCACGGGCAGCGCCCGGCGGTGCGGTCTGGCGGCGCGGCGGAGCACGCGAACCACCAGTTCGGGGTACGTCAAAGGAGTACGCGCGCGCCACGGCAGTGCCCGGTGTACCAGCCGGTGCGCCCTGACCAGCCGTGACTGCCGGCCGGGCGGGGCGGGCGCGACCAGGTACGCGAGCCGCACCAGGCGCTCGTACTGCCGCACGAAGACGGTCTCGGCCCGGGCGGGCGGCGCAGAGGGCTCCACGGGGGAGTCAACGTGGTGGACTTGTGCGCGGTCACGGCCATCGGTATATCGTTTCTGATATGGAGGACGACCTGCCGCTGCTCCCGGGCTTCCGGGAGATGGCGATCCGGCGCCGCGAGCTGCTCGCCCAGCTCGCGGAGCAGCGGCGTGCGGCCGGGTTGTCGCAGGCCGAGGTCGCCGTCCGGATGGGCACGTCCCAGCCGGCCGTCGCCCGCATGGAGGCCGGCGAGGTCGACGTACGGATGTCTACTGTGGAGCGCTACGCGGCCGCCGTCGGAGTGCGGCTGGAGATGCGCCTCCAACCACCTGGGAGGCAAGCGTGAGACTGCGACTCGATCCGCCAGGGCCCGCCGGCCCGCCGTGGCGGCCAGGTGCACCGCCGCCCATCCCGGACGAGCCGGCCATCGAGGGCATGCCGCCGTGGCTCCAGGAGCGCATGTTCGAGCAGCGCATGGTGATCGTCACCGGCCCGCTGACCGGTCCCGCCGCTACCCAGGCCGCCGCCGCGCTGCTCACCCTCGACGCGTTGGGCACCGAGCCGGTACGCCTGCACCTGGCGTCGCCCGACGGTGACCTGGGCGCCGCCTTCGGGCTGATCGACGTGCTGGACTCGATGCGCGCCCCGGTGCACGCCCTGGTCACCTCGCTCACCGGCGGCGCCGCGATCGGCGTGCTCGCCGCGGCCAAGCGCCGGTTGGCGTACTCGCACGCCCAGATCCGCCTCACCGAGCCGCGCGCCGGGGCGGTCAGCGGCACCGCCGACGAGGTGGCCGCGGCGGCCGGGCAGTACCTGCGCGAGCTGGAGGAGCTGGCGCTGCGCGTGGTCGCCGCGACGGGCCAGCCCCGCAACCGGATCGAGGACGACATGGCGGCCGGGCGCACGTTCAGCGCCGAGGAGGCCCGCGAATACGGACTGCTCGACGAGGTCCTCGGCTCGACCTCCGCGTGATCAGGGCGTCTCCGCGTGATCAGCAGTAGCGGTACACGTAGTCTGCCCGGTTGCGGTTGGGCGCCACGTCGGGGACGGTCCGCCTGGTCGTGCTGAGCGTGAATAGCGCGGTGTCGGTGGCACCGGTCTCGGCGATGAAGACCACGGACCCGGTCGACATGTTGTAGTGCACCGACTCGGTGCGGTCGCGCCAGCTCCACCAGCCGAGGTCCTGCCAGCCGCACGAGCTGAGCCGGCCGCGGGGGTAGTTGTAGTTGAGGCCGTCGTAGAAGCAGAACCAGCCGACCGGGCAGTCGGGTGCGGCGTAGGCGCCGACTGGTGCCGCCACCTCGACGATCACGGCGCCGTACGCGATCTCGTTGTCGCTGAGCTGTTGGCCACCGGGATGTGCGGCGAGGAACTCGGAGACGAGTCGCTGGTTCGTGTCCGCATCGGACGGTGCCGCGGTGGCGGTGCCGCCGATGGACAGGACGAGGGCGAGGATGGCGACTGGGATGAGGGTGAGCCTTGTCATTGCGATCCCCATTGCAATAAGTGGTCGCTCCGATACTGTGAGCGACCATTCGCCTTAGGCTAGGTAGCAAGGCGCCAGATTGCTAGATCGCGATGCGTTTTTGGGCGGGGCGTGCGAATGTCGGTCTCGCACCCGGGCGCCCGGCGGGATATACACGTGGGTGACGACACGGCGTCCAAGGAGTCCCGTTGCGAACCGGCGCAGATGACGAGGCGTGGCTGGACGGCATCTGGCGTCGGCACCGGCCACGGGTGGTGGGCTTCCTGCGGCGCGCCAGCGAGCCGAGCGAGGCCGACGACCTCGCCGAGCAGACGTTCATCGAGGCGTGGCGCCGCCGTGCCGAGGCTCCCGACCAGCCGCTTCCCTGGCTGCTGCGGATCGCTTACCAACTGCACCGTGCCCGGCACGGCACGCCGGTGCCGTGGACGCCCCTGGCTCGTGCGGACGCCCGGCTGGCCGCCGCGTGCGCTGAGCTCACCGACGACGAACGCACCTGCCTGCTTCTCTTCGTGCTCGACGACCTCACCGACGAAGAGGTCGCCGAGGTGGTTGGGTGCGACCCCGATGCCGCCCGGCGCGACCGGGAGCGGGCTCGCGACAAGCTGCGCCACGCCCTGGGCGGCGTGATGACCGCATGAGTGACGAGGATTTTCGAGGCGACGACCTGGTACGCCGTGCCGCGGTCGTCATGGACCCGACGTACGGCCGGCCAGTGCCGGCGCCGCGCCGCACCGCCGCCGAGCTGATCCAGATGGCGCACCGGCAGCGCCGTGCCACCATCGCGCGGCGGGTGTCCTGGGTGGTCATGCCGGTACTGCTCGTCGCCGCGGCCGCCGTCGGGCTGGCCACCGGTGCCCCGCCGGAGCCGCCAGCCGCGGCACCCAGCCCCACCGCGGCGCCGTCCCCTTCGCCGCTCGCGGTGGCCGACCATGCCGAGGCGGTGCCGGCACGCGCCCCGCTGACCGTCCTCCAAGGAAAGGTGGGCGGCGGGGCCGACCTGCGCCGCACCGGCCGGTACACGTTCGTGCACACCCGCACGTGGGCGTCCGACACCACAGGGCTGTCGACCGCCGTCAACCGGGACGAGAAGCTGTGGTGGACGCCCGACCGGGCCGGTCGCCAACTCATCGTCGACCTGACGACCGCGCCGGCCCGGGAAGAGGTCACCGAGTACAAGCGTGGAGAGCTCGCGGTGCCGGTTCCCGACCCGTCTTCCGAGCCCGCCATCCTCGCCAGCCAGCTCGCCGAGCACCAGCCCTTCGACGCCGGCCCGCATGCGGCCCTGCGCGCGGTCGTCGACCTGTACCGGTACCACGCCCTGGACGCCGCGCACCGGGCCGCCGCCCTGCGCGTACTCGCCGACACCGACGGGATGACCTACCTCGGCGACACCGTCGACCGTGCCGGGCGGCCCGGTGTGGCGGTGGCCGCCGACAGCGAGGCGGGTGCGGTACGCGAGGTGGCCGTGTTCGACACCGAAACCGGGGCGCTGCTGAGCTACGAGCGGCTCGACCGGTCGGCCGACGAAACCAGGCTCACCGATTTCGTGGTTTTCCTCGACGCCGGGCGCACCGATCACCCCGCGTGACTCAGGGGCCGTCTCATACTTTGGTCGTAGGTGCCCGGGCGACAATTACGCTCCTGGTAGGTCGCGCCTGAGGGGGGCGCTTCCTAGGCTCCTTGTCATGGGGGAGCAGCTACACACCGAAGTCACGGTGGGCGCACGGGGGATCGATGTGCGCGTCACCGGCGAGATAGGCATCGCGAATGTCGACGAGTTCCGCGCCCAGCTCTGGGCCCTGCCGGCGGCGCCGGTGCCCGTGCGGCTCGACCTGCGTGGCGTGGGATTCCTGTCCGCCGCGGCGGTGCGTGCGCTGGTGGCGGTGCATTTGAGAATCCGGGCACGCGGCGGCCAGCTCGTGCTCTGCGATCCCAACCCGGTGGTGCGCCGCACCTTGCGGGCCACCCGGGTCAACAGGGTCATCCCGATCGTCGGCGGCTCGGCTGTGGGTGCGAGTGACCCGTCAGAGGCGATACGCCGCCCCTGGATGAACACCCCACTACGCCGCCGCGTGCCCGCCCGCCACTGACAGACGAGGCGGGGGTGCATCCCCCCGGGAATGCACCCCCGCGTTCCTCCCCCCACCCCCGCCGGGGAGGTGGCGCGACCGGCCCCCTGTTGGCCGCGCCCCCAGCAGGGTCTGGTTAGAGGAGCGCCGGCGCATCCGGGTGATACTCCAAGTTTTTTTCGCCACATCCGGTATCAGGGCGCCCGCAGGCGTCTCCTCTCGGGTGTGTGCGCGCGCTGCGCCCACCGGGCCGATGCCGTGCACCTACGATGGCGGGCAGTCTGCGACCTTGGGGAGGAGGGTCATGACGTCTACGACCTCCGGCGATACCGGGCTCGCGGTGCCTTCGTGGGAGCTGGCGGCCCGCGAGTTCGCCGCGTGGCGTGCCGGTGACCCGGCCGCCCTCGACCGACTCGTCCGTGTGCTGACTCCGGTGCTGTGGCACGTGGTCCGGGCGTACGGGCTGGATCGGGAGTCAGCCGAAGATGTTGTGCAGACGACCTGGCTCGCGCTGGTGCGCAATGTGGAGTCGGTGCGCGACCCGCGAGCCGTCATGCGTTGGGCCACCACGACCGCGCGCCGTGAGGCGTGGCGGATATCCCGGGCCGGCAGGCGGGAAGACGTCGCCGAGCCCGAGACGCTCGACACCGCCCTGCCACCCGTCGACGGGCCCGACTCGGCGGTGCTCGCGGCCGATACCGCCCGCATGCTGTGGCGGCACTTCGCGGCCTTGCCGGAGCGCTGCCGGCGGCTGCTCCGCGTGATCGCATTCGACGACCGGCCCGACTACGCGACGCTCTCCACCGAGCTGGGCGTACCGGTGGGCAGCATCGGGCCGACCCGAGGGCGCTGCCTCGACAAGCTGCGCGGCCGGCTGGCCGCCGACCCTGATTGGAGTGGGCGGCGTGACTGATGACGTGACGCTGATGAGGTCGGTCCACGACATGTGGGAGGCCCTCGACCCGGTGCCGGTCGACCTGGCCGACCGGGTGCTCTTCACGCTCGCTCTCGAAGACATGGAGTTCGAGTTGATGCGGCTCTCGGAAAGCCTGGCGCCGATCGGCGCGCGCGGGCCGGAGACGGCCGCCACGATGACATTCGCCGCCGAGAGCCTCACCGTCATGGTGACCGTCTCGGACGCCGGTCCCAGCCAGCGCCGCATCGACGGCTGGATCGCACCCGGCGCCGCCCTGCGCGTCGAGCTGCGCACCGCCCGTGGCGTACAGGAGACCGTCGCCGACGCCGACGGCCGGTTCGCGTTCGCCGCGTTGCCAGCGGGCCTCATGCAGCTCATGATCCATCCGACCGCGGGGGCGGCTCTGCCCCTGCACCGCCCGGTTGCCACCCCTCCGGTGCAGCTTTGAATCAGGAGTCCACTGTGGCTAGAAGCGATAATCATGTCCCCGCGCCGTCGGGCCGCCTCCTGGCCGCATACGGCGCCCGCGCGCTCGACCCGGTGTCCGCGCAGGTGCTGCCCGACCAGCGGATCCAGTCGACGGTCTACGTGGCGAACCGCCTGCTGATGCGCGACGCCGCACCCGGCAGCCACCGCCGGCCACTCGACGACGCGGTCCGCGAGCTGCGCCTCCGGCTCGATGGTGACGCGCGGGGCGGCCGCTGCGTTCGGGTCGCGCCGGGCGATGGCGCGCCCGCGACACCGGATGCCTGGCGGGTCCTCCAGACGCTGCGAGCCCGTGACGCGCGCGGCATGCGGTCACTCGGTGTCGGGCTCGACCACCTGATGTTCGCCACGACCATCTCTGGGCAGCCCTACTACTCCGCTCACCCGTACTACTCCGCGCACCCCTACTACTCGGCGCATCCGTACTACTCCGCGCATCCCTACTATTCCGCGCACAACGGGCCGGTGGCCCAGTACGGGATGGTCGGCTTCGGTGCGACCCAACCGGTCAACCTGGTGCTCCCCAAGCCGGCACGCCGGACCGACGTGAGCTTCCGGCGGCCCGTCGTCGCGGTGCTCGACACCGGCTGCGGCCAGCACGACTGGCTGGCCGAAGGCGTGCTGCCCGCGATCGACGCTATCGGCGACACCGGCCCGGGTCTCGACAGCGACGGCGACGTGACGGGGCCTCTCGACGGCATGCGCGACCCGCTGGCCGGGCACGGCACGTTCATCTGTGGCCTGGTCCGCCAGACCTGCCCCGACGCCGACATCCTGCCGATCCGGGTCATCCACGCCGATGGTGTGATCCTCGAATCCGAGCTGCTCAGCGCGCTGCAGATGGTCGCCGACCTGGCGCGCAAGCACGCCAACGGCGAGGCCGGCGGCCAGCCGATCGACGTGGTGACGCTGTCGCTCGGCTTCTACCACGAGTCGCCCGACGACGAGGCGTACACGTCGCTGCTGTACGAGGCGGTGCGTGACCTGGCCGATCTCGGCATCGCGGTCGTGGCCGCCGCGGGCAACGACGCCACCGCGCGGCCGATGTTCCCGGCGGCGTTCGCCGCCACGCCAGAGGGTAGCGAGGAGCCGGCGGTGCCGGTGTCGAGCGTCGGCGCGCTCAACCCCAGCGGCTCGATCGCGCTCTTCAGCAACACCGGTGACTGGGTGCGGTTCTGGGAGCCGGGCGCCTCGGTGGTCAGCACCGTGCCGACGTCCTTCAACCACGGCCTGCAGCCCGCCGCCGCGGTGCCCGATCCACACCACGGGATCGTGCGGGAAAACATCGACCCCGACAACTTCGCCAGCGGTTTCGCGGTCTCCAGCGGCACGTCGTTCGCGGCGCCCGTCTTCGCCGGTCGGATCGCCCAGGAGCTGATCGCGCAGGAGACCGGTTCCCTGACGGCCGTTTCGCTGGCAGCCGGCGATGAGCCGGTCAAGCGGATGCAGCGAACCATCGAGACCCTGACGGCGCGGCAGAGCGAGCGGTTCGGGCGCCGCTAGAGCATGATCGGCCGGGTTCGGGCGGCGGCGGGCGTGCCATGATACGGGCGTGTCCGTCGCCAGCGCCGAAGAGCTGCACAGGCAGGCCGTAAGGGAGACCGAGCACGGCAGGCACGGGGCGGCACAGCGGCTGCTGCGAAGTGCACTGCGCCGCCATCCGGCCCCGAGCCTGCGCGCGCACATCCTCGTCAGCCTCTCGTTCCACGCCGCCGAACGCAGGAGTCTCGCAGACGGGCTCGCGGTGCTCGACGAGGCCGACGCCGTGCAGGACCTGCCCGAGCGCATCCGCGGCCTGGTAGCAGGGCAACGCGGCCTGCTGTACATGCGCGCGGGTCGGTCAACCGAAGCACTCGCCGCGTTCGATGCCGCGCTGCGCCTGCTCGACGAGACCGACCCGCAGGACGTGTGCCGGCCGCTGCTCAACCGGGGCATCCTGCACATGCAGCGCGGTGCGCTCCGAGCAGCCCGCGCCGACTTCGCGCGTTGCGCCGACATCGCTGGCCGCCACGGGCTCGACGTCATCCGCGCCAAGGCCTCGCACAACCTGGGCTACCTGTCGCTGCTGTCCGGCGCGCTGCCGCAGGCACTCCGGGAGATGGACGCCGTCTCGTCGGCGCTGAGCAGCCAATCCGAGATCTACGCGGCGATCTACCACGTGGATCGGGCTCAGGTGCTGCTGGCCGCGGGCCTGTGGCGTGAGGCCGACGACGACCTCGCGCAGGCCGTCGAGCTCTTCAACTCCGCGCGCGCCCCGCAGGACCGGGCCGAGGCCGAGTTGGCGCGTGCGCAGGTCGCGTTGCTCGAAGAGCGGTTCGCCGACGCGCGCCGCCTCGCCGGAAGGGCCCGGCGGCGGTTCGCCAACAGGGGCGCCGACGCGTGGGCCCTGCTAGCCGATCAGGTCGCGCTCGCCGCGACGGTTGGCGAGGGGCGCGGGGTGCGGGCGGCCGCCGCGGAGGCCGCCCGGGTCGCCGCCCCGCTCGCCGGGGCCCGGCTCGGTGTCGGCGCCCCGGGGGCGGGCCTCTCCGCTGTCGCGGGGCGCCGGTCCACAGGGGACTTCGCCGCCGCGAGCAAAGCGGCCGGCGACGCGATTCGGTTGCGCCACAGCGATCCCATCGCTACCCGGTTACAGGCCCGATCGGTACGCGCGACGCTGGCCGAGGCCGGCGGACGGCCGCGAGAGGCAGAGGCGGAGTTGCGTGCCGCCCTTGGCGACCTGCACCGGTACCAGGCGTCTTTCGGCAGCCTGGACCTGCAGACGGCGGTCAGCGGGCACGGACGCCGGCTCGCTGCGCTCGGACTGGCGCGAGCGCTCGCCAGCGGCCGACCCGGGACGATCTTCGGCTGGGCGGAACGGGCCCGCGCCCTGTCGACCCGCCTGCCACCGGTGGTGCCGCCCGCCGACCCGGAGGCCGCCCAACTCCTGGAAGAGCTGCGCCACGCCCGGGTCGAACTGCGCATGCAGGTGCTCGCCCGCCAGCCGGCCCGCGCCCTGTACGCCCGGTGTGCCCGGCTGGAGCGGCTGATCCGGCAGCGCTCCTGGTACGTCTCTGGTCCCGGGCAGACGATCGCGCCAGCACCGCTCGGTCGGCTTCAGGACCGGCTCGCGGTCGCCGACGCCACCTACGTCGCGCACCTGCTGTCGGGCGGCCGCCTCTACGCGCTCATCGCCGGCCCTCAGCGCCGCACCGTGCTCGACCTGGGCGAGGCCGACCGCGCCATCGAACTGCACCGCCGCCTGCGCGCCGACCTCGACGCGCTCGCCACCATCAACCTGCCCGAAGCGGTGCGCGCGACGGTGCGGGCGGCCAGCCGCACGTCGCTGTGGGGGCTCGACGAACTGCTGTGGCAACCGGTACGCCGGTATCTGGCCGACGGCCCGTTGCTTCTCGCACCGGCGGCCGGGCTGGTCGCGGTGCCGTGGACGCTCCTGCCGACGCTGCGCGGGCGCCCGGTGGCGGTCGTCGGCTCGGCCACCGCGTGGCTCGCGGCCCGCGACCGGGCCACACTTCCCGAGCGGCCCACGGTGGGCCTTGCCGTCGGGCCGCGCGTCGCGCGCGGCGAGGAAGAGGCCAGGCTCGTCGGCGCGGTCTGGTCGGATGCTCCCGCGCCGCCCGGGTCCACCACATCAGAGGTACGCGACGCGGCGCGCGCCTCGGACGTGCTGCACGTGGCCGCGCACGGCGTGCACGAGCCCGACAACCCGCTCTTCTCCCACCTCGAACTCGCCGACGGTCCGCTCTTCGGCCACGAACTGCACCAGCTACCCAGACTGCCGGCGCACATCGTGCTGTCGGCGTGTGAGCTGGGCCTTGCCCGGGCCCGCCCCGGCGAGGAGACGCTCGGCATGACAGCGGCGCTGCTGCACGGCGGTGCCGGCAGTGTGGTCGCCGGGGTGGCCCGGATCGCTGATTCGGTCGCCTACCAGGTGGGGCCGGCCCACCACGCCGCGTTGCGTGACGGCAGCTCACCAGCGGCCGCACTGGCCACTGCGATCGAGACCGCCGCGAAATCCGAGGAGGACCCGGCGCCGCTGGTCTGCTTCGGTGCTGGCTGGTGAAGTTCGCTCATGACAGGTAAGAGCACGCAGGCGGTTATCCGATACATTCCGCGTCGGAATTCGGGTAGCGTTGCGTCCATGGCACACGCCCTGATCAACGGAGCCCTCGCCGCCGGTGCGGCCGCGTGGGGTTCTTCCGTGGTGACCAGGCTGCGGCCGGGGCTGCTGGCCCTGGTCTGATCTTCGCCACCCTCCACCCGCGCGTCCGCCCGGGGCCATTTCGCTTGCTCGCGTTGGCCCTTCCTGGGAGAGGACGCCCGCTGTGGCGCAGAACACCTATCGAATTCGCAATGAGCGCGAGCGTGCCCGCCGCGCATACTCGCAGACCTTCCTGACCGACCGCGGCGCGCTAGGCCAGGTCGTGCGCGCGGCCGACCCCGCGGACACTGACCTGGTACTGGAGATCGGCGCCGGCGCGGGCCACCTGACCCGGGAACTCGCCCGGGTGGCCGGGCGCGTCGTCGCATACGAGGTCGATCCCCATCTGGCCGCCGCTCTCGACCCACCATCCAATGTGGTGGTCCGCCAGCGCGACTTCCTGGCAGCCCGGCCGCCTCGGGAGCCGTTCGCGGTGGTCGGCAACATCCCGTACGCGCTGACCGCCCGGGTCGTCGAATGGTGCCTGCGCGCGCCATCATTGACGTCGGCCACACTGGTGACGCAGCTCGAATACGCTCGCAAGCGCACCGGCGACTACGGCCGCTGGAGCCGGCTCACGATCGAGACCTGGCCCACGCACCGATGGGTGCTGGCAGGCCGGATCGCGCGGCACAAGTTCCGCCCGGTGCCGCGGGTCGACTCGGGCATCCTGCGGCTGGAACGGCGGCCCGTGCCGCTGGTCGAGCCCCGCCTCCTGCAGCCGTACCGGCGCTTTGTCGAGCTGGGCTTCAGCGGCGTCGGCGGCTCGCTGTACGCGAGCCTGCGCCAGCGCCACTCAGCCCGTCGCGTGGACGCCGCCTTCCGGGCGTGCCGCCTCGACCCAGACCTGGTCGTGGCGTACGCCTGGCCCGAACAGTGGCTGACCCTGTTCCGCGCCCTAACCCCATAACGCCACCCTCCCGCCGCGCGGTCGTGCGCGCGTGGCCGTGGGCTCGGCGGGGTGCGGCGTGTCGCCGCGCCGTTTGCGTCGATCAAGGGCGAATGCACGTGGTTGGATCTCTTTTCCGCGTGCGTTTGCCCTTGATCGA
>NZ_JAIBNX010000213.1 GCF_026130045.1 Micromonospora sp. CPCC 205371
GATCAAGGGCAAATGCACGCGGAAAAGAGATCCAACCACGTGCATTCGCCCTTGATCGACGAAAAGGGGGACCTTGATCGGCGGAAAGGGGAGAGGCGGGCGGTGCGTGGGGTGGGTGGGCACCCGGGTGGGTGGGAGTGCGCAGGGCTGAGAGGATCGGGGCGTGACCGAGGAGCTGCACGAGCCAGGGCCCGATATTCGTACGGCGCCGGAGCGGCCGCGCCTGCTGCGGGTACTGGGCGTCGCGGCCCTGGTCGCGGTGGTGCTCGCCGTGTTGGGTGCGCCGCTCGGCTTGCTGTGGAAGGCAATCGCGCCGGGTGTGCCCATGGTGAAGACGGCCGAGGGGGCGCGGCTGATTGATCCGCAGCCGGAAGAGTTCGTCGCGGCCGACGGGTGGTTCACGCTGCTGGGTCTCGGGTTCGGTGTCGTGGCGGCGATCGTGCTGTGGATGGTGCTGCGGCGGTACCGGGGGCCGGCCGTGCTGGCGGGCATCGCGGTCGGCACGGTGGGTGCCGGGTTGGTGGCATGGTGGCTGGGTAGCAAGCTTGCGCTCGACGATTTTGATCAGGTGGTGGCCGCCGCGCAGGTCGGTCAGGCGCTCAGCCGGCCGCCGGATCTGCGTGCGGGCGGGTTCGAGTGGCTGTACGGCGTCATCCCGACCCTGCGTGGGGACGTGCTGATTCCGGCGTTCGGCGCGGTCGTCATGTACACGTTGCTGGCCGGCTGGTCGAAGTACCCAGGACTGCGCCCGGAGCCGGAGCTCGACGGCCCGGAAGCCCACGATGGCGCCCAACCGCCGCACATGACCGATGCGGACGTGTGGCGAGCGGGGGCGCAGGCCACCGCCGACGGTGACGACGAGGGCCGGGAGGTCAGTTGGGGCTCACCGGCACCGCAAGCTCCGACAGCGGCACCGGCACCGCCCGCACCTGATTCAGCAGCACCGCCTCGCGACTGAGGAGCCGCAGCTCCGCCCGCAGCCGTGCCGCGGTGTCGGGGGCGGCGAGGAGCCGCTGGCGGTCGTCCAGCGTCAGGGCGGTCGTGGCCGCCACCAGGTGAGACAGGACGGTCGGGTCGTCGGGGAGCTGCTCGGTGGCCTCGTCGGTGTCGGCGCGCATGAGGCTCAGGTACTGCCGGAAGACCGCAAGGACGCGCGGCGCGAGCAGGTCGGCGATCTCTTCCTGGCCGGCTGGCTCCGGCAGCCACTCGACGCTTGCGGTGAGGTACGGCGCGGAGTCGGTGTCGACATCGATGACCCGAAACCGGCGGCGCCCCACCGTCACGATGTCGTACCGCCCGTCGGGCAGCTCGTTGACCTGGCGCAGCTCGGCGGTGCACCCAACATCATGGAGGGTCACCTCGAAGGAGGCGGCGGCAGGGCCCGCTGTGGGCAGGACCTCCCAGCCGCGCTGGATCGCCACGACGCCGAATTCGCGGGGCGTGTCGTCGGGCAGGGACACGAGGTGGCGCACGAGCTCGCGGTAGCGCTCCTCGAAGATGTGCAGCGGCAACACCAGTCCCGGAAAGAGCACCGTCCCCAGCGGGAACACCGGCAACCGCTGATCCACTTCATAACCCTACCGAACTAGTCCCACTGCCTGGACCCGCCGGATGGGCGCGGCTCTATCAGCGAACGGCCGCATAGACTTGCGGGCGTGTTGAACCGGATCGACCTGCGGGGCAGTGCCACTGACCCCCGCGGCCTCCTGCCTCGTGCGCAGCTCGACGTCTCCGTCGCGGTCGACAAGATCCGCCCGGTCGTCGAGGCGGTCCGCGAGCATGGTGCCGCCGCGGTCCGGGAGGCGACGGAGCGGTTCGACGGGGTGACCCTGGGCGCGCTGCGGGTGCCGGCGGAGGCGATCGCGGCTTCGGTGGAGGCCCTCGACGCCGACGTGCGGGCCGCGCTGACGGAGGCGATCGCGCGCACTCGCAAGGTGCACACAGACCAGCGGCGGGCCGACGTGACCACGCAGGTCGTGCCGGGTGGCACGGTCACCGAGCGCTGGGTGCCGGTGGCGCGGGTCGGGCTGTACGTGCCGGGTGGTCTCGCGATGTACCCGTCCACCGTGGTCATGAACGTGGTGCCCGCCCAGGTGGCCGGCGTCAGCTCGCTGGTCGTGGCCAGCCCGCCGCAGATCGACAACGGCGGCCTGCCCGACGCCCGGGTGCTGGCGGCGTGCGCGCTGCTGGGCGTCGACGAGGTGTACGCCGTCGGCGGCGCCCAGGCGATCGCCATGCTCGCCTATGGGGTCGAGGAGTGCGCTCCGGTCGACATGATCACCGGTCCGGGCAACATCTGGGTGACCGCCGCCAAGCGCCTGCTGCGCGGCGTGGTGGGCATCGACGCTGAGGCGGGCCCCACCGAGATCGCGATCCTCGCCGACGACACCGCCGATCCGGTGCACGTCGCCGCCGATCTGATCAGCCAGGCCGAGCACGACCCCCTCGCCGCGAGCGTGCTGGTCACGCCGTCCGAAGCGCTGGTCGAGGCGGTCGAGCGCGAGCTGACCAAGCAGGTCACGGCCACCAAGCACACCGGCCGCATCACCGAGGCGCTGACCGGGCCGCAGTCCGGAGCCGTGCTGGTCGACGACCTTGAGGCGGGGCTGCGGGTCGTCGACGCGTACGCCGCTGAGCACCTGGAGATCCAGACGGAAGACGCGCGCGAGTGGGCGTTGCGGGTGCGCAACGCGGGCGCGATCTTCGTGGGGGCGTACTCGCCGGTGTCGCTGGGCGACTACTGCGCCGGCTCCAACCACGTGCTGCCGACTGGCGGCTGCGCGCGGCACTCGTCGGGGCTGTCGGTGCAGTCGTTCCTGCGCGGCATCCACATCGTCGACTACGACGAGGCGGCGCTGCGCGACGTCGCCGGCCACGTCGTGACGCTGGCGAACGTCGAAGACCTGCCGGCACACGGCCAGGCCGTGGAGGCGCGGTTCAAGTGAGCCTGCCGATCCGCGATGACCTCAGGGGACTGGAGCCGTACGGAGCGCCGCAGCTCGACGTGCCGGTCCGGCTCAACACCAACGAAAACTCCTATCCTGTGCCAGAGACGGTGGTCGATGCCATTGGCAAGGCGCTCCAGGCCGAGCTGCGCGACCTCAACCGGTACCCGGATCGCGACGCCGTTGCCCTGCGCACCGACCTGGCCGACTACCTCGGGCACGGCCTGAAGGCCGAAAACGTCTGGGCCGCCAACGGCTCCAACGAGGTGCAGCAGCAGCTGCTCCAGGCCTTCGGCGGGCCGGGGCGCACCGCGCTGGGCTTCACCCCGGCGTACTCGATGCACCCGCTCCTCGCCACCGGCACCGGCACGCGTTGGGTCGACGGATACCGGGCGGAAGACTTCGGCCTCAGCGTCGAGCACGCGGTGGCGCAGGTAGAGAAGCACCGCCCGGATCTGGTCTTCCTCTGCTCGCCCAACAACCCCACCGGCACCGCGCTCGACCCCGCCGTCGCGGCGGCCGTTCTCGACGCGGCACCTGGCATGGTGGTGGTCGACGAGGCCTACGCGGAGTTCGCCCGGCCGGGCACCCCGAGCGCGCTGAGCGTGCTGCCCGGGCATCAGCGGCTCGTGGTGACCCGCACGATGAGCAAGGCGTTCGGGTTCGCGGGCGGGCGGCTGGGCTACCTCGCCGCCGATCCGGCGGTCATCGACGCCGTGCAGCTCGTGCGGCTCCCGTACCATCTCAGCGCCCTCACGCAGGCCGCCGCCCGCGCGGCGCTCGCCCACCGCGGCGCCCTGCTCGCCACCGTCGAGGCCATCAAGGAGCAGCGCGACCGCATCGTCGCGGTGCTGCGGTCGCGCGGCCGGCGGGTCGCCGACAGCGATGCCAATTTCGTCCTGTACGAGATTGGCCCGCAGGGAGCTGGCAGCGACCAGAAAATCGCGTGGCGCGCGTTGCTCGACCGTGGTGTGCTCGTGCGCGACGTCGGCCTCGCCGGTTGGCTCCGGGTCACCGCCGGCACCAAAGCGGAAACCGACGCGTTCCTGGAGGCAAGCGCGCAGCGAGTGAACCAGGAGGCACAGCCATGAGTCGCACCGCCCGCGTCGAGCGGACGACCAAGGAGACCAAGGTGCTGGTCGAGGTCGACCTCGGCGGCACCGGCAAGGCTGATATCAGCACCGGCGTGGGCTTCTACGACCACAAGCTCAACCAGGTCTCCCGCCACGGCGGCTTCGACCTCACCGTCCACACGGTGGGCGACCTGGAGATCGACGCGCACCACACGATGGAAGACACCGCGCTCGCGCTGGGGTCGGCCTTCGCGGAGGCGCTCGGCGACAAGGCGGGCATCAGGCGGTACGGCTCGGCCGTCATCCCGATGGACGAGGTGCTCGTGCAGGCCGCCGTAGACCTGTCCGGCCGGCCGTACGTGGTGCACGACGAGCCCGCCCTGGCCCCCTACATCGGGCCGGTCTACCCGACGAGCATGACCCGCCACATCTGGGAGTCGTTCGGCCAGTCGGCCAAGATCACACTGCACGTGACGGTGCTGCGTGCGGCCCGCCCCGGCGGTCACCCCGACGCGCACCACGTGGTCGAGGGCCAGTTCAAGGCGGTGGCACGGGCGCTGCGCGAGGCCATGTCGATCGACCCGCGTGCGGCGGGCGCGATCCCGAGCACCAAGGGCGTCATATGAACAGCGCGCTGCCCGTCGTGCTGTTCGCCCTCGCCGGCGTACTGGTCGGCGGGGCGTGGTCGATGCACCGCCAGGGTGCCGCGAAGGGCGCGGTTGGCTTCGTCGGTGTGCTCGCCGCGCTGGCTGTCGCTGGCGGCGTGCTCTGGCTGATCCCGGGAGACGGATAGATGGCGCCGCGCGTGGTGATACTCGACTACGGCTCGGGCAACCTGCGGTCCGCCGAACGCGCGCTGGCCCGTGCCGGCGGCGACGTCACGGTCACCCCTGACCTGTCCGCCGCCGCTGACGCGGAGGGCCTCGGCGGGCGGGGCGCCGGCGCGCTCCCCGCCTGCATGGCCGGCGCCGAAGCGCTCGACGCGGGCCCGGTCATCGCCGAGAGGGTCGCCGCCGGGCGCCCCGTGCTCGGCATCTGCGTCGGCATGCAGATCCTTTTCGAGTACGGCGAGGAGCGTGGCGTCGTCACGAAGGGCCTGGGCCTGCTGCCGGGCGGCGTGACCCTGCTGCCGGCCCAGCGCGTGCCGCACATGGGCTGGAACGAGGTTCAGGCAGCCGCCGGCTCCGTGCTCTTCGCGGGGCTGCCCGCGGGCACCCGGTTCTACTTCGTCCACTCGTACGCCGCCTTCGGTGCCGGTCCCGGCGTGACGACCTGTACCCATGAGGAAGCTCCCTTCGTGGCCGCGGTCGAGCGCGGACCCCTGTCCGCGACGCAGTTCCACCCGGAGAAGTCCGGCGACGCCGGCGCGGCCCTGCTGCGCAACTGGGTGACCTCGCTTGTCTAAGGAGCGGGCGAAGCGGCGGGCGCTGCGGGAGGCGGAGGCGGCGCGCGAGCGGGCCGTCGCGACCCGCCGCCGTGAGCGCCGCGCGCGACTGCGCCGCCTCAAGCCGAAGCTGCCCCGGCGCGCCCGCACCGGCCGCCTGTTCGTCCGCCGCAGCCGCGCCGAACGCGCGGGCATCGTCGCGCTGTGCGTGGTGCTGCTGACGCTCGTGTGGGTGTTCGTCGACCCGATCGCATTGCGGGTGGCGCTGATCGCGCTGCTCGTGCTCGTCCTCCCCGCCGTCGTGGTGATCGCGTTCGGCCGCCGCACTTAGGAGTTGTTCGTGTGCCTCGTCCTTCTTCCCGCCGTCGTCGTCGCGAGCGGGCAGGCGGGCCGCCCCCTGCCGGGCGCGCCCCGGCGCGAGGCCGTGTACGGCGACCCGCTCGACGCGGCGCTCGCCTGGCAGCGGGACGGCGCCTCATGGGTGCATCTGGTGGATCTCGACGCCGCGTTCGGCCGGGGCTCCAACGCCGCGCAGCTCGCCGACGTGGTCGGCCGGCTCGACGTCGCTGTGGAGCTCTCCGGCGGCATCCGCGACGACGAGTCCTTGCGGGCCGCGCTCGCGACCGGGGCGGCCCGGGTCAACATCGGCACCGCCGCGCTCGAAGACCCCGAGTGGTGCGACCGGGTCGTGGGGGAGTACGGCGACCGGGTGGCCATCGGGCTCGACGTACGCGGCCACACGCTGTCGGCGCGCGGCTGGACCCGCGACGGTGGCGACCTGTTCGAGGTGCTGGAGCGGCTGGAGAAGGCGGGCTGCCAGCGGTACGTGGTAACCGACGTGCACCGCGACGGCACCCTCACCGGCCCCAACCTCGACCTGCTGCGCGAGGTCTGCGGGCGCACCGACAAGCCGGTCATCGCGAGCGGCGGCGTCTCCACGCTCGACGACCTGCGGGCGCTGTCCGGCCTGGCGTCCGAGGGCGTCGAGGGCGTCATCGTCGGCAAGGCGCTGTACGCGGGCGCGTTCACCGTCGCACAGGCGCTGGAGGTCCTGCGGTGAGCGTGGCGGTGCGCGTGATCCCCTGCCTCGATGTCGACGCCGGCAGGGTGGTCAAGGGCGTCAACTTCCTTGACCTGCGAGACGCGGGTGACCCGGTCGAGCTGGCCGCGGCGTACGACGCGGCTGGCGCCGACGAGCTGACCTTCCTCGACGTGACCGCCTCGTCCGACGACCGCGGCACGATGCTCGACGTCGTACGCCGCACCGCCGAGTCGGTGTTCATCCCGCTGACCGTGGGCGGCGGCGTGCGGTCGGTGTCCAACGTCGACGTGTTGCTGCGGGCGGGGGCCGACAAGGTGGGCGTCAACACGGCCGCCATCGCCCGGCCCGAGTTGATCAGCGAGATCGCCGACCGGTTCGGCAACCAGGTGCTTGTACTGTCGCTGGACGTGCGGCGCGGGCCGATGCCGAGCGGCTTCGAGGTCACCACGCACGGCGGTCGCCGCGGCGCGGGGCTCGACGCGGTCGAGTGGGCCAGGCGCGGCGCCGAGCTGGGGGCGGGCGAGATCCTGCTCAACTCGATGGACGCCGACGGCACGAAGGCCGGGTTCGACCTGGAGCTGATCCGGGCGGTCCGCGCCGCCGTCGATATCCCGGTCATCGCGAGCGGCGGTGCCGGAAAGCGTGACGACTTCCCGCCGGCGGTGGAGGCGGGAGCCGACGCGGTGCTGGCCGCGAGCGTCTTCCACTTCGGCGAGCTGACCATCGGCGAGGTGAAGGAGACCTTGCGGGGGGCCGGCCACCCCGTCCGCTGACGGGAAGGCTAGGGCGCTAGGTACCGGACGGTGTATTCGCGTACGGCGGCGGCGTAGTCGTCTTCGGCGAGCGTCCAGGTCGTGCTGCCGAGCGGGCCGGGCCGGATCGATCGGTTGAGGACGCCGTGGATGGTGTCGACCGCCGTCGCGAGGCCCGTGCGGGGGCGGCCGCGCCACAGTCGTTCACCCATCTGGGTGAGGCCGAAGAAGCCGTCGGCCACCGTGACGAGGCCGGCGCCGGTCAGCCGGTGGATCGCGACCTCGACGTCGTCACGCGTGGGGATGGCCTCGTTGAGGTGGGCGGCGGTGGCGAGCAGGTCGGCGAGCGCCACGCCTTCGGGGCGGCGCGTGTTGGCCGCCCTCAGGTGTCGCCCGGACCCGCCTCCGATGACCACGGAGACGAAGACCCACGCGTCGCTCCACTCCCAACCGGCATCCGCCATGGCGCCATGATGCCTTGGCGGGACCGGTTCAAGGAAGGCGGATGTGATCTGCTGAGCATCGCTCAGTTTTCTTGAACTGTCGAGGCATCGTCCACGTTAGACATACTCAGGGGCGGGCACGGTGAACAGAGGTATGAACGCGTGCGCCAGCGGCCCGATGGCTAGCGCGTACGCGACCGTGCCGATACCCACGGTGCCACCTAGGAGCCAGCCGATGGCGAGTACCGTCACCTCGATGACCGTACGGGTGCGGCGGATTGACCGGCCGGGTCTAAGTGCCACCCATCCGGTCATGAGTCCGTCGCGGGGACCGGAGCCGAGTCCAGCACCGATGTAGAGCCCGGTGGCGACGCCGTTGAGAAGTATGCCGGCGATCAGGAACGCCGCCCGCGTGGGCAGGCCCTGCGCGGCGGGCAGGAGGGCGAGCGCGGCGTCGACGGCGAGGCCGATCACGACGACGTTGGCCACGGTACCGGTGCCGGGGCGCTGCCGCAGCGGTATCCAGAGCAGCAGCACGGCCGCCCCGGTGATGATCACGACCCAGCCGAACCTCAGCCCGGTGGCCTCGGCGACGCCCTGGTGGAAGACGTCCCACGGGTCCAGCCCGAGCGACGACTCGATCATCAGGGCCATGCTGAGGCCGTACAGCACGAGGCCGCCGACGAGCTGCCCGTACCGCCGGAAATTGGTCTTGCTCGGAGTGATCATACGTGCCACCCTGAAGGCCAATTAAGATGCTGGAAAGGGCCAATCAGGGAGGGGTGGCATGACAGAGTTAGGTGGCGCTCGCTCCGCTCGCGCGGGTCATGCGCCTTTTGGACCTCCCTGTAGCCGCCAGTCGCTCCGGTCGCTGCGCTCCCTGCGCTTTGTGGCGGCTGCGGGAGGTGGCGCATGACCAGCACGGTTCGGGGGAGTCAGCTGGCCCGGTTGCTCGGGCACTGGCACGCGTTGCCGGGGCGCCGGCGCAGCCCTGACTACGCCGCGCTGGCTGGTGCGGTGCGCGGGTTGCTGGCCGATGGGCGGCTGCCGCTGGGCGTACGGCTGCCGGCCGAGCGCGAGCTGGCCGAGGCGTTGAAGGTGAGCCGCACCACGGTCACCGCCGCCTACCGGGAGCTGCGTGAGTCTGGTCACCTGACCAGCCGCCGCGGCGCCGGCAGCTGGACCACGCTCCCGCGCGGCCACCGGGTGGCCAGTTCGGGGCTGTGGACGCCGCTCGACGACATGGACATGATCGACCTCGGCTGTGCGGCCCTCGCCGCACCGGCCGAGCTGCTGCCGGCCGCGCGCGCCGCCGCCGAAGACCTGCCGCGATACCTGGCCGGTGCCGGCTATCACCCGACCGGCATCGCGGAGCTGCGGGAGGCGATCGCGCAGGAGTACACCGAGCGCGGGCTGACCACCTCGGCCGAGCAGATCATGGTCACCAACGGCACGCAGCACGCGCTCGACCTCGTGCTACGGCTCACCGTGCCGGCCGGCGCCGGCGTACTCGTGGAGTCGCCCACCTATCCGAACGCGCTGGCGGCGCTGTCCGCGCGGCGCGCGCGGATCGCCACGCACGGCCTGGACGCGCTCGGCGCGGGCTGGGATGCCGACCTGCTTCTCGACGCCATCCGGCAGACGAGACCGCGCCTGGCGTACCTGATTCCCGAGTTCCAGAACCCCACCGGCCACCTCATGCCGGCCGAGCTGCGCGAGCGGGTCGTCGCCACCGCGCATGCGAGCGGCACCGACCTCGTGGTCGATGAGTCCTTTGTAGACCTAGCGCTCGACGGCACCGCGATGCCTCCACCCACGGCTGTCTTCGACCGGCACTCGCGGGTGGTGTGCATCGGCGGCATGAGCAAGCCGTACTGGGGCGGCCTGCGGGTCGGCTGGGTGCGCGCGTCGGCACCGTTCGTGCAGCGGCTGGCCGCCCTGCGGGTCGGTGTCGACATGGCCAGTCCGGTGCTCGACCAGCTCGTCGCGGTGCACCTGCTGGCGGGCGCCGACGTCATTGTGCCGGCGCGGCAGGCGCAGCTGGCGGCTCAGCGCGACGCGCTCGCGGCGGCGCTTCGCGAAGCCCTGCCGGAGTGGCGTTTCACTATGCCGTCGGGTGGCGTGACGCTGTGGGCGGAGCTGGACGGGCCCATCTCCAGCGCGCTCGCACGCGCCGCCGAGGAGGTCGGCGTGCGGTTGGCGCCCGGCCCGCGGTTCGGCGTCGACGGCACGCTGGAACGCTTCCTGCGCCTACCGTTCACGCTGCCCGCAGCCGAGCTGATCGACGCCGTGAAGCGGCTCGCAGCGGTGCGCTACGACCTAGACCGCACAACGCGTCCACTATGGAGAGAACCGGCGGTGTTCGCATGACAACCACCATCACGGAGCTGCCGGAGCGGCTCGACCTCACGGCGCCCGCGCGCACAGACCTCTTCATCGACCCGGGCCGCGCTGAGCCGACGCTCAACGCTGAGCGGCTGCTCGGCACCGTGCCGGACGGCCCGTTCCAGTTCTCCGCGCGGGTGCGGGTCGGCTTCAACGGCACGTTCGACGCGGGCGCGCTGCTCGTGTGGGCCGGCGAGCGCAACTGGGGCAAGCTTTGCTTCGAGCTTTCGCCGCAGCGCGAGGCGATGGCGGTTTCCGTCGTGACGCGCGGGTACTCAGACGACGCCAACGGCTTCACCGCGCCGGCCGACGCTCCACTGTGGCTGCGCATCTCCCGCCTCGGGCCGAACTGGGCCTTCCACGCCAGCACCGACGGCAGCTACTGGCACTTCGTCCGCCACTTCGAGCTGGAGGAGACCGGCGAGCCGGTACTGGTCGGGCTGCTCGCGCAGGCGCCGATGGGTGATGGGTGCACGGTCTGGTTCGACCAGGTCACCTTCACCGCGCGGCGTTTGGCAGACTTGCGAAGTGGCGAGTAATGGCAGGGTGAGGCTGGCGGCGCGCATGCTGCCGGTCACCGAGGGCGCGCGGGTCACACCCCTGGAGCTCTTCTTCGACCTGGTGTTCGTGTTCGCGCTGACCCAGGTCACCGAGCTGATGGCGGGCGGCGACAAGGCGACCTGGGACGGCTTGGCGCGCGGCGTGCTCGTGCTGGCGCTGCTGTGGTGGTGCTGGTGTTGCTTCGCCTGGCTGGGCAACAGCGTCCGCGCCGACGAAGGCTTCACGAGGCTCGCGCTCTTCGCCGTGATGGCCGTGATGTTCGTCGCCGCGCTGACCATCCCCGAGGCCTTCGAAGACCTACCGGGCGGCCTCCCCGCGCCGCTGGTGTTCGCGGCCTGCTATCTCGCCGTCCGCCTCCTGCACTTCCTCGTGTACTGGCAGGCAGCCACCGGCAATCCGGCACTGCGCCGGCAACTGCTGACCACGTCGCTGCTGCCGCTGACCGCCGGCGCGACGCCGCTCTTCGTCGCCGCCGCCATCGACGACGTCGCCACCCGCACCGCGCTGTGGGCGCTCGCGCTGGCTCTCGACTACATCCTCGTGCTGCTGGGCGGCGTCAAGGCGTGGCGCATCAACTCGGCCGTGCACTGGGCCGAGCGGCACGCGCTCATCGTCATCGTGGCGCTCGGCGAGTCCATTGTGTCCATTGGCGTTGGAGTGACCGCCCTGCCGATCTCCTGGCCGATCGTCCTGGGGTCGGTGTTCGGCGTGGCCATCGCCGCGGCGCTCTGGTGGGCGTACTTCGACATGACCGCCCTCATGGCCGAGCACGCGCTGGCCCGGGTCGACGGCTCGGAGCGGGCCGCGCTCGGCCGCGACGGATACACGTACCTGCACCTGCCGCTCGTGGCCGGCATCATCGTGATGTCGCTCGGGCTGAAGAAGGTGTTCGAGTACGTCGGCGACACCGGGCACCACGAGCTGTCCGACCCGCTGCACGGGGTGGGGCTGTTCGCGCTCTACGGTGGCGTGATCATCTACCTGCTCGGGCACCTGGGGTTCAAGCTGCGCACGCTCGGGCACATCGGGTGGACCCGGCCGGCGGCGATGGCGCTGCTGGTCGTTCTCCTGCCGGTGGCCGACCGGGTGCCGGCGCTGGCGGCCCTGGCGATGCTCGCCGTGGTGTGCGTGGCCCTCGTGATCGTCGAGACCGTCGTGTACGCGGAAAGCCGCCGGGAGGTCCGTGCCTCCGCGGCGGCTTCCCACTGATTCCTGGATCAGATCTCCGCGAGCGTGCCTTCGTACATCTTGTCGATTTCGCCGGCGAAGTTCTCCTCCACCGAGCGGCGCTTGATCTTCATGGACGGCGTCATCTCGCCGTCCTCGATGGTCAGGTCGCGCTCCAGGATCGTGAACTTCTTGATCGTTTCCCAGCGGTTGAGCTTGGCGTTCAGCTCCTCGACGTACCCGGCCACCATCGCGTGCGCCTCCGGCGACGAGGCGATCTCCTGGTACGACTTGCCTTCCAGCGGGGTGCCCGCCGCCCAGCCGACGATCGCGTCCGGGTCGAACGTGACGAGCATCGTGCAGTAGTTGCGGGCCTGCGAGATGACGACCGCCTGCGACGTGTACGGGCACAGCGCCTTGAACATGCCCTCGATGTGCGACGGCGCGATGTACTTGCCACCGGACGTCTTGACCAGGTCCTTCTTGCGGTCGGTGACGCGCAGGAAGCCGTCTGCGGTGAGCTCGCCGATGTCGCCGGTGCGGAAGAACCCGTCTTCGGTGAACGCGGCCGCCGTCTCCTCGGGCTTGTTGTGGTAACCGCGCATGACGGGCGCACCGCGCAGCAGGATCTCGCCGTCTTCGGCGATGCGGCACTCCAGGTCGCCGAGCGCCGGTCCACAGGTGCCGATCTTGATGTTGCCACTGCGGTTGACGAAGTTGCCGGCGCTCGTCTCGGTGAGGCCGTACCCTTCGCTGATCGGCAGCCCCGCCGCGGCGAAGAACTCGGCGATCGGCACCGAGAGCGGAGCCGCCCCGGAAACCAGTACCCGGATCCGGCCACCCAGGCGGGCCTGGAGCTTGCTGAAGACCAGCTTGTTGGCGATCGCGTACTTGAGCTTCAGACCGCCGGGCACCGGCTTGCCGGCCTGCTCCAGCGCGACCTTCTCCTTGCCGACGGCGACCGCCCAGCCAAAAATCTTGGCCTTGGCGCCGCCCGCGTCCTGCGCGGAGGTGACCGCCCTGTTGTACACCTTCTCGAAGATGCGGGGCGCACCACACATCAGCGTGGGCTTCACGATCGCGAGGTTGTCGACCAGCTTGTCGATCCGACCGTCCACATAGGTCGGGAGGCCGACGTGGATGACGCCGCAGATCAGCGTCTTGCCGAACGAGTGCGACAGCGGCAGCCACAGGTACTGCAGGTCTTGCGGCTCCAGCAGGCCGAGGTCGGACTGGGCGACACCCTCCCAGCACCAGCCCCGGTGCAGCAGCTCGACGCCCTTCGGCCGCCCCGTCGTGCCGGACGTGTAGATGAGCGTCGCGAGGTTGTCCGGCCCGATGGTCGAAACGATGTCTTCGATCATGCTCGGCTCGGCGGCCAACTGCGCCGCGCCCCGCGCCTCCAACTCGGCGAGCGTGAGCTGCTGCGGCGTCGCCCCCGGGTCGGCCGCGCCGTCGATGAGGACCACGTGGGTCACTCCGGGCAGCGTCGCGCCGGCGAGCTTCGCCGCCTGCCCCTGGTCTTCCGCGATGATGACCTTGGAGCCCGAGTCGCCGACGATGTACGCGACATCTTCGGGCTCGGTCGTCGGGTACACCGTGGTGGTGGCGCCGCCCGCGCACATGATGCCCAGGTCGGCGATGATCCATTCGAGCCGGGTGTTGCTGATGATCGCCACGCGGTCTTCGGTCTCGATGCCGAGGCCGCGCAGGCCGGCAGCGACCGCCTTGGCCCGCTCACCGACCTTGCCCCAGGTCAGCCACACCGGTCCGGAGTCGTCCGGAGCCGGATGAGCGAACGCGTCCTTCTCTGGGGTTGCGGCGACGCGCTTAAGAAACATGTCCGGGATGGACCGGTAAGGAACGTCAATAGCCATTGCGAGGGCCGCCTTATTCAAGCCAGGGTGACCACCGTCACGTTACTGCGAGGTTACCGTACGGTAGTCGCCCTGCGTCTCCGCCGCTAGACCCAGCTTTACAGCTTAAGTTTCATGCCCACGTGGCTAGCGACGAACCCGAGCCTTTCGTAGAAACGGTGCGCGTCGGCGCGCGACTTGTCGGTGGTGAGCTGCACGAGCGCGCACCCACGCTCGCGCGCCCGGTCGACGGCCCACGCCATGAAGCGCTGGCCGAGCCCCGAGCCCCGCCGGTCCGCCCGTACCCGGACCGCCTCGATCTGCGACCGCTCGGCGCCGTGGCGGCTCAGCCCTGGGATGTACGTGATCTGCATGGACGCGACCACCTCGCCGCCGTCGTCCGCGACGGCGAGCGTGTTGCGCGGGTCGGCCGTGATGTCCGCGAAGGCCCGCTCGTACCGCTCATCCACGATCGCCACGTCCCGGCCCGAACCGAGCTGGTCGTCTACGAGCATGGCGAGAATGGCGGGCAGATCGGCGAGAACCGCTTCGCGAAAGATCACATCCCCGACCCTATCCAGCGCCGTGCGGCCCGGTTTGGTGTGCCGGGCCGCACGCGATGCCTGACGAGGTCAGTCGTCGTCACGATCGTCGTCGTGACTGTCGTCGTCGTGGTCGTCGCCGCCGTCACGGCCCGTGCCGTCATCGACGCGATCGTCATCGTCGACGGCCTCGCGCTCGGACTTGACGATCTGACCGTTCTCGCGGTCGACGTACACCTCGTGCTCGGTGGCGCCGTTGACGATCTCGACCTTCCACGCCGGGCGGTCGTGCTCCCATTCCCGCTCAACCTCGGTCACCCGGCCTCCGCCGGCCTCCGCCAGCGCGATCTCGACCGCTCGTTCGTGCCCGACAGCGTCATCGTCAGGTGCCTGGCTCGTGGGGGTGGTCGGGGTCGTCGTTTGCGACATGACCGACGTCGGCGGCGGCGACGAGGGTTCCCCCGCCGCGAGTGCCGTGCCGGTGATGGCCAGGGCGGCGACGCCACCGGCGGCCAGAGCCAGAATCGTTTTGCGCGTCATTACGCACCTCCTTGATCTGTAGGCTCACCCGGAGGGCGCTAGCGGCACGCTGTGCGACCCCTAAGCCCGGGTTAAAGCGCCCCGCCGCCCTTCTCGGGATGGTGCGCCCTCGCTGACCACACGTCGCGTCGCCTGCGCCCGACGGTGTCGCGCTGACGCGGCGAGCGCGCTTCGCTTCCGCGCCGCTCCCGCCGCTTCGCTGCGGTGCCCGCTCGGCGTCCGCGCTTCGCTTCCGCGCCGCTCCCGCCGCTTCGCTGCGGTGCACGCTCGGCGTCCGTGCTGGCCCGCCGATCAAGGCCATCTGCGTCGATCAAGGGCAAATGCACGCGGAAAAGAGATCGAACCACGTGCGTTTGCCCTTGATCCACCGTGGCCGCGCGCGGCCGTCCGGGAGGGACGAAAATTTTGGGGTGGC
>NZ_JAIBNX010000214.1:0-4479 GCF_026130045.1 Micromonospora sp. CPCC 205371
ACTCACGCGGAAAAGAGATCGAACCACGTGCGTTTGCCCTTGATCGATGGAAATCTCCTTGATCGGCGCCGGCGCGCCGGTCTGGAGACGGCCGGACCCCGCCGGACCCCCGGCCGGATCTGGAGCAGGCCGACACGGCCGGACGTGGAGGGGCCCGGGGCGGCCGGTTCGGCGCACCCGCCGCCGCGCTCGCGCGACGACCGAGTAGAACCTGCCGAGATTGGGTCACTATGTCGCCCTAGCCCGGCACGCTGGGGTTGGGATCGGCGATCAGGGTCGCCGCCCAGCGGCGCATGGGCGAGTCAGGCGCCGCCGCGCAGTACCGGCGGAAGAGTTCGCGGCTCTCCTCCCGCCGGACGCCGCCCACCATGACCGGCGCGGCGAACCACGGCGCGTCCGGGCTCTGCCGCCAGCCCGCAGCGATCTCCGCCCCGCCATCGCTTGGCGACTCCAGCGCGTAGTAAACCTCGCGCACGCCGAGTGCCATCGCCGCGCCGAGGCACATCACGCACGGCTCTAGCGTCACCGCCAGCCGCAGCGGGTGCGGCCGCCGCCCGAACCCCACCTTCTCGTCCGCTTCGATCATCGCCAGCAGGTCGGCGTGCACGAGCCGCCTCCCGAGCGCCTTCTCCTGCGTATACGCCCGCCCGATGATGTCGTCGCCCAGCGCCACGACCGCACCGATCGGCTGCTCGCCCGCCGCCAGCCCCGCCTCGGCGACGGCCAGCGCCTCCCCGACCATCTCCTCCGGTGTCACCGCACAGAATCTACGCGGGAAATCGATGGCGAGCTCGGGCCCGCGGGCGGAGGCTGGCCGGATGCTGCGCGAAACCTGCCTGGAGATCGATCGTGAGCTGCGCAGCCGGCCGGAGTTCGCGCACACGTCCCACTTCCGGCTGGTGGTCGGCGGCGAGGTCGTGCACGACGCGCACTACGGCGGGCCAGCGGTCGCCGATGTCTTCTCGGTGACGAAGTCGGTCGTCGCCACCCTCGCGGGCATCGCGGTCCGCGATGGGCTGCTGCCGTCGCTCGACGTCCCGGTGGAGCGCGTGCTCCCGGAAGTCGCCGGCACACCAAGCGCGGGCCAGACACTGCGGCACCTGCTGACGATGACGCGCGGCAGCGACACCGGTGGCCAGTACGAGATAGACGAGGTCATGGCGCTGCGCACCCGGTGGGTCGCGCGGATCGCCGCCGCGCCGCGGATCGCGGCGCCCGGCGCGCGATTTCAATATGACGACGGCGGCGCGCATCTGTTCGGCGCCGCGCTGTCCAGGCTCGTCGGCGATTCCCTGTCCGGGTACGCCGGCCGCGCGCTCTTCGCCCCGCTGGGCGTGACCGACTGGCACTGGCCCGCCGACCCGGACGGCCTGAACTACGGCTTTGGCCACCTGCGGCTCAGCGCCGCCAGCCTGGCGAGCCTCGGTGCACTGTGGCTCGACAATGGACGGTCTATCATGGACCCCGGGTTCGCCCGGGAGATGACCACCACGCAGACCGGTGGCGGTCCGCCGGAGGGCCGGGCGTACGGGTACTTCATGTGGGTCGACGAGCATGGGTACTTCGCGGGCGGCTGGGCCGGTCAACACGTCACCGTCCTCCCGGCCGACCGCGCGATCGTCGTGACCACCGGCGACCCGCGCTTCGACCCCGGCCCTCCGCCGACCCACCATCTGCCGCGCGACTGGCGGCCGGCCCGCGACCTGGTCCTCCAACGCCTGCTTCCGATGAGCCGTTATTCTCTTGGGCGGTAGTCGCGTGTTTGCGGAGAAGGGGGTCTCGGTGAGCAGGGAAACGCTGGAGTTTCAGGCGGAGACGCGGCAGCTCCTCCACTTGATGGTCCATTCGATCTACTCGAACAAGGACATCTTCCTCCGCGAGCTGATCTCCAATGCCTCCGACGCGCTCGACAAGGTCCGGCTCGAATCTTTGATCAATAAGGATCTGCGGGTCGACACCTCTGACCTGCACATCGCGATCGACGTCGACAAGGACAAGCGCACGCTGACCGTTCGCGACAACGGCATCGGCATGAGCCATGACGAGGTCGTCTCGCTCATTGGCACGATCGCCAAGTCGGGCACCGCCGAGCTGCTGCGCAAACTACGCGAAACGACCGACGCGAGCGCGTCTCAGGAGCTGATCGGGCAGTTCGGGGTCGGTTTCTACTCGACCTTCATGGTCGCCGACCGGGTGACGCTCGTGACCCGCAAGGCCGGCGAGAGCCAGGGCACGTTCTGGGAGTCGACCGGCGAAGGCACCTACGAGATCGAGACGCTCGAGGAGGCGCCGCAGGGCACGTCGGTCACGCTTCACCTCAAGGCGGAAGACCGCGACGACCAGCTGTTCGACTACACCGCGGAATGGAAGATCCGGGAGGTCGTCAAGCGGTACTCGGACTTCATCGCGTGGCCGATCCGCATGGGCGGCGAGGAGCAGCCGCTCAACTCGATGAAGGCGCTCTGGGCGCGGCCGCGCAGCGAGGTCAGCGACGACGAGTACCACGAGTTCTACAAGCACGTCAGCCACGACTGGACAGACCCGCTCGAAACGATCCACATGAAGGGTGAGGGGACCTTCGAGTACGAGGCCCTGCTCTTCGTCCCGGCCCGCGCACCCTTCGACCTCTTCTCCCGCGACGGCAAGCGCGGCGTCCAGCTGTACGTCAAGCGGGTGTTCATCATGGACGACTGCGAGGCGCTGATCCCGCAGTACCTCCGCTTCGTCAAGGGCGTCGTCGACGCGCACGACCTGTCGCTCAACATCTCGCGCGAGATCCTCCAGCAGGACCGCCACATCCAGGTCGTGCGCCGCCGGCTGGTGAAGAAGGTCCTGACCACGCTGAAGGACCTCAAGGCAACCGACGCTGAAAAGTACGGCACGTTCTGGGGCGAGTTCGGTCGCGTACTCAAGGAGGGTCTGCTTGAAGACCCCGACAACCGCGAGCAGCTGCTCGACCTGATCCTGCTGTCTTCGACCGCCGCCGAGTCGACGTCGCTGCGCGAATACGTCGAACGGATGAAGGACGGGCAGAAAGACATCTACTACATGACCGGCGCGTCCCGCGCGATGGTCGAGAAGTCGCCGCACCTGGAGGCGTTCCTCGCCAAGGGGTACGAGGTGCTCATCCTGACCGACCCGGTCGACGAGGTGTGGGTCGAGCAAGTGACCGAGTTCGACGGCAAGCCTCTCCAGTCGGTGGCCAAGGGCAAGGTCGACCTCGACGGGTCCGAGCCTCCCGCGGAGCAGGCGGCCGACTTCGAGGCACTGCTGTCGTGGCTGGGCGAGAAGCTGAAGGACGACGTCAAGGAGGTGCGGCTGTCGACGCGGCTGACCACCTCGGCCACCTGCATCGTCGGCGACGAGCACGACATCACCCCGACGCTGGAGAAGATGTACCGGGCGATGGGGCAGGAACTGCCGCGCACCAAGCGAATCCTCGAACTCAACCCGGAGCACCCGCTCGTCACCGGGCTGCGCGCCGCGCACGAGGGCAACGCCGACGACCCGGCGCTGGCCGAAGCCGCCGAGCTGCTCTACGGCATGGCGCTGCTCGCCGAGGGTGGTGAGCTCGCCGACCCGCCGCGCTTCACCCGCCTGCTCGCCGACCGCCTGGCCCGCTCGCTCTAGGGTTTCGGCTTGAGGGCGCGGGTGGCGTAGTAGCCGGGCAGCCAGCCGGCGGTGGCGTCGGACTGGTGCGGGGCCTCGTCGAAACCGGTGATCATGAAGCCGGCCGCGAGCTGCCCGCCGAGCTGCTCGGCCATCGTGTGGCTGTACTCCAGCGGCGCCCCCGCGCCCCACAGCCGCTCGCGCTCCTCGGCCGGCATATGGGTCAGGTCGGTGTACGGCAGCCGGTGACGGACCACCAGCTCGCCGCGCGTATCCATGGCCTCGTGGTCGAACAGGTACACATCGGGATTGAGGAAGCCGCACAGCAGCGTGCCGCCCGGCCGCAGCACCCGGAAGCACTCGCGCCACACGGGTGCGAGCTCGGGCACGAACAGGTTCGAGACCGGGTTGAAGACGAGGTCGAACGACGAGTCGCCAAACTCCGACAGGTCGCGCATGTCGCCGAGTACCGTGCGCAGCTCCAAACCCTCGCGCTCCGCGACCATCTGGTCCTGGGCGAGCTGACGCGGCGAGTTGTCGAAGACGGTGACCCGCGCGCCGGCCGCTGCGAGCGTCGGGCCTTGCTGGCCGCCGCCGGAGGCCAGGCAGAGGACGTCTACATCGGACAGGTCGGCGGGGAACCAGGCCCGGTCGACCGGCCGGTACCCGATGAGCACGACGGACCAGTCGCCGGCGCGCGCCCGCGCGACGGTCTCGGGAGTGACCGGACGCGACCACTCGTTGCCGCTTTCGACCTGAAGGTCCCACGCCATGCGGTTGTGCGCCACCGGATCAACACTCACGGGCATACGGTAGGACCCCCGGGGGGGCGGGGCCCCCGGCGGGGGGCGGGGGGCGCCCCGCCGCCAC
>NZ_JAIBNX010000214.1:4489-15102 GCF_026130045.1 Micromonospora sp. CPCC 205371
GGCGGCCGTGGCCGCCGGGGGCGCTCGGTGTCAGCCCAGCGTCCAGCGCTGGTTGCTCGCTCCGTTGCAGGTGCCGACGTCGACCTGCGTGCCGTTGCCGGTGCCGCCGCCGGCGGCCTGCAGGCACAGGCCCGGGTTCGCGACGCTGGTAATGGACTGGTCGGCGTTGCGGGTCCACTGCTGTGACGTGGCGCCGGTGCAGTCGGTGATGATCACCGGGTCACCCGCGGTGCCGCCACTCCCGCCGACGGTCATGCACTTGGTGCCGTAGACGCGCAGCTCGTTGCCGGTGGCCGCGTCCCACGACTGGTTGCCGCCGCCGTTGCAGTCCCACAGGTCGAGCTGGGTGCCGTTGGTCGTGCTGAAGCCGGGCACGTCGACGCAGCGCCCCGAGCCGACGCCGCGCAGCGGCTCGCCGGGAGGCGCGGGCGGCAGGTCGTTGACGGGCTCGGTATCACCGAAGCCCCAGCCCCAGCGCAGCCGGGCGACGCCGGTGGCGCTGTTGTCGACCAGCGTGCCGTCGGGGTTGAGCGACTCGATCGAGTACGAGTCGTTGAACCGCAGGCCCGGCCAGTACACGATGCCCATCTTCAACGCCCGCGCGGTGTTGGTGAGAGCCGCGAAGTACGCGGTGGAGACGTTGCCGTCGCTAGCGCCATAATTCAGGCCGATCGTCATCGGGGCGCCCGCCTCGTCGATGATGGTGCGGCTGGCGTGGTCACCGATGCGGGGCCTCAGGTTGGCGAGCCACGCCTCCTGCGTGGTGTCGCTGGCCCAGAACCCGTAGAAGTGCAGCGACAGCAGCGTGCCGCGCAGTTCCTTCGCGGCGCCGACGCCGGTGACGTTGTCGTTGTAGCCGGTGCCGCTGATGACGACCCGCTTGCGCGGCACCTCGTTGTGGCGAGACAGCCACTTCGAGGTGACCGACACCCACTCGTCGAGGCTATAGCCGAACGGCTCGTTCATGGGTTCGAAGTAGACGCGCGGGTTGTCGCGGTACTGCCGCACCACGGTGTCCCACATCTTGTTCCACGCGGCGGGGTCGTCGACGAACCCGTCCTTGGCGCTGTTGGCCTCCCAATAGCTGACAATGACCTTGAATCCGCTGTCGGTAGCCGCGTCGATCGTCCCCCGGTAGGACCGCCACCAAGCGGTGCCCACGCTCGACGGGTTGATGGGCAGCCGCAGCGTGTTGGCGCCAAGGTTCTGCCGGAAGCCCTTCACCATTTTCTGGCTGGTGCGGTAGACCGTGCGGTAGTCGTCGGTCACCGACAACCCGCTGGGGACCACCTCGTCGCTGGCGTAGTTGTCGCGCGGGTCAGCCCAGTTGACGCCGCGGAACTCACTGGTGTTGCCCGCACCGCCACCCTGGACGGCGGCGTCCGCCTGCGCCGCGGTGCCGAGCAGCAGCAGGGCAACCGCGCCGACGCCGAGGGCCTTCGCGCGGGATGCCAGCTTTCTGGGTCTTATCCGGTTTTCCATCATTGGCGCCTCCGTGGGGTGAGGTCGACAGCAGCGTGGACAGTGATGGGTCAGCGTAAGGTTGCAGTACCCCTTCGTCAATGCCCTACACAAAGCCACCACCAGCCGACGAGTACGCCAGGGCGCCGCACACACCACGCGGCGCGCACGCCCGCTCGCATCCGCGCCGCGCATCCGCCCCGCCCGCCGCCTCCCGCGCCCGCCCCGCCCCGCCCCGCCGATCAGTCAACGGGTTCTTAAGTAACAGCGTCCCGAAACCAAAGAGGCGATCCATTTCTAGAGGGTTGCTCGCCCTGCCAAGGGTGCCCAGGTACAGAACCGATGAGCGCCACGCTCGCGCTAGCGAGGGCTGCTTGTGCCGTCAGTGGCCAGCGCCTGCACCGCAGCATGCCGCACGTCCTCGTGGGGTCGGTGGTGGTCGATTCCCGCAGCAGCGCGTCGGCATAGGTGCGCAACTCGCACCCCGTATTCGTGACAGCGGAGTGGGCCCCGCGTAAACCGTGGGGCCCACCCGATGTTGCGATTGGCTACCGCCCCGTCAGACCGTGGTGGTGTTCCGCACGGTGACGGTGATGTCCGCCCAGTCGCCGCCCTCGGCGGTGTTGTTTACCCGGACGCTCGCCCGGCTGACGATCTGGTTCGGTCCGACCCAGAATCCGGCCGGGTTCAGCGTGCCGTCCAGATCGGTCGTGCTGCAACTGGCGCCCTCGAAGAGCCGGTACGACGGGGTGACGAACACCCAGCCAGGGAAGGTGTTGTTGTCATCGACGCGGTACGACACGACCACTCGGACCTCGTCATCCACGCAACCCTGCGCCGATACGGTGGCGGATGGCGCCGTCGAGCCGACAGAGGTCTGGATGTTGAACGAACGGTCGCCAACATCGTCGGTCTCCGGCCAGTTGTCGTCATCCAGGATGTGCATGTTGCCGGTGATCGAGATCAGGTGGGGTGGGTTATGAGCCGACGCCGGGCTCGCCAGACCGACCAGTGTGAGGCCGCCGACGGCAAGGGCAGCCACTACCGCCAGGAATCTGCGCATAAGTCCTCCTTGGTGCGTTCCCGAGTTCAGTGCCGACCGGCACCTGGAGAATGTTGGCGCACAGCGGCGCATGGCGGTGGCGACACCGGACAGCGCTGGACAGCACCGGACAGCGCTGGACGGCGGCACGCCACGCGACACCGTCACGGCACTGACCAACACGGGCGCGCTGCCGGTGTCCGGTTGGATGCTGAGCTGGCCCACGGCGCCGGGCCAGGGCCTGGTCAACGGCTGGAACGCCACCGTCAGCCAGTCCGGCGGCACGGTGACCGCCCAGCGCCACCGTCAGCTCGGGTGCGTTCTTCTCGGCGCCGCACGCGCGGCCGTCCGTGGCAGCCCGGGCAAGGCGTAGAGGAGCCGAAAGCGCCCCGCCCACCATGCAAGGGCATATGCACGTGGTTTGATCTCAAAACCGCGTGCATATGCCCTTGATCGATGCGTTTCTCCTTGATCGACGCCCACCGCCAACGCGGTGCGATCGGAACCTAAGCCGGCGACGCCACGATCACGCCCGACGGCGGCGGCAGCGGCTGCAACCGCTCGAACCGCCAGCCCGTCTCACCGAGCCATCGCGCGATTTCGTCCACCTGGTACAGGTCTCCCCCGCTGATCACGAGGAACTCACCCGCGCCGAACCGCGCCGACGGGTGCGGCGCCACGTCGGTGCGCCACCAGTCGACCAGGAGCAGGCGTGTATCCGGGGCGGCCACCTCGCGCAGCCTGCGAAACAGGTCGGCGATGCGATCCGGCGGAAAAAGGTGCACCACGTTTGCCACGAGGATCGCATCATGGTCGCGGGGCAGCGAGTCGGCGAAGAAGTCGGCGCCGACCGCGTCGAGACGGCCCGCAAGCGGTCCGCCCGCCACGCGGGCCGCGACCTCCGCGGCCACCTCGGGCAGGTCGAGCACCGTCGCGCTCAGATGTGGGTACTGGGACAGCAGCGGCGCCACGAACGTGCCCACCCCGCCACCCACGTCGAGGACCCGCCGGTGCCCGCTGAAGTCGTACTCGCGGGCCAGGTCAGCGGCCGTCTCCGCGGTGATCGACGCGACAGCCACCTCGTAAACCGCGGTCTGCTCCTCGGTCAGGTCACCCCGCACGCCCTCCCGAGTGCGGAACGCCTCGGTCGCGCGCACCCACGCCGGATAGCTGACCTGGTCCCAGTACCGCATCAGGGGTCGCAGGTCGGCCGGCCCGCGCCCGGCAAGGAACACCTCGGTGTCGGCCGCGTTGCGGAACCGACCGCTGTCGCGCACCATCAGGCCCGCGTCGGCCAGCAGATCACCGAGGGCGCGAGCGCTCCGCTCGGGAATCCCGCAGCGCTCCGCCAGCTCCGCCGGGGTGGCACCGTCTGTGCCTGCGGCGGCGAACAGTCCGAACTCGACAGCCGCGAAAAGCGTCTTCGCCACCATGTATCCGGCGCTCAGCTCGATGATCCGCCCGGGGTTCGGCGGCGCCGAGTCGGCGACGGTGTCGGGGCCGGGCTGAGTCGGTGGGGTAAACACGCGCTGCGCCGGCTGGTCGGACATGCGAGACCCCCGCGTGATCGTCCAATGTCGATCAGATCGTACCGGCCTCCCCGGCCAGCCCGCACCCCTGAACGTCCGCGTGGACACGAGCACGGCCGCGGACCCCCGCCGCGGGCGCGAGGCCCGATGGCCCCGGACCTGACGGGTCACCGCGACGCCTTACCCAGCGCCGTCGATCAAGGAGATCTGCATGGATCAAGGGCGAATGCACGCGGTTTTGAGATCCAACCACGTGCATTCGCCCTTGATCGGCGCGGTGAGCGCGCCGCGTTCGTCGTGCCCCGGCGCGGTGAGCGCGCCGCGTCCGTCGTGCCTTGGGGCGTTTATCGCTTCAGTGGCGGGTTCGCTAGCTTCGCCAGTTCGAGCGCCTGGTCGCGGAACCAGGCACCGGCAGCCGGATCGACCTGGCCCCACAGCGGGTCGAACGTGCGTTGTTGCTCAACCGGCACGTTCCACGGGTTGTAGACGGTGTAGTCCCAGGCGCGGGCGCCACCCTGGATGTCGCAGCTCCCGTCGGACTCGCCGGGGATCTTTGCCCACACGTATGCGTCGATGAGCGGCACGCCGGTCTTCGTGGTGGGGCGCAGGCCGACGCCACGGCCGGGAGGGTTGCACCAGCTGCCGTTGCGCAACGTGCTCACCACGCCGGCCGGCTGGTTGTACGGCGCGGCCGCGTACGCCGACATGTCGTTGGGACCGCGCCCGTTGCGGCTGGTGTCGACGACGAACCGGGTGGTCGGCACGGCGGTGCCGAGGTTGTCGGCGTACCACTGGTCGGTCAGGCCCCAGGTGCTGAAGTCGTTGGGGTCGGCCGGGTAGTACTGGCTGGCGCACCAGCTGTAGTTTCCGAGCCGCCAGCCGCCCTCTTCGGGGTTGTTGGCGAACGCGATACAGCTCGAGATCCAGGTGCCGTACTTCTGCTGCTGCGGGTCGGGCTGGTAGTTGGAGACGTTGAGGAAGAACCCGTCGGCCCGCTGCACGCCACCCTTGACCAGCCGGTCAGCCGCGTCGCCGGCGCCCAGCCAGCCGCTGTGCGTGCCGTCCAGGTACAGGCTGACGCCGGGCTGTTGCTTGAGCCGGTCGACGGCGCCGTTCATCGCGGCGAACCGCTCCGCGGGCGACGCGCCGGGCTGCGGGTTGCCGGCCGCATCCTTCGGCTGGCACCACTCCTGGGTGCCGCCGAGGTCGGTGTAGAACGGGATGATGCCCAGCCCGTCGGGCTCCAGCAGCACGATCGCTTTGCTCTTGCCGATGCCGGCTGCGAACGCGTCGATCCACGCCAGATACTCGGCCGTGTTCAGCGCGCCGCCGGCGGAGTACAGCGAGCAGTCGCGGAAGGGGATGTTGTAGGCGACCAGCACCGGTATCGCGTGCTGCTTGGCCGCGGCGGCGACGGTCTTGCGGGCCTTGGCCTTGACCTCGGCGGGCGTGCCGCCGGTGAACCAGACCGCCTGCGGGTTGCTGACCATCTTGGCCAGCAGCAAGGCGTCGCGGATCTTGCCGGACTTGGCCAGGTCAGCGATGTGGGTGACCGCGGCCGGGTTCGGCGGCGGGACGTAGAGCCGGCCGGAGTCGCGCCCGTGCGCGGACGCGCTGGTGCCCAGTGACAGGACTAGGATCACGGCCGCGCCGACGGCGGTCAGGCCGCGGCGGAACGCCGAACGAGGCATTATGTCTCCTGACGTCAACGCATCGAATTCAATGGATCGAGGCTCGCCCGCACCCCGACCCGTGTCAAGTCACCAACCGGTCACTCTGCGGTCAGGATTCGGGCCACCTCCCGGCCCATCGCCTCATATCCGGCGTCGTTGGGGTGCAGGTGGTCGCCGCTGTCGTACTTGGGATCGAGCAGCTCGGGACGGCCCGGGTACGCCATGATGGTCGCGAAATCGGCGACGCCGTCGAAGGCGCCCGACCCGCGGATCCACGCGTTCACCTCGCGCCGCTTGCGCTCGGCGGCGTCGTTCCAATACGAGAAGCCCTGCGCGGGCATCAGCGTGCCGGCGTAGATCTTCAGGCCGCGCGCGTGCGCGCGGGCGGCGATCTGCCGGTACGCGGCGATGAGCTGCGCGACGCTGACCTCGGTGTTCGGCGCGGTGCAGCCGCTGTTGTCGGTCTGGCTGAAGCCCAGGTCGTTGATGCCCTCCAGCAGCACGACGGTGCGCACGCCCGCCTGGCTGAACACGTCGCGCTCCAGCCGGTCGAGCAGGTTGACGCCGAAACACGTGGAATCGTTCAGGATGCGGTTGCCCGCGATGCCCTCGTCGACCACCGCGGGCGCCGCCTGGCCGTATCGCTCGACCAGCCGCCGAGCCAGATAGTTCGGCCAGCGGGTATTGGCGTTCCACTGGCCGGAGGTGCCGTCGGTGATCGAGTCGCCGACCGCCACGATCGTGCTGGGCGCCCGACCACGCACCTGCACCGCGTCGACGAAGAACCAGGTGCCCACCTTCGTGCCGAAGGCGGCCGCACCGGCGTCCGCGGCGTGGTCACCGGACGCCAAGTAGTTGTCCTGCTGCGGGTCCTGGTGGTAGGTCGCGGGGCCGGTTGCCTCCGGCAGGTACAGGCTCACGGCGAGGTTGCTCAGCGCGGGCACCGGCATGCGGACGGGGTCGCTGAGCGCCTGGCCACCGGCCGGCAGCCGCACGCCCGGCCGCCCGCCGAACGTCAGCGCGCGCAGCGTCGTCGCGTCGACCTCCGCCTCGCGCAGCTGGCGCGCCACGGTGGCCGCGCCGATCCGCACGGGCCGGTCACCGAACGCGTTGCTCACCCGGATGCGCAGCTCACCACCGCCCGCGGAGGTATAGACGATATTGCGCACGGTCTGGTCGTCGAGCTCCTGCACCGACGACACCAGCGCCGACGGCGCCATCGCACTGCCGCCCCACGTGGTCACCCACCCGGCGGGCGCCGCGGTGTCCACTGCGGCTTGCGGCGTCCGCGCCGCGCCAGCAACGGCCGACCCTCCAGATCCGAGCGCCATCACCAGCAGCGGTACTGCGACAAGCGCACACCTGCGCATGGAACCACCTCCCCAAGGTGATCCATCGTAGTCAATGCGGCTGGCTGGTGGTGACCCGTTGGGGTCACACACAGAGTTACTCGCCGATGAGCTCCAATCCGAGGCGGCTGATGCGGTGGATCATCCGGTTCCCGTCGCGGAAGCTGGTGATGAGTCCGCAGTCGCGGAGCACCGTCGCATGGATGCTCGCGGTGGCCGCCGCGATGCCCACCTGGCGAGCGATGTCGCTTGTTGTGGCCCCGGCGATGGTGTTGTGCAGGACAGCCGCGCGGGTGTTTCCGATGAGGGCGGCGAGCCTGCGCGATGGCTGCTGGGGCGCGAGTGGGGTGAGGTGGCCGCTCAGCCGAGCCGGATAGATCAGGACCGGTGGTAGTCGACTGTCCAAAAGGGTCACTGGATGCTGGATACAAAAATAGGAAGGTATGAGCGTGATGCCACGGCCGTTAAGATGCATCTCCTGGCGCCGATGGCTTGGCACAGAGAGCTCGCCAGCGTTCCAGGACATCATGGGTCTCAGGCTGGCGAACATCCCCTCCACGCCCTTGTCGGCCTGTGCATGGGCGCGGATCGCTCGGTCGCGTTGCACGACGGTGTTGATGTACGAAGCCAACGGACGGACGGCGATGTCGTAGTAATTCCTCATGGTGGTGGTGAACCGCTCCAGCGCATCGGAATCGCCGCAGGCCAGTCGCCGGACGCCGGCGCTGGAGCGGGTGGGCACCTTCACCGCCGCCAGCTCGGCTCTCAAGGTGCGGATCGGTGTCGACCTGACGGCCCGAATGCCGGCATCGAGACCTTCCAATGCTGCTATCGGGTTCAGGAAGTCGGGAAAATATCCCATGGTGGGAATCACGTCCAGCAGCAGGCGCACCGACAGGTCTCCGCCTGCCCGCCGCAGTTTCGACCGCGTTTCGGTCTGCCAATGACGGAAGAGTAGATCGCCGGTCTGTCCGCGGAGCATGTGTACGCTCAACACGAGTTCCCATAGTGGATCTGGCCCGGTGGCGATTCGAGTGCGGGCCACGTCATCGCTGGTGAAAAAGATCTTCAGCATACGCCTACAGCCCCGTCCGTGTCGGCGTTCTCCACGTCATGCTGCCAGACGTGGCAAGCCGCCTACCCCCCTTGATGCCCGGTGGGCTAGCCCGCTGCCTGGGACATTCGGGCTCAATCGAAAGACCTGGAACGGCTCGCCCCCATCGGCCACCCTGGTCGCAGATGAGCGGGGGGAGAGAACATGCGTAGATGGAAGGTTCAGGCCAGGCGGGGCGTGGTGGGAATCGTGGTCGTCGTCGCGATGGTTATCGGGCTTGCCGGTACCGCCGTCGCCTCCGACCCGTTCTATTGGCGAAACAACCCGACGCTGTGCCAGAGTGGATGCACCACCCAACGGAATCTGATCCGGTTCTGGCAGGCCGTTCTTTGGGCCGACAACGTCGGCGGAGGGATCGGAGATAGCTTCGTCGACGGCCAGTTCGGCTCGAACACCGCCGCGAAAACGAGGCTCTGGCAGGACGTGGACGACCACCGCGACTGGAACCAGCAACTGCTGGCGGTCGACGGCCGGGTCGGGCCGCGGACATGGTATGCGGCGAATCACTCCAGTATCTGGTGCGAACGGGCCGAGATACCCGACCAAGGCACCGGCAATGCCTGCGAGTACGGCGGGCTGTCCGGCCGGTATTTCCAATACTTCGTATCCGACAGCGGCAACTGGTCCTTCTGGCTCTTCCAGGACTACGCGCGCAGGTGGAACATCCGCAGCAACTGCCAGACCGGAACATGCATCGAGAGCTGACCGGCTCCGGAAGCGGCGCGGGCACCCGGCCCGCGCCGCTCGTTCGCGCTACCGCAGGCCCGGCACGTCGAGCACGATCAGCTCGGTGTCGTCGGCCCGGCCGGGAATGCGGCCGTCGTTGCCCGGGAAGTTGTTGTCGTTGGCGACCAGCACCTTGTCGCCGTGGAGCGGCAGCACCGACTCCACCGACTGGAGCGGAAACTTGAACACCGGACCCACGCCGTACTCCCCCGGCCGCGCGGGCGTCGACACTCCGCGCGGGTCGGCGATGTCGAGCAGGTCGACAGCCGTGCGCCGGGTCAGCGCGTCGGCCTTGCCAAGCTCGGTGACCACCAGCTTCTTGACCACGGCGGTCGGGCCCATGCCGTTGTCGCGCTCGATGAGCAGCAGCCGCTTGCCGTCCAGCACCGCCGCGTCACCGACCACAAGGGACGGATCGTCGACCCGGAAAGACCACGTGCGCCCCGTGTACCGTCCCGCGCGCACGTCAAACTGGTAGACGATCCGGCGACGCTGGTCAGGGTCGTCGGTGCGCGCGCCCTCCAGGATCGGATACAGCGTCCAGCCGTCCTTGCTCACCGCCATCGCCTCGAAGCCCCGGCTGGCCGGCACCGTCGGCGTCTCACCGGGCGCCAGGTCCGGCGACTGCGGTGACTTGCCACCATCCGGCAACGGGATCGGCGCCTGCCGCACCTTGCCCGTCCGGTCTGTGCGGATCAGGTACGGGCCGAACTCGTCACCGATCCACAGGTCGCCCCGCGCGTCCCGGGCCAGCGACTCGATGTCGAAGTCGGCACCGGTCAGCAGCCGGTCGGCGGTATTTTCGTTGACAATGGGGAACGGCACCTTGCGGTCCGGGTCGCGGAAGCTCAGGAACCCGTCCACAGTTACGTCGCCGGTACGATAGTCGGGGCGGATCCAGTAGGCACGCAGCAGGAAGTCGGCAGAATTATTCTTGGCGCCGAACCCGTTGTCGGGCATGGCGAGCAGCCGCTTCCCCGATTGGTCACCGGCTCGCGCCGGGATCACGGCGGAAAACCCGGGGATCGGCTGGCCCGGAAAAGGCGGCGTAACGCCGTTGACCGTCGTCGGGGCGAGCAAGGTGCCGGAAACCGGCCCCGGCTGATAGTCGGTAGCCGACAACAACGCCCTACCCAACAGCGTGGGCGCGTGAACTGGCTTGCCCGCCGCCGCGGTCGCCGGCAGCACCGACACCAGCGCGGCCAAGGAGGCTACAGCCTTGATGCGTATCGCGGAGATCGTCACGAGGGGATGCAAACGCCCACCACTCGCCAGCCCGCGACACCACCCTGAACCCGGCATGAACACCAGGTGACGTGTGCTGGTGGCGGCCCCGGCATCCGGCGCGGGTCGGACAAGGTTCCGCAGTCGCGGTCTCAGCCACGATCAAAGTCCCACCCACCGCACCGCCGGCGTGCCGGCCAGATCTCAGGATTCTCGGTCAACGCGTCACCCGTGCCGTCCGAAGCCGCCCTCCGCCGCACTGCCCCGGCCGCCGAGCCGGCCGGACCACCAGGCCGGACCACCAGGCCGAGCCACCAGGCTGGGCCACCAGGCTGGGCCACCAGGCTGGGCCACCAGGCCGTTGGGCCACCAGACCACCGGGCCACCAGGCAGCTGGGCCGCTGGGCCGCTGGGCCGCTGGGCCGCTGGGCCGCTGGGCCGCTGGGCCGCTGGGCCGCTGGGCCGCTGGGCCGCTGGGCCGCTGGGCCGCTGGGC
>NZ_JAIBNX010000215.1:0-8987 GCF_026130045.1 Micromonospora sp. CPCC 205371
CCGGTGCGCCGGTGCGCCGGTGCGCCGGCGCGCCGGTGCGCCGGCGCGGCGCGGGAGGTCAGGCTGGGGTGATCGCGACGAGGGTCACCGTGTGGGGGGCGCGGCGGGGCATCGGGAGGCCCCTGACGGAGAGGACCTCGGCGTCCACCGTCGCGTCGCCCACCGGGCCTACCGAGTCGATGGCGCCGGGGTACACGCCCACGCGCGCCACCGGCCTGAGCCAGCGTGCCTGGTACCGGCCCGGTGCCAGACCCGGCACCCGCAGGTGCGGCAGCCGCTCCGACGCGGACTCGTCCATCTGCACGTGGGCCATCAGCGCCCGCCGGCCATCAGCCGCCACGACGCCGTGCATCCACACCGCCGGGTCGGGCGAGTCCAAGCGGACCACCCGGCCGGTGTGGAGCAGGTCGCGGTGGGTCTTGTAGATGTCGATCCACTCGGCCAGCGCGGCGCGCTCGTCGACGTTGGTGCTTGTCAGGTCCCACTCGATGCCGAAGTGTCCAAAGAGGGCGGTCGCGGCACGGAAGTCGAGCGGGAACGCCCGGCCGGTCTGGTGCGACTCCGGCGACGCGATGTGCGCGCCCAGGTACTCGGGGGCGGCCAGCTGAACGGTCCAGCGCTGGATGGCCTGCCGCGACTTGGCGTCGGTCATGTCGGAGGTCCATACCCGCTCTACGCGTTCCAGTACGCCGATGTCGACCCGCCCACCGCCGGACGCGCACGACTCCCACTCGACGTCGGGGTGCCGGGCACGCAGCTCGTCGAGCAGCCGGTAGAACCCGAGGGTCTGGCCGTGTACCGCCGGCGCGCCGGCGCGGGCCGACGAGCCGGCCTCAAGCAGGTCGCGGTTGTGGTCCCACTTGATGTACGAGATGTCGTATGTGGACAGTATGGCGTCGATGCGCTCAAGCAGGTAGTCGACGACCTCGGGGCGCGACAGGTCAAGCACGTACTGCTGGCGCTGTAGCATCGGCGTGCGCCCGCGCGCGGACAGGATCCAGTCGGGGTGCTGGCGGTACAGGTCAGAGTCCGGGTTCACCATCTCCGGCTCGAACCACAGGCCGAACTCCATGCCGAGCCCGCGTACGTGGTCGATGAGCGGGGCGAGCCCGTCGGGCCAGACGGCGTCGTCCACGTACCAGTCGCCGAGCCCGGCGTTGTCGTCGCGCCGCCCCCGGAACCAGCCGTCGTCCAGCACGTACCGCTCGACACCGATCGAGGCGGCGATGTCGGCGAGCTCGCGGAGCCGGGCCAGGTCGTGGTCGAAGTAGACGGCTTCCCACACGTTGAGGTTGACCGGGCGCGGGCCGCTCGGGTGGGCCGGCAACGACCGCTGGTACCCGTGGAAGGCGGCCGCCAGCCCGTCGAGCCCGTCGCGCGACGCGGCCACGTGCACCCACGGCGAGCTGTACGACTCCCCGGGCGCCAGGACGATCTCGCCGGGCAGCAGCAGCTCGCCCCCGCCGGCGGTGGCCGGGGTGGCGCCGCTGCGCTCCACCCGGTACACGTTGTTGCCGCTCCAGGCCACGTGTACGCCGATGACCTCGCCGCGTTCGAAGCCGAAGCCGGGCGTGCCGACGACGACCATCGTCGCCGCGTCGAGGCCGGTCTTGCCGCGCCGGTTCTCGCGCAGGTACAGCCCGTCGGTGAGCTCGTGCCGCTGCGGCACCCGCTCGCGCGCCCAGCGGCCGGTGAAGTCGAGCACCTCGGTCAGATGCTCGGGCAGCGGCAGCACGACCTCCAGACCGTCCACAAGGTACGGTGAGTCGCCGGTGTTGGTGACGGTGTGCCGCAGTCGCAGCGCTCCACCGGGCAGCGACTCGGCCTCGGTCGAGAGTGCCAGCCGGGCCGCGTCGTCGGTGGCGGTCACCCGCAGCAGCGCGCCCTCAGCCGTGACGGATGTGGTGTGGAACGCCGTCGACCAGTCCAGCCCGGCCGGGGGGTCGATGCCGAGGCGGTGGCCGCGCAACCCCGGCCGCACGTACCAGCCGCGGGCCTGTTCGGGCAGCAGCGACCCGGTGTCGGGCCCGGCCGTCGCCGCCCAGGAGGCAGCGTCGGCACCAGCGACGCCGAGCCATGGCACCAGCGGCAGCCCGCCGGACGGGTCCGGCGCGAGCGCCAACGCGGTGTACCCGGCCGGAGCCGGATCGGGGTGCACCAGCGCGTCCCACCGGAGTTCGTCGTCAGCCATGTCCCGCCTTTCAAGCCGCTCGGACATGGAAGCGTACCGGCCGTGGCCAGCGAGTCAGCGGCGGGCGGAGGCGCGGGTGACCTTGGACCGCAGGGCGCGGCGGGCGACCGGACCCAGTTCGTCGACGACCTCGACGAGCACCGCCAGCTGTTCGAGGGCGTCCAGCGCCTGCCGCGCGCCGTCGGGGTCCACGCCTTCGAACAGCTCCAGCCCGATGAACGCCGCCGACACCGCACGCGCCAGGCCCGGCACGTCGGCGACGTCCGCGAACGGCGATCCGGCCAGCAGGCGGCTGAGTACCGGCTCGATCTCGTCGATCCACAGCCGCAGCGCGGCGGCGACGGGCGCGCCCAGCCTCGGGTCGGCCTGCGCGCCGGCGAGCAGTTGGGCGAGCACCGCCACGTTGCCGAGCCGGCGCTCCTCGGCGTGCAGGGTGCGGCCGACGTCGAGCAGTTCGCGCAGCGAGCCGACCTCGGCGAAGGCTTCGGCGTACCGCTCGACACGCGCCTCCGTGTTGACGGTGCAGGCGGCGGTGAGCAGCTCGTCGACGCTGCCGAAGTGGTAGAACACGAGCGCCTGGTTGACTCCGGCGGAGGCCGCGATGGTGCGGGCGGAGACACCCGCGATGCCGTGGGTGCGGATCGCGTCTATCGCGCCGTCGAGCAGCCGCTGCTTGGTGTCGTTCGACATCCGCTCCCCCGTGCGCTGTTTCCGGCCGTCGCCACGTGCGGTGCCGCAATCATCGCATCGGTGACGAGTTGCGCAAGCCACCCGGCGCCGGGCAGCCGCAGTAACCATCCGACCGTGGCCCAGCCTAGGTGGAGGTGCTCCAACGCCCGCGCGACGGCGGCCACCCCCCGTTCCTCGTGGCCGCCGTCGGCGTACAGGGATCGCCTGAGCGGCGATTGGTGCTCGTGCGCGGGTGCCAGCGTGAGGCCGCGCGAGCGCCGCCGCGAAAAGAAGCGCCACACGCCGCGGCAGGCCTCGCACCCCTCGTCGAGCCACAGCACCGCGGGCGGGCCGGCACGGTACGGCGTCAAGCGCGGACGCCAATCCCGCACGGACCGCCGGTATTCGCGCCACCGTTCGCCGTGCCTGCCTTCGAGGTCGTGGGTTTCGGGCGGGCGCGCGACGCCCGCGCCGAACGCGGCGGGCGGCCGCGCCGGCGCTCCTAGCGTGGCGCTGCGGGTGCCGGCGGCGAGCAGGACGAGCAGCGCGACGGCGCTGAGCTGCATCGGGTTGGCGACATAGGCGTACGGGCCGGTGGTGACCAACCGCACCGGTGGGTCCCATGGGTACGGTGTGCCGCCGCCCCGGACAGCGAACTCGCGCACCGCCATCAGGGCGGGCGCGGCGACGAGCAGCCCGACCTGCGCCAGCACGAGCAGCGCCGGACGCGGCAGCCCGGTCAGATGCGCCCACGAGCCGTCGCCCATCTCGAACGCGACGCTGGGCACCAGCCACAGCGTGACCGCCGCGAACACGGCGACCTGCAGCACGGTGCGCGCCCCGAGGTGACGGCGGTCGGCGGTCCAGCGGCCAAGCAGCTGCGCTGGCAGTGCCACGAACAGCAGGCCGACTGTCTCACCGATCAGCCAGTGGGGGCCGAGCCGCACGAGCGGGTCGAGGGCCGGCATCGCGACCGCGTCGAGCCACAGCAGCAGACCGAGCGCCAGCGGCAGCGGCAGGAACCGCCGGTACAGCACCGGAATCGCGCCCCACAGCGCCGCCCAGCCGAGCCAGAGGTCCACCGGCAGGCCACGGAACGCGCCGTCGACGGCCGCGAACCCGTACCACCCGGCGAACCGCGCCACCTCGCCCAGCGCCGCGATGCCCACGGCCGCCGCGACAAAGGCCAGGAGCGCGGCGGCGCCGTCGCGACCCGGCCGCCATCGCGCCAGCGCGACGATCGCCGGCACGATCAGGCAGAGGTACCGCGCCGCGGTAATGTCGCCCGGATCGGTCACCGCAGCGCCAAGGCGTCGAGCAGATAGCCGGCGCCTTCGCGCATCAGCACCTGCTGTACCGGGCCGAAGTACCACGACGGGTCCAGGCGGCGGGTGTACACGATGGACAGTCGCACCTCGGTGCGCTCCCCCACCGCCTTCCACCGCACGGTGGCGCCGCGCCAGACCAGCCAGCGCGCGGTGATGGCGGAGTCTTCGACGACGCGAAACTCGACCCGCCCCGGCGCCGCCGCGGCCACCTCGGTGATGGTGTGGCCGCCCGACCCGTGCGCGCTGCCCGGGTAGTGGAACATCCAGCGGTCGCCGGCCGAGAGCCCGCTCCCCTCGACCCGCTCCGGCAGCGGCACGCCGAGCATCCGCAGCGGCACCGACCGCACCGCCGCCGGCCCGGGTCCGTCCGTCAGCCGCCGCGCCACCTCGTTGGGGCTCAGCGCGACCATCCGGGTCACGGTCACCGCCTGCTCGGGGTTCAGCCGCACGCCCGTGCCTTCCAGGGCGAGCACCAGCAGTAACGGGATCGGCAGCAGCGCGTATCGCTTCTCGGGCCGCTCGGCCCAGTTCAGGAGCGCCACGGCGCCGTGCACGACCGCGTACACGAGAGGGGCGGCGAGCACGACGCAGATCGCGCCCTCGTGGAGGGCGACCGCCGCTAGCAGCAGGCCGACGGTCGTCACCGAGAACACCCGGCCGTGCGTGGTGCGCCCCGGCATCAGCACCAGCGCGATGGCCAGCAGCACGGGCAGCCCGATGAACAGCAACGCGCTGTCGGCCCGACCGTCACGGACGGCGAGGACGAACACCACCACGCCGAACAGCCCCACCAGGCCGGCCAAGATCCAGCGCGCCATCACACCACCCCATCTCCTTGAGCGCTCGCTCAAAGCGCAAGGTAGCACGCGTTTGAGCGAGCGCTCAAGTGGAGGGGGTCAGCCTTGGAGGTACGCCAGCACCGCGCGCACCCGCCGGTGGTCGTCTGCGCTGTCGGCGGGCAGGTCGGGCGCGTGCTGCTCGACGGCCGCGACCAGAGCAGCGACCGCGCCACCGTCGGGTGGTGCCACCACCCGTATGGCATCCTAGGAGGCTGGCCTGCTCTTCTCGCGCAGATGCGCCGGGAACCAGACACGCATGATGACCGACAATCCAGTCATGAGGTGTGATGACTTCCGGGAATCGCTGTCGGCGCGGCTGGACGGTGAGGACGACCCGGCCGAGCGCCCCGCGGCGGACGCGCACCTGGCCAGCTGCGTGGACTGCGCCACCTGGTTCGAGGCGGCCGCCCAGGTCACCCGGCTTGCGCGCACCTCTGTGGTACCGGACGACATCGACCTTACCAGTACAATCCTGGCGAATATCCCCACGCCGGCCGCCCGGCCGCGTGGCCGCCGTCTCGTGCCGGTCCTACGGGTGCTGCTCGGTGCGCTCGGCGTCGCACAGTTCCTGCTCGGCGCGGCCCAGATCAGCGGCTTCGCCGCCGCGGCACACCTGCACAGCACCGCCGGCCAGCCCGCCGGCCACCTGTGGCACGAGTCGGCGGCATGGAACGTCGCCGTCGGCGCCGGCTTCGCGTGGATAGCGTTGCGCCGCACCCGCCCCACCGGCATCGTCCCAACCCTGACCGCGTTCGTCGCTGTGCTGGCCCTGCTGACCGTCAACGACCTGATCAGCGGCCGCGTCGACGTCGCACGCGTCCTCAGCCACACGATCATCGCGGCCGGCTACACGATTATCCTGTACCTCTCGCGGCGCGGCGCCGCCCCAAGCGAACCGCCCGCGAGCGGGTCCCGCTGGCGCGCCACCTTCGACCCGGAGCCCGCGGCCGAGCCGGCCGCCCCACCCCGCCTACGCCTGATCCGCGGCTTCCCCGGCCCCGTCGAGGCCCGCTACGACGACCGCCGCGCCGCCTAACTTCGCAGGGCTAGGCAGCGATGAGTTCTGGCCGCGCCGTTCGTCTGTACTCGTGACCGCCGTATCCGGTCGACGCTGCCCTGGAACGAGACACGCGGAGGACACCTTGACGATCACGCCGGACGTTCCGAACACCGCACTGCCCGGCCGCCCGCCCGTGGCCGACCTGGCCACCTGGCAGGCCGCCCGGGACGAGCTTCTGGTCCGCGAGAAGGCCCACACCCGCGAGGGCGACGCCATCGCCGCCGCCCGCCGCCGCCTGCCGATGGTGGAGTTCGACGGGACGGTCGAGGTCGTCGGCCCCGACGGCCCGGTCCCGTTCCTGGACCTTTTCCAGGGCCGCGAGGAGCTCGTGGTCTACAAGCACATGTGGCACGACGGCGCGCCGCACCAGGGGCAGTGCGAGGGCTGCACCTGGGCGGCCTGGCACATGAAGGACGCCGTCTACCTCAACGCCCGCGGCGTCTCGTTCGCCATCGTGACCACGGGCCGGTGGGACGAGGTGGCCCCGTACGTCGAGTTCATGGGCTACACCCAGCCCTGGTACTCGGTGCGCGGCGTGGCGGCACCGGTCGGCGGGGAAATGGGCTACATCACCTGTTTCCTGCGCGACGGCGACCGCGTCTTCCTCACCTACGCCACGACGGACCGTGGCAACGAGCCGATCAACGGATCATTCGCCCTACTCGACATGACGCCCTACGGCCGCGGCGAGGCGTGGGAGGACAACCCCGAGGGCTGGCCCGAGGGGCGCAACGCGTGCTGGTACTGGCGCTCGGACGCCGACGGAAATGCCACCTGGGGCCCGACCAGCCGCCCCGTGCCACAGTGGACCCGCCCGGGCGCAACCCCCGCGGACACCCTCGGCCGCCACGGCCACCACCACTAACGGAATTCGTTATCTGCGGAGCGTGAAGGTGTTGCGGCGGGGCCGGCGCTCGGGGTCGAGGTAGGCGGGTGGGATGAACTCCGGACGGCCGTCGGCGGCCATCCGGACTTCCCATTCCCCCTGGTGGATGACCCTATGATGATGGCCGCAGAGCAGGGCGGCATTGTCGAGGGCGGTCGCCCCGCCGGCGGTCCACGCCTTGATGTGGTGGCCATGACACCAGCGGGCCGGCCGATCACAGCCGGGAAAGCCGCACCCGCCGTCTCGAGCCACGAGCGCGCGGCGCAGCGGCCCGGTGAACAGCCGACGGGCCTGCCCGACATCCAGGACCTGCCCGTCGCCGCCCAGCACCATCGGGACGATCCGGGCGTCGCAGGCCAGCTTGCGCACCTGCTCTGGGCTGAGCCGGTCGCCGGAGTCCAACTGCCCCACACCCAGCTCGTCACGCACCACGTCGAACGGCACAGTCACCACGACCTGGGGCCGGTCACCGCCGTTGTCCGGCAGCCGCTCGGTGCCCAATGCGAACTCGCACACGTCGACCAGAGCATCCGCACGGCGTTGTGTCGGGGTCCGCTCGTCACCGCTGGGCCGGCACAACGGGTCGAGGGCGGCGGTGACCGTCGCGGCCGCCTCCGCGTCGAGCCAGCCGCTGACCCGGTAGCGGCCATCTCCCTGGTTGGACAGGGTGAACGCCCGCGTCTGCAAAGCCCGCTTCTCGTCGCGTTCGATCGCCCGCCGATCGGTCTCGTCAGCCAACTCCGGCGCCACGTATGCCAGCAGGCCCGTGCTGAGCTGCCGCATCGCCTTCGGCTCGAAATCCTGGGCCCAGCCGAGCATCACCGCCTCGGCGGCGTCGACCAAGTCGGGCGTGAGCCGGTCTGGCAGCTTGCCGATGGCGGTGGCGACCACCTGCGCCTGCGCCACCGACACCGCGCCGCTGGCCAGCGCCTGATCCAACCCGGGCCGCCGCTCCACCTCGCGCGCCAACTCCACCGACCGCCGCGCCACGTCGACGTCGACCCGCAGCCGGTGTCGCAACCACACCGTCGCGCTCGTCGCGTGCTGCGACGCCGGTATCCCACGCGCGTCGACCTCTCGCACCGCGTGCAGCTTGACCGTCGCGGCGAGCTGCTCCAAGGCGTGCGCGGTGTCCAGCACAGCCAGAAGATCCGCGTCTGGCAACGACCACACACCCGCGTCGGCGCACTTGGCGGCCAGGTCACGAGCCTGGGCCAACACGTCGACGTCGAGCATGCACCCATTCTCGAACGCCAGCACTAGATCAAACTTCCTCGATCCCACGCGAAATCGGCGTGTCGCCCGGCGTGTCGAAATTCCTCGTACTACCCAGACCTGCGGTGCGCCATCGAGTGGCTCGTCGTGCGCGACCGGTCATATCGCGGAACGGCGCTCGGTCTACGGCGAAACCGGTACGGTCTAGCCGGAAGGAGTCGCCATGACGGATGACCGCAAGGTGTCGCCGCGCGTCCTCGCGATCTCGTGGGGTCGCATGGACGTCGAAGGGCTCTCGCCGGGCAAGGACTTCAAGCTGTACCCGGGTGGAGGACGGCCGTGGGACTGGTCCGAGACCGGCACCCAGCACCGCCCCGGCATCCAGCCCGCCGACGTCGAGGAGCTTCTCTCGTACGGTGCCACGGTCGTCGTGCTGTCGCGCGGGATGCAGCTCCAGTTGGAGATCGACCCGCGCACGCTGGCGCTCCTCGACGAACGCGGCGTCACGGTGCACGTGGCCGAGACGGTCGAGGCGGTCCAGATGTACAACGATCTGGCCGCCACCCAGCCCGTCGGCGGCCTCTTCCACTCCACCTGCTGAGCGTTCCGGGGCCCCGCGCCGACACGTCGATCAAGGAACATCGCATCGATCAAGGGCGAATGCACGCGGAAAAGAGATCAAACCACGTGCGTTTGCCCTTGATCGGCGAGGAGAGCGGCCGCGGGCGCGGCGGGCGCGGGGAGGGGGGGGGGGGGGGGGGGGGGGGGGGGTTGGGGGGGGGGGGGGGGCGGGGGCGTC
>NZ_JAIBNX010000215.1:8997-11013 GCF_026130045.1 Micromonospora sp. CPCC 205371
AGAGACAGAGCGTCGTGGTTTCCCCCTGCCCCGGGGGGGGGAGCGGCCGCGGCCGCGGCGGCCGCGGCGAGGAGAGTGGCGGCGGTGTCGTCGGGGGTTTGGGCGTCGGTGTCGACGCGCAGGTCGCCGACGTCCGCGCGGTCTAGCGCCTCGGCTTGCGCCACCGCCTCGCCGGCCACGCGTTCCAGTACGGCCGCGGGCTGGCCGCTGAGGTCGTCGCCCGCGATCGGTGGGCCGCCACCCTGACCGCGGAGCATGACGCGCTCGGTGAGCCGGTCGCGGCTGGCGTGCAGGCGGCAGACGGTGATCGTGGCGGCGGGCATCGCGGTGGCGTACGCGGCGACGTCGGCATTGTCGTCGAGTGGCCCGACGACCACGAGGCGCCGGGCGCCGATCTCGTGGTAGGTCTGCCAAAGGGTGGCCAGGTTGCGCGCCTTGATCTGGTGGTTGCGGGGATCGCCGGCCGGAGCGGGGCGCAGGAAGCCGATCTGGTCGAGGTCGACGAAGGCGGCCGTGCCGTCGCGTCTGATGTGGTCCCACGCCTGGTAGCCGGCGGTGGACTTGCCGACCGCCCGGGGACCGCACACCCACAGGATCTCGGCCGGCACCCGCACGGGGTCGCGTCGCGGTGCCGCCTGCGTCTCGTGAGCGGGCAGTACGGGCCAGCCGCCGGCACGGTCGCGGACGAGGTCGATGACCTCGTCGACCGACAGGCCGGTGGTGTCGATGGTCAGGTCGCCGTGGTCGGCGCGGTCGAGGACGTCGGCGTACCTCAGTGTCCCGTCCACGTCGTCGCCTGGCCGGCTCCGGCCCGCGAGGCGGCGTCGCAGCTCGTCGTGGCTGCCGCGCAGCCGGCACACGGTCAGCGCGGCGTGCGGGTACCGGTCGGCCGCCACGCCGTGGTCGGGGTCGGTGACACCGGAGACGACGACGCACTGGGCGCCCGCGCTCTGGAAGTTGGCGAGCACCTCCGCCAGGTTGTTCGACTTCATCCGGTACCGGCCGGGGTCGGAGCGCGACGGGTCGGGCGCGTACTCGTCAGCGGTTGGCGGTGCGTAGCACATGCCCAGCTGGTCGATATCGACGTACGCGACCGCGACTCCCGCCCCGCTGAGCTGGTCGAACATCCGCCATCCGACCGTGCTCTTGCCAACGCCGGGTGGCCCGCACAGCCACAGCACCGGAACGCGATCCACGACCGGCAGTATCACCACCACGACCGTTCCGGTCGACGCGTTTATGGGCTCGCACGCCGACCGGCGAGAATCCGGCGTCGCCCGAAATAATCGTGCGGATCTGACACAACAGTTCTGAGCCCTCGCGCGTCCTCGGGTCTGAGGGAGGTGGCCATGAGGGACACCGACGCGGCATTCGACGCGTTCGTGGTGACGCGGGCGCCGGCTCTGCTGCGGTACGGGTACGTGCTCACCGGGAACCCGCATGACGCGGCTGACCTGGCGCAGGAGGCCCTGGCACGGCTGGGGGCGGCCTGGTCGCGGGTGCAGCGCAAGGGTGATCCGGAGGGGTATGTGCGCACCACCATGGCCCGATTGCACATCAGCTGGTGGCGGCGCCGCCGGCGGGAAAGCCTGGTCGGCGAGGTGCCCGAACGGGGGTATGCAGATCCGGGACTCGACGAGGTCGAGGTGGACCCGGGGCTGTGGAGGGCCCTCGCCGACCTGCCCGCTCGGCAGCGCGCGGTGCTGGTGCTCCGGTACTACGAGCTCCACACCGACGAGGAGATCGCCACTCTGCTCGGCATCTCTCGCAGCACGGTGCGCGGATACGCCTTCCGCGCACTGGAGACGCTGCGCGCGAGCTGGCAGGACCGCTCGCACAGCACGACCGGGGGTGCACGGTGACCACGCCGCTGGAGTACACGCTGACCAGTACCCTCGCCGCGGCCTCCACGGCGGCGCCGCAGCCGGATTCCGGGTTTCTCGCCGCCGTGCGCCGGCGGGGGGCCCGCGGGGGGGGGGCCACCGCCCCCGTCCTCGCCCGCCCCCGCGCGGCCGC
>NZ_JAIBNX010000215.1:11023-15075 GCF_026130045.1 Micromonospora sp. CPCC 205371
CCCCGCGCCCCCGCCCCCCCCGGGGGCCCGCGACCGGGTTGCGGGGTTTCTCCCCGCCGGCCGCCGGCGCCCGCGCCGGCGGCAGCGGCGCACGGCCGTCCTGACCGCCTGCGCCGTCGTGTTCGCCGTGGCCGCGACGGTCGCGGTGGTCGATCAGCTCAAGCCGGTACCGGTACAGCGCTTCGGGCACCTGCTGAACCCTGAACGGATACCCGACTTCTTCAACCTCGCGCCGCCGGAACGGGTATGGCCGGACGCGGTGCACCGGCTGCCGGCGAAGCTGCCGGACGGCTCGGACTATACGGTCGCGGACGCGCTCGGCGACGGCCGCTTCCTGGTCATGGACGTCCGGCCGAGCGACGAGAGCCCCGCCCCGTCGGTGTTCCATCCCGCCAGCGGCACGGTGACCGCGCTGGCCTCGTCGGCGGTGACGGCCGGGCTGACCGAGGCACGCCTGCTCATGGCCAGAGGCGTCGGTGACCGCGTGGTGTGGTTCGTCGACGCTCGCCGGAACGGCTCGTCGGCGCGGGAGCTGTGGTCGGCGCCGGTGGCCGGTGGCGCCGCCGTCAAGCTGGCCACGACCGAGACCGGGCCGGGCAAGTTCAGCGTCGCCGGTGACGCGGTCATGTGGGAGGAGCCCCGGGGCACGGGCTACGACGGGGTGGTGATCCGGCGGGTCGCCGCCGCGGGCGGGCCGGTCACCGACGTGCCCGGCTCGACCGGGTACTGGCTGACCCACAACGGGCCGTGGCTGACGTCGAAGTACACCGGCTCGCCGTACCCGGACGAGCCGCAGGGCCGGGGTGACCTGCTCAACGCGGTCACCGGCGAGCGGGTGCCCTGGACCGCGAACCCGAAGCTCGCGGCGGCGCGATGCGGGCCGACCTGGTGCGGCGGCACCGCACCGAACGGCCTCGCGGCGCTGCATGACATAGACGGCGGAGGCTACATCGAGCTGAAGGAGGCTGGCTCGCTGTACCCGGCCATGGGCGGCCGGCTCGCGGTGGGCCTGCTGTACAGCCAGCCGGTGGTGTGGGACCGCACCACCGGCCGCGCCAGCATGTTGACGCACTACATGGGGCGGGACCGGGGCGAACCGGCGGTCCAGGTGTGGCCCGCACCCGGCGACGCGCTCATGGTGCTGGAACTGGACGCGATCAGGTAAAACCCGTTGCGCGCCGGGTGGCCGGCTGTTTTTCTGACCGTGTAGACCGCCGACCCGACGAAGGAGCAGGCATGCGAGCCACGTCCATCTCCATCGAAGACCTGTTCGTCGATTCGAGGGGTTGGCCGTTTGCTCCGCAGCACTCTGAACCTTGGCATCCTGGCGCACGTCGACGCCGGTAAGACCACACTCTCCGAACGGCTGCTCTACGCGGCCGGAGTCATCGACTCGCCCGGGCGTGTCGACGATGGCACGACGCGCACCGACTCGCTCGCGCTGGAACGCCAGCGCGGCATCACGATCCGGTCCGCCGTCGTGTCTCTCACGATCCGCGGCACGGCGGTCAACCTGATCGACACGCCCGGGCACCCCGACTTCGTCGCCGAGGTCGACCGGGTGCTGGGCGTGCTCGACGGGGCCGTGCTCGTGATCTCCGCCGTCGAGGGCGTGCAGCCGCAGACGCGGGTGCTCATGCGGGCGCTGCGGCGGCTTCGGGTGCCGACGCTGCTCTTCCTCAACAAGGCCGACCGCCGCGGCGCCGACGTGGACCGCGTGCTCGCGGAGGTCGAGCGCCGCCTCGGCATCACGTGCGTGCCGATGACGCGGGTCGAGCGGCCGGGTGCCCGCGACGCGCGGGCGGTGCCGTGCCCGCCCGACCGCGACCGGCTGATCCAGGCGCTGGCCGGCAACGACGACGCGCTGCTGGCCGCGTACGTCGAGGACGAGGCGCGCCTGACGCCGGCCGTGCTGCGGCGCGAGCTGGCGGCGCAGACCGCGCGGGCGCTGGTGCACCCGGTGTACGCCGGGTCAGCCGCCACGGGCACCGGTGTCGCCGAGCTGATGGACGGGCTCGTGGAGTTGCTGCCGGTGGTCACGGGCGACGCGGACGGGCCGGTCAGCGGCACGGTTTTCAAGATCGAGCGCGGGGCGGCGGGCGAAAAGATCGCGTATGTGCGCATGGTGTCCGGCACCGTCCGGATTCGCGATCGCGTCCACCATGGACCGGACAAGGTCACCGCCATCAGCGTCTTCGAAGACGGCGAATGGGTGCGGCGCGACGCGGTGCGCGCCAGCGAGATCGGCAAGCTGTGGGGCCTCACCCACGTGCGGGTCGGCGACCCGGTCGGCGGGTCGGGCGGCCCGGGAGCGAGGCAGCACTTCGCACCGCCCACATTGGAGGCCGTGGTCGAGCCGGTGCGGCACGAGGACCACGTGGCGTTGCGTGCGGCCCTGGCACAACTGTCCGAACAGGACCCGCTCATCAACGTGCGCACGGACGGCGCTGAGCTGGCGGTCTCGCTGTACGGCGAGGTGCAGAAGGAGGTCATCCAGGCCACGCTCGCCGACGACTTCGGCGTGGAGGTGGCGTTTCACGCCGCCACTCCCCTGTACCTGGAACGGCCGGCTGCCTCGGGCGAGGCCGTCGAGCTGCTGCACGGGCCCGGAAACCCGTACCTGGCCACGATAGGGCTCCGCGTGGACCCGGCGCCGCCAGGGTCCGGTGTGGACTTCCGGCTGGGCGTCGACTACCGGGGGGTGCCGCTGTTCGTGTACCGCAACCTCGACGAGTTCGCCGGCAGCATGGCCGGATACGTACGGGAGGCCCTGCGCGCCGGGCCGCACGGCTGGCCGGTCAGCGACTGCGTGGTGACGATGACGCGCAGCCAGTACAGCGTCCCGGACGGGCCGCCGTCGACCCGGGGGCCGCTCAGCACGGCCGCCGACTTCCGCAAGCTCACGCCGCTCGTGCTCGGTCAGGCGCTGGCCGCCGCCGGCACGATCGTCTGCGAGCCGATGTCACGGGTACGCGTCGATGCGCCGGCCGGCACTCTGGGCGCACTCCTGGGTGCCCTGAGCCGGCTGAGCACGGCCGTCGAGGCGCCCGCGGTGCGCGGCGGCGAGGTGACGGTCGAGGCGGTACTGCCGGCCGCGAGCGTGCCACGCCTTCAGCGGGAGCTGCCCGGGCTGACCAGCGGCGAGGGCGTGCTCGACACGACGTACGCGGGTCACGAACCCGTGCGGGGAAGGCCCCCACGCCGCCGGCCGTAGCACGCCCCTGCTCCCAGCCAGACCGATCGCCTCACACGGACCGGGCCGTCACGTCGATCGTCACCGTCACCTCGCGGGCGATGAAGCCGGCCGCCTTGGAGACGCCGTGTGCGGTGCGGTCGACCACGGCCGTGGCGGTGAACGCGCAGCCGTCGGGTGTGGCACGCCCCTCGACCAGCCGCAGGGTCACCGGTGCGGTCACCCCGTGCGTGGTGAGCATGCCGGTCATCGTCCAGCCGTCACGGCCGTAGGCGACCCGGGTGCTGGTGAACCCCATCTCGGGGTACGCCGCCGCGTCCAGGAAGTTCTTGCCGGTCACGTCCTTGTCACGGCGCTTGTTGCCGCTGGCGAAGCTGGCCGGGTCGAGCGCCACGCGCACCGATGACGCGGCCGGGTCGTCGGCGACCACGATCGCGCCGCCCGTGACGCCGATCGTGCCGCGAACCGTGACCAGGCCCCACATCTCCTTCACCGCGAAGCGGACGGTGGTGCCGGACGGGTCGATCGTGTACCGCCCAGCGGCGATCGCCGGCCGGGTGGTGGTGCTGTCGATGGTCATGCGACCATGCTCGGCCGGGCGGCCGCCCGCGGCCTCAGTGCTTCCACGCAGACCCGGTACGTAATCCGGCGCGGGCCGCCCAGGCGGCCACCTGGGTGCGGTTGGTCAGGCCGAGCTTGCTGAGCAGGTTGCGCACGTGCGTCTCCACGGTGCGCTCGGAGAGCACCAGGCGCTCGGCGATCACCCGGTTGGCGAGGCCACCGGCCACCAGTACCGCTATCTCGCGCTCCCGGGCGGTGAGCGGGGCGGCGCCGGCCCCGGCCCCGGCCCGCCCGTCGA
>NZ_JAIBNX010000216.1 GCF_026130045.1 Micromonospora sp. CPCC 205371
CCGCGTCACCATCGAACCCACCACTGCCTGACCAGCCACCACAGCACCATTTTCGACTGATCGGCGGACAGAGGGGGCGCGCGCCCGCCCGGCGAGAGCGGGGCGCCCGCCCGGCGAGAGCGGGGCGCCCGCCCGGCGAGAGCGGGGCGGAGCAGGCTAGAGGGGGGCGGTTGTGCCGATTAGGGTGCCGATTGCGTACGTTGCTGCCGCGGCTGCCGCGCCCAGCAGGAGTTGGCGGAGGCCGCTGCCCAGCCAGGAGCGGCTGGTGAAGCGGGCGACCAGCGCACCCGCCACGAACAGTCCCACTCCGCCAACCGCCAGCGCGAGCCAGAGCTCGTCGAAGCCCAGCAAGTACGTCACGAGCGGCACGAGCGCCCCGACGGAGAAGCACAGGAACGACGAGCCCGCCGCGACCCATGGGCTGGGCCGCTCCTCCGGGTCGACGCCCAACTCTTCGCGGGCGTGCACGCGCAGCGCCTCGTCGGGGTTGCGCTTGAGGATCTCGGCGACCTGCTCGGCAAGATTGCGCGGCAGCCCGCGTTGGGTCCAGAGGGAGACCAGCTCGCGTGCCTCGGCGTCGGGGAAGCGTTCGAGCTCGCGCCGTTCCTTGGCCACCTCGGCGGCCACCTGTTCGTTCTGGGTGCGCACGCTGGTGTACTCGCCGAGGCCCATCGAGATCGCCCCGGCGACCAGGCCGGCGACGCCGGTCAGCACGATGTTGCGCGACGATACCCCGCCGCCGCCCACGCCCGCGATCAGCGCGATGTTGGTGACGAGGCCGTCCATCGCGCCGAAGACGGCAGGACGCAGCCAGCCGCCGGCGAGGTCGGCGTGGTGATCGGGGTGGAGGGCCGCGGGTCTGTCGGCGGTCACGGAAGGGTGAGGATCTCGTGCCCGTCGTCGGTCACCACGATGGTGTGCTCGAACTGGGCTGTCCACCTGCGGTCTTTGGTGACCACCGTCCAGCCGTCGCGCCACATCTCGTACTCGTGGGTGCCCAGAGTAATCATCGGCTCGATCGTGAACGTCATCCCCGGCTCCATGATCACATCGAGCTGAGGGTTGTCGTAGTGCGGCACGTACAGCCCGCTGTGGAACGCCTCGCCGATGCCGTGACCGGTGAAGTCGCGCACGACGCCGTACCCGAACCGCCGCGCGTACGCCTCGATGACCCTGCCGACCGCGTTGAGCGGGCGGCCCGGCGCGACCGCGCGGATGCCCCGCATCATCGCCTCGTGCGTGCGCTCGACCAGCAGCCTGGCCTCTTCCGACACGTCGCCGACGCAGAACGTGGCGTCGGTGTCGCCGTGTACGCCGTTGATGAACGCCGTGACGTCGACGTTGATGATGTCGCCGTCTTGGATCACTGTCGTGTCGGGGATGCCGTGGCAGATGACCTCGTTGAGGCTGGTGCAGCACGACTTCGGGAAGCCCTTGTAGCCGAGCGTCGACGGGTAGGCGCCGTGGTCGCAGAGGAACTCGTGCACGACCCTGTCGATCTCGTCGGTGGTGACGCCCGGCTTGCAGTGCTCGCCGGCCAACTGGGTGGCCTGCGCCGCGAGCCGCCCCGCGAGCCGCATCTTCTCGATCGTCTCGGGCGTCTGCACATGCGAGCCGCTCCACTCGCGGGGACGCTTCTTGCCCACGTACTCGGGCCGGGCGATCTGGGCGGGCACCTGGCGCCATGGCGAGAGTTGGCCAGGCATCAGAGGAGCGCGGACGTTCATGGCATCCACCCTAGCGCCGCCGCCCGCACCCCCGATGGTTGCCGCATGACAAGCGATGTGAAACGGTGAGTGCGTGGATCAGGAGTTCTCCACCCGGGTGAGTCAGGCGGGCGACCATGTCACCGTGTGGGTCACAGGCGAGGTGGACATGGCTACGGCCGACCTCATGTACAAGGCGGCGACCCCCGAGGGCGTCCGCGAGCTGACGCTCGACCTGAGCGACGTCACCTTCTTCGACTCGGCCGGCATCCACGCCCTGATCCGGCTCACCGGCCGGTACCCGGACGCGATGACGGTACTGCCCTCGCACGCGGTGCGCCGGGTGCTCGACATCGCGGGCCTCGGTGAGCAGCCGTGGCTCAGCCGTCCTTGAACACCCGGCGGATCGTGACCTCCGTGCCCTGATCCGTACGGTCGACGGCCAGATCGGCGAGCGCCCCGATCAGCACCAGCCCCCGGCCTCGGACCCCCACGCTGGCCGCTTCCCGCCACTGCCCGCTGTCTCGCACGACCGCTACGACCTCCGGCCCCCGAATCTCCGCACGGACCGCGATCTTCGACTCGGCCGGGGCGACCGGGTGCTCGATCGCGTTCGCCGCCGCCTCCGACACCGCCACCACGAGGTCGAACCGCTCGTCTTCGGGCACGTCGTGCGCCACGAGGAAGGACTCCAGCCGGCGGCGCAGCACCGACAGCTTGGTCGGATCGGCGGGCAGCACCAGCCCGAACCGGTCGATCTCGGTGGCCTCGACCGCCAGCAGCGCGATGTCGTCTCGCCGGGGCACGCCAGTGGCCTCGTCTAGCAGCGCGTCGAGCATGTCCTCGACGTGGTCGTACGTGTGCGTAGCGGTGGCGCGCAGCCGGTCCAGACCGGCGTCGATGCCGCCGCGCCGATCGTCGATGGCGCCGTCCGTGTACAGCAGGACGCGCGCACCCGGGTCCAGGTGGCCCTCGCGGGTGGGGAAGATCGCCTCCGGCATGGCGCCCACCGGTGGGCCGAGCGCCTCGTCGTGCAGGAGGGCGCTGCCGCCGTCCGGATCGATCCGCAGGGGCGATGGATGCCCCGCGCTTGCGAGCCGCATCCGCCCGGTACGCGGGTTGAAGCGAAGGCACGCCGCGGTGGCGAAGACGCGCCGGCCGGCCGAGCCGAGCAGCCGGTTCAGGCGGGTCAGCGCCGCGCCGGGATCGAACCCCTCCAGCACGTACGCCCGAAGCGCGTTGCGAATCTGACCCATGACGGCGGCCGCCTGCACGCCCTTGCCGACGACGTCGCCGATCACCAGTACCAGCTCGCCGTCGCCAGCGGGGATCACGTCGTACCAGTCGCCGCCGACGTCCGCCTCGGCGCTGCCCGCGAGGTACCGGCTGGCGACGATCGCTCCCGGCACCGCGGGCAGCGTCTGAGGCAGCAGGCTGTGCTGGAGCGTGGTGGCGATCCGGTGCTCCGCCTCGTACAGCCGGGCGTTCTCCAGCCGCAGCCCCACTAGGCGCCCGAGCTGGGCGAGCAGTGCCCGCCCGGACTCGTCGGCCACCGGCGGCCACACCCGCAGCTCGCCGAACGTGGCGCCGCCGCTGCCGACCAGGGGCACCGGTGACGACGGTGTGTCCGGTCCGGCACCGCCCGCGTCCACCTCGTGCCGAGTACCCGGAATGGATGCGACGACGCGGCCGGCGCCGACCATGCGCTGCCCATGCTCGGCGGCGAGCCGAGCGACCTCGCTGGTCGACTGCGCCGCGCCGATGGCGACCGCGGCGTCGGCCAGCGCGCGGAGCTGGCGGATGAGCTGGCCGCGCAGCCGGCTTAGCTCCATTGTGGACCGCACCCGGGCCACCAGCTCCTGGGCCGCGAACGGCTTGATGAGGTAATCGTCGGCACCGGCTGCCAGCGCCTCGACCGACGCCTGGTCGCCGGCCCGTGCGGAGAGCAGCACGATCGGCAGGTGGCTGGTCGCTGGGTCGGCTCGCAGCCGGGCGATCAGGCCCAGTCCGTCCAGGCGGGGCATCATCACGTCGGCGAGCACAAGATCGAATGGCCGGTCACGCACCGCCGCCAGCGCGGCCTCACCGTCGGGCACGGCCGTCACCCTCCAGTACGGCGACAGCAGCCGGACCAGGTGGTCGCGCAGGTCGGAGTTGTCGTCGGCGACCAGGATGTGGCCGCCTTCCCGGCCCGCTTCTCCGCTGTCCGTGCCACTGGACCACCAGGTCACCTCACTGGCGTACAGCGGCGCCACCTGCGGGTCGGAGTCGATGGCGCGGTGGATGATGCTGTCGGGCCGCAGGTGGCCGGTGCCGAACGGCACGGTGACCGTAAACGTGCTGCCCGCGCCCAGCTCGCTCGCCACTCCCACGGCACCGCCGTGCATGGTCACGAGTTCGCGCACCAGGGCGAGGCCGATACCCGTGCCCTCGTGGCTGCGGGCGCGCGTGTCCACGGCGCGATGAAACCGCTCGAACAGCTTCGGCACCTCGTCGGGCGGGATGCCCACCCCGGTGTCGGCCACGGTCAGCACGGCGGACCCGCGCTCGGCCCGCATCCGCACCACGATCTCGCCCGCGAACGTGAACTTGACCGCGTTCGACAGCAGGTTGAGCAGCACCTTCTCCCACGAGTCCCGGTCGACGTAGACGGGGGCGGCCAGCGGCGGGCAGTCGACCACCAGACGCAGGCCGGCGCGCTCGGCGGCGCCCTGGAAGGTGCTTGCCACCCGGGCGGTGAACGCGCTCAGGTCGGTGGGGCGGTAGGCCGCGCGGAGGCGACCGGCTTCGATCGCGGCGAAGTCGAGCAGCGTGTTGACCAGCTTGAGCAGCCGCTGGCCGTTGCGGTGGATGACCTGCGCCGGCTCCCGGTGGCGAGCTGGCAGGTCGTCGGCGGCGAGCATGTCCTCGGCGGGACCGAGGATCAGCGTCAACGGGGTGCGGAACTCGTGGCTGACGTTGGCGAAGAAGTCGTTCTTCGCCCGGTCGATGGCTGCGAGTTGGGCGGCGCGGTCGCGCTCGTGCTCATACGCCCGCAGATTCGCGACCCCGCGCGACACCTGGTCGGCTAGAACGTCGAAGTAGTCGCGGTAGGGCTGGTCGAGCTCGAGGTGACGGTTGACGCCGAAGACGAACGCGCCCACCGGCTGGCCGCCGACCAGTACCGGCCGCACCAGCACCCGCTCGGCCGCGGACTCGGGCGGATCTGCGACCAGTTCCGTCGTGGGCAGGCTGTCCGCGAACGGGTCTGGCATCGCCGGCCGTCGCAGCTGCTTCTCGTGTACGCCGCACACGCCGGCCAGCACACCGTCGAGGTAGAAGAGTGCGAACGGTACGTCTGCGGGTTCGGTCGACAGCAGGCGGCACACCTCGGCACCGAACTCCGGCCCGGTCCGCTCGGTCAGCGCGGCCAGACTGGTGCCCAGCGCGCTGAGCGTGCGCAGCCGGCGCTCGCTCAGTACCCGTCCGGTCGTCTCGCTGACGAGGCACAGCACGCCACCGACCGAGCCGTCGTCGAGCCGCACCGGGTCGTACGAGATGTCGAAGTACGTCTCTTCCAGGAATCCGCGCCGGTGGAGCCGGAACGGGTGGTCCGTGCCCCAGAACGACTCGCCGGAGCGCTCGACGCCGGTGAGCAGCGGATCGAGTACGTCCCACAGCTCCGCCCAGTGCTCCCGAGCGGGCCGGCCGAGCGCGTGCGGGTGCTTGTCACCGATCGTCGGCCGGTACGCGTCGTTGTAAAAAGCGATCCGCTCCGGTCCCCAGAACATGACCGCCTGGGTGCGCGACGCGAGCAGCATCCTGACCGCGGCCTGTAACGGAAGGGGCCAGCAGTCCGGGCTGCCGACGGCGGTGGCCGCCCAGTCGTGGGCCCGCATGAGGGCGCCCATGTCGCCTCCACGGTCGAAGGCGACAGCGAGTCCGGCCGGGACGGGCGCGGCACTCGCTGACCCCATGCTGGCTCCCCTGGAAGATCGGCTCCTGGTGCAGCTAGTACCCGATCGGGGTGCCTAAGTAACTAACGCGCGGCCGATACCGTGCGACGGGCGCGCGCCGCCTCGACCAGCGCGTCAAAAAGCCGGAAGTCGCTCGTGTCTTCGGGGTGCCACTGCACCGCGACCGCAAACGCCCGCCGGGGGTCTTCCACGATCTCGACCAGGTCGTCGCCGGTGGACCAGCCGACGGCTTCGAGCCCGCCGACGTCGCGCACGCCCTGGTGGTGGAACGAGTTGACGACCAGCTCGTCGCCGAGGATCGCGTGGGCGCGCGAGCCTGGCCGCACCCGTACCCCGTGGTGGCCGAACTTGGGCCCGCTGGTCGGCCGGTGCCCGTCGTGGCCGAGCACGTCGGGGAGGTGCTGGTACAGCTTGCCGCCGTAGGCCACGGCCATGAGCTGCAAGCCCCGGCAGATGCCCAGCAGAGGCAGGTCCATGTCGACGGCCGCGCGAAGGAGCAACAGCTCGGCGACATCGCGCTTCGTGTTGACCTTGGTCGTGTGGTGCGGCGCCTCGCCGAACAGCCCAGGGTCGACGTCGGAGCCGCCCGTGAACATGATGCCGTCGAGGCCCTCCAGGACGTCGACGTCGGGCGCGTCGGGCGTGATCAGTACGGCTCGACCGCCGCTCTCGTGCACCGCGTGCACGTACGAGAGCGGGAGCACCGCCGAGAGGGTGTCGTTGACGCCGAACTTCGCGTCCTCGGCGTATGTAGTCAGGCCAATAACTGGGCGCCTCATGACCCCAACCTATCGTGCGCCGAGGTCGACGCGACCCGAACGCCCTGGCGAGGGCCGTTCGGACGGCTCAGGGCACTGCGGTCGGTGGCCGCTGAACGGGCAGTTTGAACACCTGCGCGCCCCAACCGCCCGGGGTGGCCACCAGCTTCGCGGCCAGGTCCTTCAGCTCCGGCGAGTCCGGCGAAAGCCGAGCGATGTCGATGTTGACGCAGAGGAACGCGACCAGCCCCAGCGTGCGGTCTTCCAGGGAGATCGTGGTCGCCTTGACCTCACGCCCGTTCTTCGGATGGCGCAGCCGGTACGAGTGCCGGACACCGGCCCACTTGTTGGTCGCGTAGGCGCGAATCACGTCTTCGCCGAAGCTGGACGCCTGGTCACCCTCTTTCCGATCGGTGATCGAATTCTTGATGACCGTGACCGAATGCAGCGGGTCGCGCGTGTCGTGCAGGACGAACTCGATCGGTACGCCAGCGAATGTGTCGCCGAGGCCCGCGGTGATCTTTTGAAACTGCTGGAGCATGTGCTCGCGCTGGGCAACCAGCGATTGCGGCTCGACGAGCTGGCGAAGCTTCTTGCGGTATCGATTGCGCAACTTGTCGAGCAGCAGTACGGCGTTGGCCGAGCGCTCCACCACATTGCGATTGTGCTCGGCGAGATAGAGCAGGTCGATCGCCGCCCGCGGGTTGTAGTGGATGAGCAACTCCTCACACACTCGCTCGAACGACGGCATGTCGAGCCGCAGCAGGCCGTTACTTCCGACCTTGATGGGGTAGTCCGCCATTTCGACGAGCGCCTGCCCGGTCAGCGAGACCTCTTTCGGCGACATGGAACGACCGACGAAGTGGGTGACGAGCGCCGCCGCGCTCGCACCGAGCACCGCGCTGACGATCTCGGTGATCACGAGTGCCCTCCCGCTTCGCGCCGCGCCAGCAGCACGCGGACCAGGCAGCGCCGCTGCCCCGCCGCCGGGTCGTCGGTGAAGGCGCGGCGCCTGTGCAGCACGGCGGGGTGGTTGGCCACCAGCAGGTCGCCGGGGGCCAGGGTGGGCCGGGACTGGAGATCCCGCCGCCCCAGCACCTCGTCGAGCGCGTCGAGCGCCGCCAGATCGCCGGCGTCGAGCGGCACCCCGGTGATGGCCGGTGCCATCTCGACCCGCTGGCGGTTGCAGCGCACTCGGAGGCGGGCGCCGCCGAGGTCGAAGATCGGTGCCCACATGACCGGCGCCTGGCCGCTCTGCGCGACGTGCGACCGCTCGAACGCGTACGGCTGGCACAGCCGCTCGAACTCGCGCGGGTGCTCCCGGCGAAGCACGTCGATGACCGCTGGCGTGCGGATCAGCGTCGACTCGCCACCGGCGGACGCCGCACCGAGACACAGCAGGCCGAACATGTCGACCTCGTGGCCGTGCGGGCTCATCGCCCCGTCGTTGTGAATGTCGAGGTCGTCGGCGGACTTGGACGTGTAGACCCCAGCGCGATAGGTGCCGTCGGACCGGAACCGGGAGCTGCCCTCGTCTCGGACCAGCCAGCCCAGCGTCATCGCGCCCTCCGGCCCCTGGAGCAGCGGGTCGCCGACCGACTTCAACAACTCCGGCGCGAACACGCACGCCTGCTCCGGAGTCAGGTCGTCGACCGGCACGCCGGTCACCAGCGCGAATCCCGGAAAGCCATCGAGGCGACGCATTATCTGGCCGGCGAGAGCATGATGATCATCGGTATAAGGAATCTGCCAGGAATAGTCCGCGCCGCCGAGCACATCCGCCTCCCCTTTTCCGAATGGGCTCACCCAGCGTAGGGAACACTTCGACCGATAGCAATTGACCGTACGTCGACCGCTGTTAGCTGATAGCCTGACCGCGCTTGGTCTCGGGCCGCGAGAGACGATCTTTTACAGAGGCATTTCCCCCGACAGAAGGTGCCGAATTGATCAGCGACATGATTCACAACGGCGTGGATTCGTTGCCCGCGCTCGGCCCGTACCGGCCCGTCGTAAACGCGGGCGGTCTGCTATTCGTCTCCGCGCAGACCGGAATCGACCCGCTCACGCTGGAGCTGCCCGGCGGCGATTTCAAGACCGAGTGCCGCCAGGCGTTCGCGAACCTCCTGACCGCCGTACGCGCGGGTGGGGCGAGCGCCGCCGACATCGTCCGGATGACCGTGCTGTACACGGACGTGACCGACTTCGACGCCCTCAACGACGTGTTCGCGGAGACGTTCCCGCACAACCCGCCGGCTCGCACCGCCGCGGTCGTCCAACTGCCGGGCGGCAAGCGGGTGGCGGTCGACGCGATCGCGGTCGCGCCCCAGCCGTAGCCGAGGGTCTAGAGGGGCGTCACGTACGCCCCGGTGATGCCGCCGTCCACCACGAACTGCGCGGCGGTCATGAAAGACGCGTCGTCGCTGGCGAGGAACGCTACCGCCGCCGCGATCTCCTCCGGCTGGGCAAACCGGCCCATCGGCACGTGCACGAGGCGCCGGGCCGCCCGCTCCGGGTCCTTGGCGAACAGCTCCAGCAGGAGCGGCGTCGCCACCGGCCCGGGGCAGAGCGCGTTGATCCGGATGCCCTCCCGGGCGAACTGCACACCCAGTTCCCGGGTCAGCGCCAGCACCCCGCCCTTGCTGGCCGTGTACGCGATCTGACTGGTCGCGGCGCCCATGAGGGCGACGAACGACGCGGTGTTGATGATCGAGCCCTTGCCCTGGCGCCGCATGTGCGGGATCGCGTACTTGCAGCACAGGAAGACGCTCGTGGTGTTGACCTTGATGACCCGCTCCCAGGCATCCAGCCCGGTCACCAGGATCGAGTCGTCGTCCGGCGGCGAAATGCCGGCGTTGTTGAACGCGATGTCCACCCGCCCGTGCCGCTCGGCCACCCCGTCGAAGAGCGCGCGCACCGCGTCCTCGTCGGTGACGTCGCACTGGACGAACTCGCCGCCGACCTCGTCAGCGGCCGCCTTGCCCGCGTCTTCGTTGACGTCGACGCAGACCGCGAGCGCACCCTCGGCGCTCAGCCGCCGCACGGTGGCCAGCCCGATGCCCGACCCCGCACCGGTCACCACCGCTACCCGCCCCGCCAGCCGTTCCATGTCACTCCTCGGTTGCGATGAAGACGTTCTTGACGTCGGTGAAGGCGTGCAGGGCGTCCGGGCCAAGCTCGCGGCCCAGGCCGGACTGCTTCATCCCGCCGAACGGGGTCCAGTAGCGCACCGACGAGTTCGAGTTGACGCTCAGGTTGCCCGACTCCACGCCCCGGGCCACCCGGATCGCCCTGCCCACGTCGCGGGTCCAGATCGAGCCGGACAGCCCGTACTCGGTGTCGTTGGCCAGTGCCAGCGCCTCCGCCTCACCCTCGAACGGCAGCACGGACACCACCGGGCCGAAGACCTCCTCGCGCCAGTGGCGGTCGGCGGTCGAGCGGGCGGCCAGCACCGTCGGGGCGTACCAGAATCCGTCGCCCTCGGGGGCCGAGCCCGCGAACGCGACCTCAGCTTCGTCCACATAGGACGCGACGGCGTCGCGCTGCCCGGCCGAGATGAGCGGACCCATCTCGGCCGTCTCCAGTGCAGGGTCTTCCACCCGGAAGGCCTTGACCGCCCCCTCCAGCAACTCCATGAACTCCTCGTACACCGGCCGTTCCACCAGCAGCCGCGACCGGGCGCAGCAGTCCTGGCCGGCGTTGTCGAAGACCGCGGCCGGTGCCGCGGCGGCGGCACGCGACAGGTCGGCATCGGCGAAGATGATGTTGGCGCTCTTGCCCCCCAGCTCCAGCGTCACCCTCTTCACCTGCTCCGAACAGCCGGCCATGATGCGCTTGCCGACCGCGGTCGAACCCGTGAAACACACCTTCCGGACCGCGGGGTGGGTCACGAACCGCTCGCCCACCACGCTGCCCTTGCCCGGCACCACCGTGAAGACGCCCTCCGGCAGCCCGGCCTCCAGAGCCAGCTCACCGAGGCGGAGCGCCGTCAGCGGCGTCAACTCGGCCGGCTTGAGCACCACCGTGTTTCCCGCCGCCAGCGCCGGGGCGAACCCCCACCCGGCGATCGGCATCGGGAAGTTCCACGGCACGATCACGCCGACGACGCCCAGAGGCTCGTGGAACGTGACGTCGAGCCCGCCCGGCACCGGTATCTGCCGGCCGGCCAGGCGCTCCGGCGCGCCCGCGTAGTAGTCGAGCACGTCGCGGACGTTGCCCGCCTCCCACCGCGCGTTGCCGATGGTGTGCCCCGCGTTGCGCACCTCGAGCTGCGCCAACTCTTCGAGGTGCGCGTCGACCACTGCGGCGAAGCGCCGCAGCAGCCGGGCGCGGTCACCGGGCGAGACCCGCCGCCACGATTCGAACGCCCCCCTCGAACGCTCGATCGCCGCGTCGGTCTCCCCCACTGAGTACGACGGGACGGTCGCGACGGTTCGCGCCGTCGCGGGATTCCGAACATCAATCATCGTCATAGCCGCTCGAAGCCTCGGAACATCTCCCAATCTGTCACCGCGGCGTCGAACGCGGCCAACTCCACCCGGGCGTTGTTTGCGTAGTGCCCGACGACCTCGGTGCCGAACGCCTCCTGGGCCACCGGCGAGGCCTCCCATAGGGCGAGCGCGTCGCGCAGGGTCGCCGGCACTCGGGGCGCCTTCGCGTCGTCGTACGCGTTGCCGGCGTACGCCTCTTCCAGCTCCAGCTCGTTTTCGATGCCGTGCAACGCGCCCGCCACCAGCGCGGCGATCGCCAGGTACGTGTTGACGTCCGCACCGGGTACCCGGTTTTCGACACGGGTCGAGTGCTGGCCGTGCCCGACCAGGCGAAGCGCGCAGGTGCGGTTGTCGGTGCCCCAGCGCACGGCGGTCGGCGCGAACGAACCGGGCTGGTAGCGCTTGTAGGAGTTGATGTGCGGCGCGTAGAAGAGGCTCAGCTCGCGCATCGTGGCGAGCAGCCCCGCTATCGCCCGCCGCCCGGTCGCCGACAGGTGTGCCGGACCGTCGCCGTACATCGCACCGGCGCCGTCAGCGGTACGCAGCGAGAAGTGGATGTGACAGGAGTTGCCCTCGCGCTGGTTGGGCTTGGCCATGAAGGTGATCGACATGCCCTCCTGAGCCGCGATCTCCTTCGCGCCGTTCTTGTAGATCACGTGGTTGTCGGCGCAGGTGAGCGCGTCGGCGTACCGGAAAGCGATCTCGTGTTGCCCGAGGTTGCACTCGCCCTTGGCGCTCTCCGGGACGAGCCCGGCGCCCGCCATCTCGTTGCGGATGCGGCGCAGTAACGGCTCGACCCGTGCGGTGCCGAGCAGCGAGTAGTCCACGTTGTAGAGGTTCGCCGGGTTGAGGTCGCGGTAACCGCGCTGCCAGGCGTCTTCGTACGAGTCTCGATAGAGGACGAACTCCAGCTCGGTGCCCGCATACGCGGTGAGGCCGTGCCCGGCGAGGCGGTCGAGTTGGCGGCGCAGGATCTGTCGCGGCGAGGCGACCACGTCCCCTTCGTCGCCCAGCCACTTCAGGTCGGCGAGCAGCATGGCGGTGCCCGGCTGCCAGGGCACGCGGCGCAGCGTGCCGAGATCAGGCACCATCGCGAAGTCGCCGTAGCCGCGCTCCCAGGACGACATTTCGTACCCGTCGACCGTGTTCATGTCGACGTCGACCGCTAGCAGGTAGTTGCACCCCTCGCTGCCGTGCGGCACGACCTCGTTAAGGAAGAACGGGGCGTGGAACCGCTTGCCCTGGAGGCGCCCCTGCATGTCGACGAGTGCGAGGACGACGGTGTCGATCTCGCCGGCGCTGACCGCCGTACGCAGCTCGTCAACCGAGATCATGGGGCCACTCTCCCACAGTAAAGGTCTACTAGTAAACCAATAGTCCGCGCAGTAGCTCGGCCGTACCGTCGCAATGCTCCTCCATCGCTGCCCGTGCCCCGCCCGGATCGCCCGCGAGGATCGCGTCGACCACCCGCGCGTGCTGTGCGTCGGAGTGGTCCAGGTTGCGCTTGATGACCGGTATCGCCGCCAGCAGCTTGTCGAGCCGGAGCTGCACGTCCGCGACCGCCGCGGCCAGCGATTGGCTTCCGCTCGCCGCCGCGACCGCGAGGTGCAACCGCGAGTCGGACACCCGCCGGGTCGCCGCGTCCCGGTCGCGCGACGCGGCCAAGCAGCTCACCAGGTGCTGGCGGGCGACGGGCGGCATCGCCCGGCTCGCCGCCAGCGCCGCCCCGCCCGGCTCGACCACCCGCCGGAAGTCGAGCGCGTCATGCAGCGCGTCGCCCATCTCCCGCGCCAGCTGCCCGGCGTCCGGGCTCGAACCGCCCGCCGGGCTCACCGACAGCACGAAGGTGCCACCGGCTCGGCCGCGTCGCGACTCCAGGTAACCGGCCTCGCGCAGCGCCGCGATCGCCTCCCGCAGCGTCACCCGGCTGACACGCAGCTTCTCGGCCAACTCGCGCTCCGCCGGCAGCCGCTCGCCGACGCCGACCACGCCGAGCTTGATCGCCTGTACCAGCCGCGCCACCGTGATCTCGAAGGCGTTGCCGCCCCGGACCGGCCGCCACATCGCCATGGCGGCCGGATCGGTCTGGGCGTCGGCCACGATCGTCACAGCGCGAAATCTACTCGGTGGTCGTCGCCGCCGGCTCCTCCTTCGCCGCCGGCGGTTCCGGCGCCTCGGGTACGTTGTGCCGCGGCCCGGTGAACCACTTGCGAGCGCTCACCATCCACCACACCCATGCGCCACCCAGCACCACCGCGACCGCCACGATCGTGTAGTTGAACGTGGACACCGTCACGGGAGAGGCCGTCGGCAGCACGAACAGCACGCAGATGATCCCGACCCACCCGATGGCGGCCCAGCCCACGATCGCGCTCCACTTGCCCAGGTTCCACGGTCCGGGCCGGAAGTCCGGGCTCCGGCGGCGCAGGAACACCGGCGTCACGTACGCGATGTAGAGGCCGATGACGGCGATCGACGTGGCGGCTAGATATGCGGTGGTGTTCCACAGCGACGGCAGCACCAGCAGGGTCGAACAGGTGACGCACAGCCAGATCGAGTTCGTCGGCGTACCGGTGCGCGGGTTGACCTTCCGCCAGATCCGCGAGCCGGGCAGCGCGCCGTCACGGCTGAACGCGAACGCCATCCGGGAGTTGGCGGTCACCGACGCCATGCCGCAGAAGAACTGCGCCACCACGCAGATGAACAGCAGGAACGTGCCCAGGTTGTCGCCAGCCGCGTCGATGAAGATCTGCGCCGGCGGCAGGCCGAGATCCGTCGTGCGCTGCGCCTCATAATCCTGGATCGACCAGGTGATCGCGACCAGCAGGAAGAACCCGGCGATCACCGAAACGACGACCGACATCACGATGCCGCGCGGCGCCGCCTTGGCCGCGTCGTGCGTCTCCTCAGCCACATGCGCGCTCGCGTCGTACCCGGTGTACGTATATTGCGCCATGAGCAGACCAATGAACACCGCATAGACGCTCGCCCCGGCGAACGTGAAGCCGGTGGCGTTCTTGACCTCGAAGAACACCTCAGAGATCGGCTTGTGCTGATCGGGCACGATCGCCAGCACGCCCACGATCACCGCGACGCCGACCAGATGCCACCAGGCGCTCACGTCGGAGAGCACCCGCACCAGGTTGACGCCGAACGTGTTGAGCAGGCCGTGCGCGACGATAATGACGAGGAAGACCAGGAACGTGCGGCCGGTCGTGACCTCCATGTCGAAGGTCAGGCTGAGAAACGCCGACGTCGTGATCGCGGCGCCGAAATCGATGGCCGCCGTGACCGCCACCTCGCCGAGGAAGTTGAACCAGCCGACGAACCACGCCCAGGCGGCGCGATTACGCTTGGCTAGTGCGGCGGCCCACCAATACAGGGCACCCGCCGTCGGGTACACCGAACAGATCTCGGCCATGGCCAGCGCGACCAAGATGACCATGACGCCGACGAAGAGCCAGCCCAGCGTGATGGCCAACGGGCCACCGGCAGTCATGGCGATCCCGTACGAGGTGATGGCACCAGCGAGGATGGAAATGATCGAGAAGGACACCGCAAAGTTGGAGAAGCCTGACAGCTTGCGATGCAGTTCCTGCTTGTAACCGAGCTGAGCGAGGCGTTCCTCGTCAGTCATTGCGCTCATCGTGCCGCCTTTCGTGCGCCACTCGTGGCCGCGCGGACCACACCCCCCTGTGACCTGGGCCACCCTCTTGCTTCGCCATCGTGGCCCTCATAGCCGCCCAGGTCAATGGATCACCGAGCCTTTATTCCGCTGTTTACATACCTTTATCGCCACCCACGCCCCGACCCACCCCCGCCGACCTTCCCCCACCGCCCACGCCGCGCCGCCCACGCCGCGCCGCCCACGCTGCGCACGCTGCGCCGCCCACGCTGCGCACGCTGCGCCGCCCACGCTGCGCCGCCCGCCCGCCCGCGCCGCCGGGCGCCCTCTGCCCGCCGATCAAGGGCGAATGCACGTGGTTGGATCTCTTTTCCGCGTGCATTCGCCCTTGATAAGTCGGATCG
>NZ_JAIBNX010000217.1:0-8551 GCF_026130045.1 Micromonospora sp. CPCC 205371
ACCAAGGCCAAATACACGGGGAAAAGCGACCAACCCGGGTGCGTTCGCCCCTGATCGGCGAGAAGGGGGCGCCCGCGGAGGGCGCGGCGGGCATGCGGGGGGCGGGCGCGCGGGGGCGCGCGGGGGCCGCGCGGGGGCGGGCGCGCGGAGGGGCGCGGAGGGTGGGGGGAGGGCGTTGCTAGAGGGGGCGGAGGGCGGCGCCGTCTATGGGGATGGCGGTGCCGCTTACGTAGCTGGCTGCGGGCGAGAGGAGGAAGGCGGCCACGCGGCCGAATTCGGTGGGGTCGCCGATACGGCGGAGAGGGATGGAGGACTCGGCCTCGGCACGGGCACGGTCGGCGTCGCCCGTGGCGGCGAACAGCTCACGGTTGCGGTCGGTCAGGAAGCGGCCCGGCAGCAGGCTGAACACGCGCACCCCGCGCGGGCCGTACTCGTCAGCCATGTCCTTGGCCACCCCCGCCAGGCCGGGCCGGAGGCCGTTGGAGATGCCGAGACCGGGCAGTGGGCTGCGCACGGACGTCGACAGTACGAAGGCTATGGCCCCGCCCTCCCCGAGTGCGCCGGCCACCGTGCGCGCCGCGCGGACGGCGCCGAGGAAGACGGTCTCGAACGAGTCGCGCCATTGGTCGTCGCTTATCTCGGCGGCGGTGCCGCGCGGCGGGCCGCCCACCGACAGCAGGGCGCCGTCGAGCCGGCCGAACCGTTCCTGGGCCGCCCCGACGAGGTGCCCGGCGGCGGCCGGGTCGCGGAGGTCGGCCGGTACGCCGAAGGCTCGGTCGCCGAGCCTTTCGCAGGCGGCGGCCACACCGTCGGCTGAGCGTGCGGAGATCACCACGCGGGCGCCGTCGGCCACCAGGCATTCGGCGGTGGCGAACCCCAGTCCGCGTGACGCGCCGGTGAGGACGTACACCCGTTCGCTGAGTCCGAGATCCATGAGGTTGATGGTGTCACGTGCGGCGCCGCCACCCGGCGTTACGCGCGCCGGACGGCCTCTTCGACCACGTCGAGCACGCGGCCGAGGTCGCCCGCCGGGCGCCCCATGGCCAGGTGCAAGACCAGGCCGTCGTACGCCAGCTCGAGAAACTGCGTCAAAACCTCGAGGGGTACGTCGTCCCGCAGCACCCCGGCCTCCCGCTGGCGGCGCAGGCGCTCGTGGGTCGCGTCGGTGATCGCGGCCGACCGCTGCGCCCACCGCTTGGCGAAGTCGGGGTCGGTGCGCAGCCGGCGCGACACCTCCAGTTGGCTGCCGAGCCACCCAGCGGTCTCGCTGGAGTCTGCGCGGGCGAGCAGGTCGCGCATGACCTGGACGAGGCCGTTGCGCGCCACGGTCTCGACCATGGCGGCGGCGTCGTCTTCGGCGACGGCGAGGAAGAGCGAGTCCTTGTCGCGGAAGTGGTGGAAGATCGCCCCCCGGGACAGCCCGGTCGCCTCTTCCAGCCGGCGGACGGTGGCGCCCTCGTATCCGTGCCGGGCGAAGCAGGCCCGCGCCGCGCCGAGGATCTCCTGGCGGCGGGCGTCAAGCTGGTCCTGGCTTACCCTGGGCACGCAGCGATCGTGTCACGACGACCCAGCACGGGGCAATCCGTACGTACGGCTTGGGTTATCCGCGAGGCCGCGACGGTTATCCCAGTCGCCCCGACGGTTACCCGCGCCGCCCGACCAGCAGCGCCTGGGCGCCCCGCCCCACGCGCCCATCGCGGTCGAACAGCTCGGTCTCGGCCAGGCCCACGCCGCTCGGGTCGAGCGTGGTGCGGGCGCTCAAGCACATCCACTCGCCGGCGGGCTGGCGGTGCAGGTGGACGGTCAGCTCGGTGTTGATGAACAACCACTCGTCCGCGTCGACCAGGCCGCTGACCCCGTTACCGGAGTCGGCCAGTACCAGCAGGCGTTGCAGGCCGCTCGGCTCCTCGCCGGACACCAACGGCACGCGCTGCCGGGCCCACACCACTGCCGGACCGGGCTCCTCGAAGTGCCCTTCGGCGAACCGCCACTCCAGCGCCTTCAGGTACCCGACCTGCCACATCGACTGTGCGAAGGTCGTTTCGCCGGCGGGCAGCGGCGGTGCGGTCGCCGGCGGCGGCAGGGTGAGGCCGAGCGGTGCGGTGCGCACCCGCCAGGCGCGAGCCTTGACAACTGGGCGTTCCCCAACGAGGAGTTCGGCCTCGATCAGCTCGACGGAGCGGCCAGGCCGTACGACCTGTGCGCGGGTGCGCACCTCGGTCACCGGCACTGCGCTGAGGATCTCGACGGTCAGGCGTACCACCTGGGCGGGGCCGGCCACTGTGGACGGTACGCGCTCGATGGCCCGGGCCAGCAGGGCGGACGGCGGGCCGGCGTGCTGCTGCCCGGGCACCCAGGGGCCCTGCGTGTGCGGTGTGGCGGCGAACGCGTCGTCGCCGACCGGTTCGTAGAAGCTCATCACGACGATTCTGGCAGGATCGGGGAGTGCGTCCGATCACGGTGCCCGACGGCTCGCTCACGGTGGCCGCCGTGCAGGCCGAGGCGGTGCCCGGCGATGTCGCGGGCAACGCGGCACGGGCGGCCGCCCTGGCACGGATCACCGCCGACCAGGGGGCCACGCTGGCGGTACTCCCGGAGCTTTTTCTACCGGCCTATCACCCGCCAGCCTTGCGGCGGCGGGTGACCGACGTGGTGGCCGACGGCGATGGGCGCGTGGCGGACGCGCGCTTGGACCCGTTGCGCGCGGCGGCCCGCGAGCGCGCGGTGGTCGTGGTGGTCGGCGCGGCCGTGCGGCATGCGGGCGGTCGCCGCACGTGCGCGGCCCCGGTGGTGGATCGGGCCGGGGGGGTGGTCGCCCCGTACGGCAAGCAGCACCTGTGCGGGCCGGACGAAAAAGCGTTGTTCACGCCAGGCATGGGCGGGGCGACCCTTGTGGTCGACGGATGGCGGTTTGGTCTGGGGATTTGTTACGACGGGTGCTTTCCCGAGCACGGCCGGGCGGCGGCGGTGGCGGGCGCCCACGCGTGCGTGTACCCGAGCGGATACGTGGTTGGTTCGGAGCACCGGCGCGATGTGTATTACGCCGCGCGAGCGCTCGACAACACGATGTATGTGGTTTTCGCGAACTCGGTCGGTGGAGTGGAGCCTTGGCGATTCAACGGTGGGGCGGCCATCTATGACCCGGAAGGGCGGCCGCTGGCGCGCGGAGCCGACGAGGGTGAGCGAGTCGTGGTGGCGACGCTCGATGCCGGCGAGGTGGATCGGGTGCGGGCGGCGCACGCCATGCTCGCCGAACACCGCGCTGACCAGGGCAAACGTCGGCCCGAGCGGACGGCCTGAGTTGTCACACAGGTTGTTAACGATTCGGATCTGTTGTAAGGAGCACGTGGTCACGTAGGGTGCGCGAGTGCCCCTCCTGCTCCTCGATCTGGACAACACCCTGCTCGACCGGGCAGGGGCGTTCCTGGGGTGGGCAAAGGGGTTCCTGACCGAGATCGGCGCGCCGCCGACCGACCTCGACTGGCTGATCGCCATCGACGCCGATGGACTGACCGACCGGTGGGACGTGGCCGACGCGATCCGCGACCGGTACCGGCTGCGCATCCCGTCGATCGACCTGGTCGACGAGCTCACCGAGGGGCTGGTCGAGCGGCTTTCGCTCGATCCGCTGGTGGCGTGCGCGCTGCGGATCGCCGACGACGCGGGCTGGGTGCCGGTGGTGGTCACGAACGGTGCGAGCCGGCAGCAGGACATCAAGATCAGGCGTACCGGGCTGGACCAGTACGTCGCCGATTGGGTGATCTCGGAGGACGCGGGGGTCAGCAAGCCGAACCCGCGGATCTTCGCGCTCGCGGCGCAGCGGGTGCGGATGCGACTCCAGGGAGCGTGGGTGATCGGCGACAGCCCGGAGGCCGACATCGGCGGGGCGGCCGCCATGGGGCTGCCCAGCGTGTGGCTGCACCGGGGGCGCACGTGGGTTGAGTCGCGGTTCAGGCCGACACGGATCGCCGAGGGCGTGATCCCGGCGCTGGCGACGGTGCTCGCCACCGCGGGCGTCGCAAGGTACGCCTGACATAAATCGGTTGCGCCGCGCGGCCACCTCGTAGGAGGGTCGTGCCGGAATCTTTGGATCGAGTGGAAGGGGGTCGCGTAATGGTTGCCGTCGTCTCGCGCCTTCGCCTGCCCACTTTCACCTCGATCCAGGAGACTCCATCATGCCGCGTCGCCGCTTCGACGACGATGACTTTGACTTTGTGAAGCGGGGGCCGCGTTCCGCGGCCGCCTTTGATACCAACGCCGACACCGACGCGCCCGAGACCGGCGACCGCTGGTCCACATGGGACGGTGCCGAGCATGGCCCCGAGCCGCATCCTGACTGGCTGGTCACTGAGTTCGCCGCTGTGGACACCGAACTCGGCGTACTGAAGACCGGCAAGGAAGCCGACGTCTATCTGGTCGAGCGGGGGGTTCCCGGCACCGACCGGAGCTGCGTGCTGGCCGCCAAGCGGTACCGCAGCGCCGAGCACCGGCTCTTCCACCGCGACGCGGGCTACCTGGAAGGGCGGCGGGTGCGGCGTTCCCGGGAAAACCGCGCGATGACCAACCGCACCTCGTTCGGGCGGGAGATGATCGCCGGACAGTGGGCGGCGGCCGAGTTCGCGGCGCTGTCCCGGCTGTGGGAGATCGGCTCTTTGTACGGGTCGGTGTCGGTGCCGTACCCGGTGCAGTTGCTCGGCACCGAGCTGATGCTCGAATTCATCGGGGAGGACGGCGAGGCGGCGCCCCGGCTCGCGCAGATGCGCCCCGAGGGCGCCGAGCGGGCGAGCCTGTGGGAGCAGCTCGTAGACGCGCTGGTGGTGCTGGCGCGGGCCGGTCTGGCCCACGGCGACCTGTCGCCGTACAACCTGCTGGTGCACCGCGGGCGGCTGGTGCTGATCGACCTGCCGCAGGTGGTGGACGTGGTGGCGAACCCGCGCGGGCGGGAGTTCCTGGCCCGTGACGTGCGGGTGGTGTCGGACTGGTTCGCCGCGCGCGGCCAGGCGACCGACGCGGGCGCGCTGACCACGATGCTGCTGGCTGAGGCCGGCGTGCCCGCGTAACCGCGTCCCACACGGTCGAGGGCTACTGCAGGTAGCCCTCGACCTCGCCCCGCGGGCGGGCGTCCTCGCTACCCGGGTCGCCGCCGCCCCCGCGCCCCCCCCGCGGGGGGGGGGCGCGGGGCCCGCCCCGCTCGAGCGACTCTTCGACTTCGCGCAGCCGGGCGTGCTCCTCGTCCGTCGAGATCTGGCCGGCCTGCAGCTGCGACCGGAGCCGGTGCTCCTCGTCGACGAGCTTGTTGATCTGGCTCAGGATCGTGGTGTCTTCCATGGTCAGAAGCCTACGAGCCGGCGCCCTCCGCCGGGGAGCGCCAGGCTGCGTCGGGCGTCACGGTCAGCTGCGGCGTGGCGGGGAGGGCCAGCGTCAGCGGCGTGTGGCCGCGGTGCGCCGACACGGCCGCGCGATGGTACGCCTCGATGTCGCGCAGCAGGCCGTCGCGCAGGTACACCGTGCCGTCTACGAGCGGGCCCTGCCGCCGCTCCAGTACCGCGACGACGTCGTCGCCGGTCAGCGTCTTGTGCGTCTCCAACGCGTGGGCCAGCGTCAGCACCTCGCGGCGGTTGGCCTTGAGCAGCTCGGCCGTGCGTTCCAGGAGGGTGCCGAGGTTGTCCTCGATCCGGTCGGCCAGCGCCCGCCGCGCGGCGGCCTGTGGGTCCTCCTTCTTGCCGCCCGCGCCGCCACCGGGCGCGCTCATGCCGATTCGGGTGCTCGTCGCGTACGACGACACCGTCGAGCCCATGCCCCAGAAGCCCTCCATCTGTGAGGCGACCATCGTGGCCGACTCCAGGTCGCCGGAGACCCCGGACGAGCTGTCGCCTTCGAAGAACATCCGCTCGCCGGCGAGCGAGGCCAGCGACACGTGAATGTCCGCCTCGTACTCCGTGCGCCAGCGGGTGAACTGGTCTTCCGGCGGGATGCTGGCGACCATGCCGAGGTAGTCGCTGCCCTTCTCGATGGTGGCGACGTCGATCTCCATGTGGCGGCGGGTGCGGTACGCGACGATCGCGTGACACGCCTCGTGCACCGCGACCGCGTGCCGCTCTCGCTCGATGTACTCGACGTCTTCGGGCGGGCCCAGCTCCTTGAGCTGCTTGGCCTTCATCACGTCGCGCCACTCGATGACCTCGCGGCCGTCGCGGATCGCTGTGATCAGCGCCTCGTTGACCAGGTCCTTGATGCTGGCGCCGGTGGCGTACGGGGTGATCGTGGCGAGCTTGTCGATCTCCTCTTCCGTCAACTCGTGCCGCACCTTGTCGAGGTACCCCTCGTAGGTGCGGACCCGGCCGGCCTTGCTCGGGTAGCCGACCTTGTAGATGCGGTCGATCCGGCCCGGCCGCAGCAGGGCCTCGTCGAGCGCTTCCGGCAGGTTGGTCGCCATCACGACGAGGATGCGGTACTTCGGCGGCGGCTTCGGACGCATGCCGAGCAGGCGCCGGACGTACCGGTTGACGAAGCCGCGCGGCTTCTTGAGGCCGGACAGCTCGGTGAGCAGCGCCTGGAGGGTGCCCATGCCGCCGCCACCGCCGCCCATGCCGGCGCCCATGACGAAGCGGCGCTTCTCGACGGGCGGCTCCTCGGCCGTGGCGGCCCGTCTCAGCATCCACTGCGCTTCTGGCGAGAGGTACGAGAACCCGTGGCACGTCGGGCTCATGCCCCTCGGGAAGCCGCCACCTCCGGGCCCTTGGGCGAGCACGCCGCGGTTGCCCAGCGAGTCCGCCTCGTCGAAGAAGACGATCACGCCGCCGTACCGCAGTGCGAGCTTGCGCAGCTTGCGAAAGAGCGACTTGACCTTGAGGATGCCGACCCCGAAGAACATGTTGATGAAGGCGCCAGGGTCGACGAAGACGTACGGCTTGCCGGTCTCGCCGGCGATCGCCTCGGCCATCAGCGTCTTTCCGGTGCCGGGCGGGCCCCACAGCAGGATGCCGCCCGGCACGTAGCCGCCCTTCGACTCGATGGCTTCGGGCTGCTCCAGGAAGACGATGTTCTCCCGCACCTTCGCCAGCACGTGGTCCTGGCCCCAGACGTCCGTGAACCGGGTCTTGATGTCGTCGGGGTAGTACACGTCGACGCCGCCCCGCGACAGGAACCAGAAGATCGCCACGAACTGCATGACGACGATGAACAGGATGAACACCATCTGGAGGAAGAACGGCAGCAGCGACCACAGGATCGCGGGTGCTTCGAACAGAGCCAGGACCGGCGAGGTGTCGAGGACCGCCGCGGCGACGAGCGCGAACACCACGATCCAGAAGATCCACTTGACCGCGCGAGCCAGCCGGAACCGGGTCCAGTCGCTGAGCCTGCGGTGGGTGACGCGTTCGAAGCCGCCAAAGACGCGATACGTCCAGAAGTAGTGGTATGCGGCCCACCGCTCGCTGATCAGGAAGTGTGCTTGCCTTATCACCTCCAGCCCAAGCAGCACGAACACCCACATCGACTCGCGGGCCTCGATGCGCGCAGCGTCGACGAACGGCAGCAGCGGGTTGTCGGCCATGGACGCCCACACCAGCACGAGCCACAGCAACGACAGCAGCAGGATGAACTTGATCCGGTCCCAGAACGCCAGCTTGGGGCGGGTGGGGCGGGTGTCGTCGCGCGGGCCCTCGTCCGGAGGGCGCAGTCCTTCCACCGGCTCTTCCATGGTCAGCTCCTCACCGTGAAGGACGTGACGACGGTGTTCAGCTCGTCGGCCCGCTCCGTGTAGCACCGTGCCGAGCAGCGGACGAAAAGCAGGTAAAGCCGGGTCGCGTCGTTGTTGACGAGCGCGGTCAGGTCGAACGTGTGCACGATGCCGAGGAGGTCGTAGTTGTAGGCCACGCGCACGCCATGCAGGCCTTCGGAGGGGGTCAGCACCTCGTCGTGGAGCAGTTCGAAGCCGCTCAGCATCGAGCCCGCCTGCGTCGCCGCCTCGCGGAGATCGTCGGTGACCGGCAGCACCATATTGCGCAGTGCGTCGAACGAGATGCGGTTGCTCTGCACGGGGGCGAGTCGCTCGACCTTGGCCCAGGCGACCGGGTCGGGCGTCGGCAGCAGGCCGTAGACGTGCGTTGCGGACGGCGACCCTGAGGCGTCGTACGCGACGTTCCACATCAACTGCTGGCGCAGCTTCCCGAGTTGCGAGTCGGGGTCGGCGTCGGCCGCCCACACGTTCAGCGCGTTTTGATCGACCTTCCGCCAGGAACTCGGGACCTTGAAGTAGGTCTGCTCCTCGGAGTTCTTGACGTACTCGTACTCCGGCGCTCCACAGCCCGCTGCGATGATCGTCGCGGCGAGCGAGCCGACCAGAAATAGACGTTTTGCCTGCATGGCGCCCCTCCAGCGGTAGGGCCGTCCGTGCAGGTCATTATGGATCGTTACAGATACGAGACATAGTGTTCGACAGGACGTTATTTGCCGCCGCAAGGACTACGTCGCGCCGGCGCCGCGCCCCCGGGGGGGGGGGGCCGCGGAGCGGGGGGGGGGCAGGGCGGGGGGCTCCTCCTCTGCAGCG
>NZ_JAIBNX010000217.1:8561-14828 GCF_026130045.1 Micromonospora sp. CPCC 205371
GGGAGCGGGCGCGGCGAGGCGTGGCGGCGACAGGACGCGAGCTTCTTCCTCAGTACGTACTGGAGGATGCCGCCGTGGCGGTAGTAGTCGGCCTCGCCCGGGGTGTCGATGCGGACGACCGCGTCGAACTCCACGCCGCTGTCGGTGGTGACCCGCACGGTGGCCGGCGTCTCGCCGTCGTTCAGGGCGACGACCCCGCTGAAGGTGAAGGTCTCCGTGCCGGTGAGGCCGAGCGACTCCGCTGTCTCCCCGGCCGGGTACTGGAGCGGCAGCACGCCCATCCCGATCAGGTTGGAGCGGTGGATCCGCTCGTACGACTCGGCGATGACCGCCCGTACGCCCAGCAGCATCGTGCCCTTGGCCGCCCAGTCGCGCGACGAGCCCGACCCGTACTCCTTGCCGGCCAGGATCACCAGCGGCACGCCGGCCTCGGCGTACGCCACCGAGGCGTCGTAGATCGTGGTCTGCTCGCCGGTGAGGTGGTTGACGGTGAAGCCACCCTCGACGCCCGGTACAAGCTGGTTACGCAGCCGGATGTTGGCGAAGGTGCCGCGGATCATCACCTCGTGGTTGCCGCGGCGGGAGCCGTACGAGTTGAACTCGTGCCGAGCCACCCCGTGCTCGCTCAGGTACGCGCCCGCGGGCGAGTCGGGCTTGATCGAACCGGCCGGCGAGATGTGGTCGGTGGTGACCGAGTCGCCCAGCTTGGCCAGTACCCGGGCACCGGCGATGTCGGTGACCGGCTGCGGCTCGCGGGCCATGCCCTCGAAGTACGGGGGCTTGCGCACGTACGTCGAGTCGGCGTCCCAGGCGAACGTGTCGCCGGTCGGCGTGGGCAGCGACTGCCACCGCTCGTCACCCGCGAACACGTCCGCGTAGTCCCGGGTGAACATCTCGCTGGCGATCGCCTTGGCGATCACGTCTTCGATCTCGGTGGCGCTGGGCCAGATGTCGCGCAGGTAGACCGGCTCGCCGTCGGAACCGGTGCCGAGCGGCTCGTTGGCCAGGTCGATGTCCATCGTGCCGGCCAGCGCGTACGCCACCACGAGCGGCGGGGACGCCAGGTAGTTCATCTTGACGTCCGGGTTGATCCGGCCCTCGAAGTTGCGGTTGCCGGAGAGCACCGACACCACGCTCAGGTCGGCCTCGTTGACGGCCGCGGAGACCGCCTCGGGCAGCGGCCCGGAGTTGCCGATGCAGGTCGTGCAGCCGTACCCGACCAGGTGGAAGCCCAGCTTCTCCAGGTACGGGGTCAGCCCGGCCCGCTCGTAGTAGTCCATGACGACCTTGGAGCCGGGCGCCAGCGTGGTCTTCACCCACGGCTTGCGGGACAGCCCCTTGTCGACGGCGTTTCGCGCCAGCAGCGCGGCACCGAGCATGACCTGCGGGTTCGAGGTGTTGGTGCAGGACGTGATCGCGGCGATGACCACCGCGCCGTGGTCCAGCTCGTACTCGGCCCCGTCGTCGCCCCTGACCGTGGTCGGCTTCGAGACTCGACCATTCGCACCGGCCGCGGCCGAGACCAGGTCGTGCGGCCGGTCGGCGGGGTCGTCGGCATGGCCGGGGGTCGGCGAGTCGCTGGCCGGGAACGACTCGGCGCTCGCCTCGTCGGCCGGTCCTTCGACGTCGACGTAGTTCCTCAGGGCGCTGCGGAAGAGCGTCTTGGCGTTGGCCAGCGGCACCCGGTCCTGCGGGCGCTTCGGGCCGGCGAGCGAGGGCTCGATCGTCGACAGGTCGAGCTCGAGACGCTCGGAGTAGTCGGGCTCGGCGTCGGGGTCATGCCAGAGGCCCTGCCGCTTGGCGTACGCCTCGACCAGCGCGACCTGCTCCGCCGGGCGGCCGGTCAGCTCCAGGTACCGGATCGTCTCGGCGTCGATCGGGAAGATCGCGACCGTCGAGCCGTACTCGGGCGACATGTTGCCGATCGTGGCCCGGTTGGCCAGCGGCACCGCGCTCACGCCCGGCCCGTAGAACTCGACGAACTTGCCCACCACGCCGTGCTGGCGCAGCATCTCGGTGATCGTCAGTACCAGGTCGGTGGCGGTGGTGCCGGCGGGCATCTCGCCGTGCAGCTTGAAGCCCACCACGCGGGGGATCAGCATGGAGACCGGCTGGCCGAGCATCGCGGCCTCGGCCTCGATGCCACCCACGCCCCAGCCGAGCACGCCGAGACCGTTGACCATCGTCGTGTGCGAGTCGGTGCCGACGACGGTGTCCGGGTACGCCTGGCCGTTGCGCTCCATGATCGTGCGAGCCAGGTACTCGATGTTGACCTGGTGCACGATGCCGGTGCCCGGCGGCACGACCTTGAACTCGTTGAACGCCGTCTGGCCCCAGCGCAGGAACTGGTACCGCTCCTTGTTGCGCCCGTACTCCAGCTCGACGTTGCGCGCGAACGCGTCTTCGCGGCCGAAGAGGTCGGCGATCACGGAGTGGTCGATGACCAGCTCAGCGGGGGCCAGCGGGTTGACCTTGGTGGGGTCGCCCTGCAGGTCGCGCACCGCCTCGCGCATGGTGGCCAGGTCGACCACGCACGGTACGCCGGTGAAGTCCTGCATCAGCACCCGGCTCGGCGTGAACTGGATCTCCACGCTTGGCTGCGCGGCCGACTCCCAGCCGCCGAGCGCCCGGATGTGGTCGGCGGTGATGTTGGCGCCGTCCTCGGTGCGCAGCAGGTTTTCTAGCAGGATCTTCAGGCTGTACGGCAGGCGCGCGTGCCCGTCGACCTTGTCAATCGTGAAAATCTCGTAGCTCGCGTCTCCCACGCGTAGCTCGGTTTTCGCGCCGAAGCTGTCGAGACTGGCCACGTCGCACTCCTTCCCGCCGATGTCCCGCCGACAGTCTTTCGCACCCAACGCAGCGGCGCTGGGTGAGGTCAGGCTTACGTTAAAACCGTACGTCCGTCTTGCTACTCGGCGCAACCCGGCCACGATCTTGGCCTCATATGACGCAGTTTAGAGAGGGTTTGGGAGCGGTTCCGGCAGGCAAATCTCTGCGCGTGAAGACCGAACTGGACGTCCTCGCTGACTTCTTCAACCGGTACGGCGCCGCGCTGACCGCGGGTGACGTGCCGGGGATCGCCGCCTGCTACGCGATGCCGGGCGTGGTGGTGGCCGACGGCTACAGCTTCGCGTTCAACACCCCGGTCGCCGTGGCGCTGTCGTTCCTCGGCGCGTCGCCGGAGTACCAGGAGCGGGAACTCGTCGCCGCGCACGCGCAGATCCGCGAGACGCAGCGGCTGACCGGCGCGTTGACGCTCGTCGCGGTCGAGTGGGAGTACCTGGACAGCCAGGGACGGGCGGTGCCGGGCGAGCGGTACCGGTACCTGATCAGGATGGCGGCCCGCGGACCGCTCATCTGCGCGGTGATCCCCGGCTGATCCCCGGCCGGTCCCCGGCGCTGGCCGCACGCGTGGACGATGGAGGAGTGGCAGCGCCAAGGGGAAGGACGAACCTGACGACGTCGCGCGCGCACTGGATCGACCGGTCCACCGTGGTCTGGCAGACCGGCCCGTCCGACGGCAAGCGCTACGACCTCGTGGTGGCGGCACGGGGCGGCCTATCCATCGTGGATGGTGAGGTGGTTGGCTCCTTTGAGCGCATCGCCCTCACCGCGAGGCGCGACGGGCTGACCGAGGCGCAGCGGCAGCGCTTCCCGCACCTGCGTGACCACCAGTCATTTGCCGTGCCGCGCGCGCCCGTCAAGGAGGCGCTGCGCGGCCAGCTCGTCGTGACCGAGCGGGACAACGAGGGCACGCTGCTCGCCGCCACCGGCGTGCAGATACCGGGCGTGCTCGACGACGTATACCCCGGAGCGACCACCGCGCCGCTCGGCCCCGCACTCCGAGGCAAGCGTGTCCGGCTCGCCGTCTGGGCCCCCACCGCGCGGCTGGTGGCGCTGGAGCTGTTCGACGCGCCCGGCGACGAGCCGAGCCTGGTCGACATGCTCCGCGACAACCGCACCGGCGTGTGGTCGGCCAGCGGGCCGTGGCGGGGCAAGTACTACCGGTACCGGGTGACGGCGTGGCAACCGGCCACCCAGTCGATCCGCACCGCCTCCGTCACAGACCCGTACTCGGTGGCGCTCGCCGCTGACTCGACGCACAGCCTCGTGGCCGACCTTTCCGATCCGGCGCTGGCGCCGTCCAATTGGGACAGCCTGCGCAAGCCGCCCGCGGTGCCCCAGACGCGCACCCACATCCAGGAGGTGTCCGTCCGGGACTTCTCCATAGCGGACACGTCCGTGCCCGCGGAAAGGCGCGGTACCTACCTCGCCTTCGCCGGTGACGGCGCGGGAATGCGGCACCTGCGAAACCTGTCGGCGGCCGGTGTGACGCACCTACACCTGCTGCCGGCGTTCGACTTCGCCAGCATCCCCGAGCGCCGGGCCGACCAGGCGGTGCCACCGTGCGACCTGGCCGCGCTGCCGCCGGACTCCGACAAGCAGCAGGCGTGCGTGGCCGAGGTCGCCGACCGGGACGGCTACAACTGGGGGTACGACCCGCTGCACTACACGGTGCCCGAAGGCGGCTACGCCGTCGACCCGTCCGCACGGACGCGAGAGTTCCGGTCGATGGTCGCCGGGCTCAACGGCGCCGGGCTGCGCGTCGTCATGGACGTGGTCTACAACCACACGTCGGCGTCCGGCGCGGACCCGAAGTCGGTGCTCGACCAGATCGTCCCCGGGTACTACCATCGGCTCCTGCCGGACGGCTCGGTCGCCAACTCCACATGCTGCGCCAACACCGCCCCGGAACACGCGATGATGGGCAGGCTCGTCGTCGACTCCGTGGTGACGTGGGCCCGGCAGTACAAGGTGGACGGTTTCCGCTTCGACCTGATGGGCCACCACCCACGCGAGAACATCCTGGCCGTGCGGCGCGCTCTCGACGCTCTGACCGTCGCCCGGGACGGCGTCGACGGCAAGGCGATCCTGCTGTACGGCGAAGGCTGGGACTTCGGCGAGGTGGCCGGCGGCGCCCGGTTCACGCAGGCGACGCAGGCCAACATGGCCGGCACCGGCGTCGGCACGTTCAACGACCGGCTGCGTGACGCGGTGCGCGGCGGTGGCCCGTTCGACGCCAACCCGCGCGTGCAGGGCTTCGCGTCCGGGCTGTACACCGACCCGAACGGCGACCCCGTCAACGGCTCGCCCTCCGAGCAGCGCGCCCGGCTGCTGCATCAGCACGACCTCATCAAGGTGGGGCTCGCCGGCAACCTGGCCGGGTACCGGTTCACCGACTCGTCGGGCCGAGCCGTGACCGGTGCCGACGTCTCCTATAACGACTCGCCCGCCGGATACACGGCCGCGCCCGGCGAGTCGGTCACCTACGTCGACGCCCACGACAACGAGATCCTGTACGACGCGCTGGCGTACAAGCTGCCGCCGGGCACGTCCGCGACCGACCGGGCGCGGATGCAGGTGCTCGCGCTGTCCACTGTGGTGCTTGCGCAGGGAATTGGCTTCGTGACGGCCGGCTCGGAGCGGCTGCGCTCCAAGTCGCTCGACCGCAACTCGTACAACTCAGGAGACTGGTTCAATCAGATCCGTTGGGACTGCGCCGATGGCAACGGTTTCGGCGCCGGCCTTCCGCCCGCCACCGACAACCAGTCAAAGTGGACTTACGCCCGGCCGCTGCTCGCCGACCCTGCGCTGGTGCCGGATTGCGCGGCGATCGCGCTCGCCACCGCCCGGTACCAGGAATTGCTGCGCATCCGTGCGTCGTCGCCGCTCTTCTCCCTGGCGACGGCGGCCGAGGTGCAGCGCCACCTGTCGTTCCCGCTCTCCGGTCCCGACGAGACCCCCGGCGTCCTGACCATGCGCCTGGGCGACCAGATCGTCATCCTTAACGCCACGCCCGCGGCGGCGACCCAGACGGTGCCCGCGCTGCGCGGCGCTGCTCTCGCCCTGCACCCGGTTCTGCGCGAGTCGGCCGACCCCGTCGCTCGGACGTCGGCCTTCACGGCGGCGACCGGCACGTTCACCGTGCCGCCGCGAACGGTGGCGGTCTTCCGGTAGGGGTGTTCGCGCTGCTTTGCTTCCGCATCGGCAACACCGGGCGCCACCCGCGGATACGCGGCTTGCGCGGAGGCGGCGTGCCGGCGTGCCCGCAGTGGGCGCGGCCTGCGGGGCATCGGGCTGTCGGGGTGCGGAGGCCAGCCGGCTGCCACAGCGTCCCTGGCGATGCTCGCCGATCAAGGGCAATCGCGTCGATCAAGGGCAAACGCACGCGGAAAAGAGATCGAACCACGTGCCTTTGCCCTTGAT
>NZ_JAIBNX010000218.1:0-4567 GCF_026130045.1 Micromonospora sp. CPCC 205371
GGGCGAATGCACGCGGAAAAGAGATCCAACCACGTGCATTCGCCCTTGATCGGCGGAAAGGGGGCGGCGGGGTGGCGGGGCGGCGAGGCGGCGGCGAGGCGGCGAGGGTGGGGCTGCGGCGTGCCGCCGCCGGGTTATTGCCGGGCCCGCCACTGGGCGGTCGGGTACTCTTGACGGTCGTAAAGGCGTTGACCCGGCCATCACCGGTGAGCCTCCGGAAGAACGGGCGAAAGCCTCAGTAGAACCGGACGGGTCCGGCCCGTCACAGCCGGCCAACGAGCGGGTGGTTCCCCACCAAGGAGCCGCCAAGCGGGGTGGTACCGCGGGCCATTCGGCTCGTCCTCGCGGACACGAACGAGTGACCTGCGAGGAGACCTACGGTGTACCCGAAGACCGATCCCACGGCCGGTGTGCCGGCGAGCCCGGACCTGCCGGCCGTCGAGCGCCGGGTACTGGAGTACTGGGCGTCCGACAAGACGTTCGAGGCGTCGGTCGACGCGCGCGACGCGGGACCGAAGGGCTCGAACGAGTACGTCTTTTATGACGGGCCGCCGTTCGCCAATGGGCTGCCGCACTATGGCCACCTCTTCACCGGCTACGTCAAGGACGTGGTGCCGCGGTACCAGACGATGCGGGGACGGCGGGTGGAGCGCCGCTTCGGCTGGGACTGTCATGGCCTGCCGGCCGAGGTCGAGGCCGAGAAGCAGCTCGGCATCTCCACGAAGGCCGAGATCCTCGACCTGGGCATGGCCCGCTTCAACGACGTGTGCCGCACGTCGGTGCTGACGTACACGCAGGACTGGGAGCGGTACGTCACGCGGCAGGCGCGCTGGGTCGACTTCGCCAACGACTACAAGACGCTCGACCTGGACTACATGGAAAGCGTCATGTGGGCCTTCAAGACCCTGCACGACAAGGGCCTGGTCTACGAGGGCTTCCGGGTGCTCGCGTACTGCTGGCGGTGCGAGACGCCGCTGTCGAACACCGAGACCCGCATGGACGACGTCTACCGCGACCGGCAGGACCCGTCGGTCACCGTGTGGTTCACATTGGACACCGGCGAGAAGCTCGCGGTCTGGACGACCACGCCGTGGACGCTGCCGTCGAACCTCGCGCTCGCCGTCGGTCCCGACATCGAGTACGCCGTACTGGCCGACGCCAGCGGCCAGAAGTACCTCGTCGGGGCGGCGCGGGTGTCCGCGTACCAGAGGGAGCTGGGGGATCTCGCCCACGTCGGCGTTGTCCGCGGCGCCGACCTGGTCGGACGCCGCTACACGCCGCTCTTCGACTTCCTCGCCGACACGCCCAACGCCTTCCAGGTGCTGGGTGCCGACTTCGTGACCACAGAGGATGGCACCGGGGTCGTGCACCTGGCGCCGGCCTTCGGTGAAGACGACCAGAACGCCTGCAACGCGGCCGGCATCCCGACCGTCGTGACCGTCGACGAGCACACCCGTTTCACGTCGCTGGTGCCGCCGTACCAGGGCGAGCAGGTCTTCGACGTCAACAAGCCGATCATCAGGGAGCTGCGCGACCGGGGTGTCGTGCTGCGCCAGGACACCTACACCCACTCGTACCCGCACTGCTGGCGGTGTGACACGCCGCTGGTTTACAAGGCGGTGTCGTCGTGGTTCGTGGCGGTGACCCGGTTCAAGGACCGGATGGTCGAGCTGAACCAGCAGATCAACTGGACGCCCGGTCACGTCAAGGATGGGTCGTTCGGCAAGTGGCTGGCCAACGCCCGTGACTGGTCGATCAGCCGGAACCGGTTCTGGGGCTCGCCGATCCCCGTGTGGAGGTCGGACAACCCGGAGTATCCGCGCGTCGACGTCTACGGGTCGCTGGAGGAGCTGGAGCGCGACTTCGGCGTCAAGGTGACCGACCTGCACCGCCCCGGCATCGACGAGCTTGTGCGGCCGAACCCCGACGACCCGACCGGCCGGTCGATGATGCGCCGGGTGCCCGAGGTGCTCGACTGCTGGTTCGAGTCGGGCTCGATGCCGTTCGCCCAGGTGCATTACCCGTTTGAAAACCGGGACTGGTTCGAGCATCACTACCCGGGTGACTTCATCGTCGAGTACATCGGACAGACGCGCGGCTGGTTCTATACCATGCACGTGCTGGCGACCGCGCTCTTCGACCGGCCGGCGTTCCGCAACTGCCTCAGTCACGGCATCCTGCTCGGCGAAGACGGCCGCAAGATGTCCAAGAGCCTGCGCAACTACCCGGACGTGTACGGCGTTTTCAACTCGCACGGCTCTGATGCGATGCGGTGGATGCTGATGTCGTCGCCGGTGCTGCGCGGCGGCGACATGCCAGTGACCGAGGGCGCGATCCGCGACGCGGTACGCCAGGTGCTGCTTCCACTGTGGAACGTGTGGTACTTCTTCACGCTGTACGCCAACGCGTCCGGCTACGACGCGAAGCGCCGCGTGGATAGCGACCACCTGCTCGACCGATACGTGCTCGCCAAGACCGGCGAGCTCGTGGCGACCGTGCGGAAGCAGATGGACGACTACGACATCTCCGGTGCCTGCGGCTCGGTGCGGTCCTATCTGGACGCTCTCACGAACTGGTACGTGCGGCGGTCGCGCGACCGGTTCTGGAGCGGCGACCGGGACGCGTTCGACACGCTGTACACGGTGCTGGAGACGCTCGCCAAGGTGGTCGCGCCGCTGGCGCCGCTGACCGCGGAGGAGATCTGGCGCGGGCTCACCGGCGAGCGCTCGGTGCACCTGGTCGACTGGCCGTCCGAAGACGACTTCCCGGCCGACCATGACCTGGTCGCCGCGATGGACGCCGTCCGCGACGTCTGCTCGGCGGCGCTGTCGCTGCGCAAGGCTCGCGGGCTGCGGGTGCGGCTGCCGCTGCCGGCGCTCACGGTGGCGACGCCGTCCGCGGAGGCGTTGCGGCCGTTCGCCGACCTGGTCGCCGACGAGGTCAACGTCAAGTCGGTGGTGTTCACGGGCGAGGTGTCGACGTACTGCGAGCAGGTGCTCACGGTGGTGCCGCGCGCGCTCGGCCCGCGGGTCGGTGGCACGGTGCAACAGGTGATCCGGGCGGTCAAGGCGGGCGACTGGTCCCTTGTAGACGGCCAGCCCGTCGCCGCCGGTGTGACGCTCCAGGAGGGCGAGTTCGAGCTGAAGCTGGTGGCCGCCGACGCCGACCACTCGGCGCCGCTGCCGGGCGGCGAGGGTGTGGTGGTGCTCGACACGACCGTGACGCCCGAGCTCGCCGCGGAAGGGCTTGCCCGCGACGTCGTACGCGTCGTGCAGCAGGCCCGCCGCGAGGCGCAGCTCGACGTGTCCGACCGGATCGCGGTCACGCTCGACGGGGCACCCGATGTGGTGGCGGCCGTCGAGGCGCACCGCGACTTCGTGATGCGCGAGGTCCTCGCCACGTCGCTGGCCTACGCCCCGGTCGAGGCTGGCTTCAGCGGCGAGGCCGGCGACGGGGAGCAGGTGACCGTGGCGGTCGCTCCGGCCTAAGGGGGAGTCTGGCCGCGTTCCCGTTCCTGCGCGACCACGTCGGGCAGGTCGGGAATGCGGTCGAGCTGGCGCAGCGCGCGGGTCATCCGGACGTTGCCGTGCAGGCGTTCCCGGGCACGGTCGAGGAAAGCCCAGTACCCGGCCGTGAACGGGCACGCGTCCGGCCCTCGCCGCTTGGTGAAGTCGTAGCGGCAGCCGGTGCAGTAGTCGCTGACCTTGTCCAGGTGCGCCCCGCCAGCCGCGTAGGGCTTGGTGGTCATCGTGCCCGGGTCGGCGTACGGCGTCATGCCGACGACGTTGCCGACCATGGCCCACTCGAACCCGTCGACGAACGAGCGGTGGAACCAGTCGACCATCTCGGACGGCCGCCAGCCCCGGTGCAGGGCGTAGTTCGCCAGCACCATCAGGCGCTGCGCGTGGTGCACCCAGCCGCGGTCGCGCACCTGCGCGAGCGTGTCGGACAGGCAGCGGGCGCGCACCGCGTCGGCGTCGAGCCGGGTGAACCACGGCGGCACGGTGGGCGTGCCCCGTGGCCGCCGACCGGCGGGTGACCCGGCCTCCAGGTACCAGTACAGGTGCCAGATGTAGTCGCGCCAGCCGAGGATGCCGCACACGAAGCCTTCGACGCTGGACAGCGGCGCGGAGCCCGCCCGGTACGCCGCCTCGGCCGGGCGCACCGCCTCCAGCGGATGCAGCAGCCCGAGGTTGAACGATGTGGACAGTCCGCTGTGGAACACCCACGGGTCGGTTGCGCGGATGGTCTCTTCGCGGGCGCCGTAGAACGGCAGCCGGTGGGCGATGAAGTGGTCGCGGCGGTCGACCGCCTCGCGCCGGGTCGCGGGAAACAGCCGCGGCCCGTCCCGCCCGACGAACTCGATGCCCTCCGACTGCCAGCGGTTGAGGTCGTCGCGCACCTCGGCGTCGATGTCGTCTTCGACGGGCGCCGGTGGCGGTGGCAGGTCGGGCCCGCTGCCGCTGGGGGTCACCCGCCAGCGGCCGCCGGGCCGCCCGGCGCCGTCCCTCCGCCCCCCGGGGCGCCGCCCGGCGGACCCGCACAAGGTCCCCCGGCGGCGCCGGGC
>NZ_JAIBNX010000218.1:4577-14777 GCF_026130045.1 Micromonospora sp. CPCC 205371
GCTCCGCCCCGCCTTCCCGCCAGCGGCCGCCGGCCGGCTCGTCGCCGTCCATCAGCACCCGGTGCCGCCGCCGGGCGTACCGGTAGAAGTTCTCCAGGCGCATCGTGCCGCGCTGGCTGTCGGCCCAGGCCGCGAAGTCTTCGGAGCTGGTGACGAAGCCGCGCGGCGGCAGCATGACCACGCCGGGCTGGGCGCGCACGAAGTCGCGGGCCCGCCGAGATGTGGGGTGGCAGACGTCGAGCGGCTCGCCGATCCGGCGTAGGGCGTGCCGGTACGTCTCGGCCGTCACGTGCACGGCCGAGTCACCGAGCTCGGCGGCGCGGTGCCGCAGTGCGGAGAGCACCAGGTGGGCCTTCTGCCGGTGGAAGGCGCGGCGCCGGAACACCGCCTTCGACTCGATCAGCAGGACCTGTTGGTGCGGGACGTCCAAGAAGTGAGGGCCAAGTTGGTCAGCGAAGAGCCACCGCCGCCGCATGTCCAGATTGTGCCTGGAAATGCTCGTCAGGGCCATCGTGTACTACTCCAGGCTGACTACTCCCTGCTGACGATCGCCCCGCGCAGCTCCTCGAGCAGGCTCGCGCTGTCGCTGGGAGAGCGCCGGGTGAAGACGGCGGTGGCGAGGCTGCCGTGGTCTGCCCATCCGCAGACCGCCACGGTCGCGTTGCCTTCTTTGCCGACGCCGCAGCTCAGGAACTCGCCACGGGTGCCGGTGTCGATCGTCTCGACGTTGCGGATGCGGTATTCGTCGGTGAGGCGGGTCATCTCGGTCTGGAGGTCGCTCTCGGGGGAGAAGCGGAAGCCGGTGGTGCCGAACACGGTCACCTTCTTGCCGGCCCTGTCGGCGTACACGCCAGCGAACGTGTCCTCCGCGAGCCAGTGCGCGGCCCGCAGGTCCGCCTTCAGGCGTTCCGTGGTGCGCTCGGTGGCGCTGTCTTCGCGCAGCCGCAGGTCGGCGACCTGGGCCGGCAGGGAGGCGGAGGCCGGGTACTGCTCCCACATCGGCTTGCCGAAGTACGCGGGGCAGCCGCAGCAGCAGGCGATCGTGAACAGGAGAAACCAGGGCCACTTGCGGCGGCGCCGGCGGAACGCGGGTGGTGCCGGCGGGTAGCCGGGCGGTGCCTGCGGTGGTGGTGGCGGGGTTTTGCGGACCTTCGGAGGCTTTGATGGCTTTCGTAGCGGTACCAGGGCCTGCGGATGCGGCGGCGGAGCCTGCGGATGCCCGGGTGGCAGCGCGGCTGGCGGCACCGTGCGCGGGAGGATCGGCGGCCTGGTCGCGGGGGCGCGGTTCGCGGGTGGACCGGGTGGAGCGGGAGGCGGAGGGAGCGCCGCCCGCGGTGGGGCGGCGTCGAGGAGCGTCGGCGGGTACGGCACGTCGAGCGCCGTCGGCGGGTACTGGACGTCGAGCGAAACCGGGGGATAGGCCTGGTCGAGCGGGTCGGCGTGCGCCCACGGGTCGACCGGCGTCGGTATCTCGTCGTCGGGCGCCTGGAGGGTAGGGTCCTGCCCCCCGCCGCCGCCGAGCCAGCGTCGCTTCTTCTTCGCGACAGGCTGCGGGACGGCGGCCGCGCCAGTCCACTTGACCGGCGGCATGGGGTTAGTGGGCGTGACCTCTTCAACCGGCTCACGCGATTCGTCCGGGTTATCCGGTGCGGCGGCCCGCGTGTCGTCCGGGTCCGATCCCGGCATGTCCATGCACTCCCTTCGGGCCCTTCCGAGGTTAGCCACGCCACGCCAGGGTCATTACGGCGCGTATTCTGGTCGGTTGGACCCGTCCGGTGGAGGTTTTGTGAGCGTCCAGTCCGTCTTCCCGCAGCTAGAGCTGCTGCTGCCCCAGGTGAGCAAGCCCATCCAGTACGTGGGCGGCGAGCTGGGCGCGGTCGTCAAAGACTGGGACGCGACGACCGTCCGGTGGGCTTTGATGTACCCAGACGCCTATGAGGTGGGGCTGCCCAACCAGGGTGTCCAGATCCTGTACGAGGTGCTCAACGAGCTGCCTGACGTGCTCGCCGAGCGCACGTACGCGGTCTGGCCCGACCTGGAGCGGCTGATGCGCGAGCACGGCGTGCCCCAGTTCACCGTCGACGCGCACCGTCCCGTGGGCGCGTTCGACCTCTTCGGCGTGTCGTTCTCGACCGAGCTCGGCTACACCAACCTGCTGACCGCGCTCAGCCTCGCGGGGATTCCGCTGGAGGCCCGTGACCGCGGCGATTCCCACCCCGTCGTGGTGGCCGGCGGGCATGCGGCGTTCAATCCGGAGCCGATCGCAGACTTCGTCGACGCGGCGGTGCTCGGCGACGGCGAGGAAGCCGTTCTGGAGATCACCACGATCGTCCGGCAGTGGAAGGCCGAGGGCAGCCCCGGCGGGCGGGACGAGCTGCTTTTGCGCCTCGCCCGCACCGAGAGCGTCTACGTGCCACGCTTCTACGACGTCGACTACCTGCCCGACGGCCGCATCCAGCGCGTGGTGCCAAATAGGGCAGACGTGCCGTTCCGGGTACATAAGCGCACGACGATGGACCTCGACGCCTGGCCGTACCCGAAGAAGCCACTCGTGCCGCTGGCCGAGACCGTGCATGAGCGATACGCGGTGGAGATCTTCCGCGGCTGCACGCGTGGCTGCCGGTTCTGCCAGGCCGGCATGATCACCCGTCCGGTGCGCGAGCGGTCGATCACGACGGTGGGACAGATGGTCAAGGAGGGGCTGGAGTTCTCCGGCTTCTCCGAGGTGGGCCTGCTATCGCTGTCGTCCGCCGACCACTCCGAGATCGGCGACATCTGCTCGGGCCTGGCTGAGCAGTACGAGGGCACGAACGTCTCGCTGTCGCTGCCGTCCACGCGGGTCGACGCCTTCAACATCACGTTGGCACAGGAACTGTCGCGGAACGGGCGGCGCACCGGCCTCACGTTCGCACCCGAGGGCGGGTCCGAGCGCATCCGCAAGGTGATCAACAAGATGGTGTCGGAGGAAGACCTCATCCGCACCGTGGTCACCGCCTACACCAACGGCTGGCGCCAGGTGAAGCTGTACTTCATGTGCGGCCTCCCCACCGAGACCGACGAAGACGTGCTCCAGATCGCCCGGCTCGCGCACGAGGTGATCCGGGCCGGTCGGGCCGCCACCGGCTCCAAAGACATCCGGTGCACGGTGTCGATCGGCGGGTTCGTGCCGAAGCCGCACACCCCGTTCCAGTGGGCCTCGATGTCGCCGCCCGAGGTGATCGACTCCCGGCTGCGCAAGCTCAAGGCCGAGATCAACTCAGACCGGTCGCTCGGCCGGGCCATCGGCTTCCGGTACCACGACGGCGAGCCGTCGCTGATCGAGGGCCTCCTGTCCCGGGGCGACCGCCGGGTCGGCGCGGTCATCCGGCGGGTCTGGGAGGACGGCGGCCGGTTCGACGGCTGGAGCGAGCACTTCTCGTACCAGCGCTGGGTCGACGCGGCCGCGGCTGTGCTGCCCGACTTCGGGGTCGACTTGGCCTGGTACACCACCCGTGAGCGGGACGAGTTGGAAGTACTGCCCTGGGATCACCTGGACTCGGGGCTCGACAAGGACTGGCTCTGGCAGGACTGGCAGGACTCGCTGTCCGAGTACGAGCAAGACGACTGCCGGTGGACGCCGTGCTTCGACTGCGGCGTGTGCCCGTCGATGGACACCGAGATCCAGATCGGCCCCACCGGTAGGAAGCTGCTGCCCCTCACGCCGGTGAACACCGGCCTCAAGGTGCCCGCCAGCTCCAGTCGACAGGGAGCATGACGATCAGCAGGAAACCGCAGCCGGAAGGCGGCCAGGCGCCGGTAGTCCAGCGCATCCGGATCAGGTACGCCAAGCGTGGCCCGCTCCGGTTCACGTCGCACCGAGACTTCGCTCGGGCGTTCGAGCGCGCCCTCAACAGGGCCGGTGTGCCCATCGCGTACTCGCAGGGCTTCACCCCGCACCCGAAGATCTCGTACGCCAGCGCGGCGCCTACGGGGGTGGCCAGCGAGGCCGAGTACCTGGAGATCGGCCTCCGGGAGACCGTCGACCCGGCCGGCGTGCGCGCGGCTCTCGACGCGGCTCTCTCCCCGGGGCTCGACGTGATCGACGCGGTCGAGGCGCACGGCGGCAGCCTCGCCGACCGCATCGACGCCTCGGTGTGGCGGATCGAGTTGCCGGGTGTGGAATCCGACACGTTGCGGCACGCCGTCGACGCGTTCGAGGCCGCCGACGAGGTGCTCGTAGAGCGCCTTACCAAGCAGGGACGCCGCACTTTCGACGCGCGCGGCGCGGTGGCACGGATCGGGGTCGGCGCCGAGATTGCGGCACCTAACGAGGTCACGGGCGTACCGTGTGCGATACTCGACCTAGTCGTACGGCAGGTCACCCCGGCTGTGCGACCCGATGACGTCCTTTCCGGCCTCCGCGTGGTGGCCGACCTGGAGCCGCCGGTCCCGCCGAGGGCGACCCGGCTGGCGCAGGGCACGCTGACCGCGCAGGGGGAGATCGTCGATCCGTTGGAGGCGGATCGCGACGGAATACCCATCGGTGAACGCTAGCTGGGTATTGGCTGGCGGTCAGTTAGGCAGACTTCGGTGGCCCGTCCCTCGCGGGCGCGCCGCCGGAAACACTTAGGCGACCCTGCGTGGCAGCGCTCACCCGCGCCCGGGGCCGCCAGAACTGGAGAACGCCCATGCTCGACAACGAGCCCGAGGGCGGTGACCGGACCGGCTCCGAGCCGGCCGGCGATACCGCCGCAGAAGGCACCACACCGGTCAAGCGCACCCGCACAAGGCGCAAAGCGGTCGAGCCGGTCGAAACGGCCGCAGAGGAGGCGCCGGCCCCAACCCGGCGCCGCCGCGCCGCCGCGAGCACGCCACCGGCGGAGGGCGAAGCACCGGTCAAGGCCACCCGCACCCGCCGCAAGAAGGCGGCCGCGCCCGAGGTGACAGAAGAGCCACCATCCGTGGTCGAAGCGCCGGCGGCGGAAGCTCCCCAAGAAGACCAAGAGCCGGCCAGCGCCCGCCGCAAGGCCGCACTGTTCACCCCGACGGTGCTCTTCATGGCACCCGAGCCGGAGGAGCCCCCAGCGCCCCGGCCCGCGCAGGTGGCGCCGGTGACCGAGCCGGCAGCGGCTGCGACCGCGGCCGCCACGGAAGAGCCCGCCGAGCAGGATCAGGCATCGCGGAGGCGGCGGCGCGGACGGCGTACACCCGAAGCTGTGGAAGTGGCGCCGGAGCCTCCCGAGGAGAGCACCGCGGCGGAGGTCGAGGAGCTCGCCGACGAGGCGGACGAGGACGACGACGGCGACGACGAGGCCGCTATGCGGCGCAGGCGTCGCCGCGGGCGCCCCGGCCGCGGTCGCGGGCAGGGCCCCGCCGACGAGGCCGCCGACCAGGAGGAGGGCGCCGAGGCCGAGGCCGGCGATCCGACGAGGGCGATGGCGAAGGTGAGGGCGACGACGGCGAGACGCTGACCCGCCGGCGCCGCCGGCGCCGGCGCAAGGGCAGCGACGAGGCTGGGGCCGGCGACGATGACGGCGTGCCGACCGTCGTCAAGATCAGGGAGCCGCGGCGCGGTTCCGACGAGGTGCAGGGGGTGTCCGGCTCCACGCGGCTGGAGGCCAAGCGCCAGCGCCGCCGCGACGGCCGCGAACAGCGCCGGACCAGGCCGCCGATCCTGACCGAGTCCGAGTTCCTGGCGCGGCGCGAGGCCGTCGACAGGGTGATGGTCGTACGCCAGCGCGGCGACCGCACGCAGATCGCGGTGCTGGAAGACGGCGTGCTCGTCGAGCACTACGTGACCAGGGCGTCGGCGGGCACCATGGCCGGCAACGTCTACCTCGGCAAGGTGCAAAACGTGCTGCCCAGCATGGAGGCGGCGTTCGTCGACGTGGGGCGAGGCCGCAACGCGGTGCTCTACGCCGGCGAGGTCAACTGGGACGCCACCGGGCTCGAAGGGCGCGCGCGCTCGATCGAGCAGGCGCTCAAGTCCGGCGACTCGGTGCTCGTGCAGGTCACCAAGGACCCGATCGGTCACAAGGGCGCCCGGCTGACCAGCCACATCGCGCTCTCCGGCCGGCACCTCGTCTACGTGCCGCACGGCAACGCCTCGGGCATCAGCCGCAAGCTGCCCGACAACGAGCGCAAGCGGCTGCGCGACGTGCTGAAGAAGCTGGTCCCGGACGGCGCGGGCGTGATCGTGCGCACCGCCGCCGAGGGCGCCAGCGAAGACGAGCTGGCCCGCGATGTCAAGCGACTCCAGGCGCAGTGGGAGGAGATCCAGGCCCGGGCCGCCGAGGGCGGCGCGCCGGCGCTCCTCTACGAGGAGCCCGACCTGGTCATCCGGGTCGTCCGTGACCTCTTCAACGAAGACTTCCGCGAGCTGGTCGTGCAGGGCGACGGTGCCTACGACATGGTCGAGTCGTACCTCGCGCACGTCTCGCCCGACCTGGTGGCGCGGCTGCGGCGGCACGCCGGCGCGGTCGACGTGTTCGCGGAGAAGCGGATCGACGAGCAGATCCTCAAGGGGCTGGACCGCAAGGTCTTCCTACCCTCGGGCGGGCACCTCGTCATCGACCGCACCGAGGCGATGACCGTGGTCGACGTCAACACCGGCAAGTACACCGGTGCGGGCGGCAACCTCGAAGAGACCGTGACCCGCAACAACCTCGAAGCGGCCGAGGAGATCGTGCGCCAGCTCCGGCTGCGCGACCTCGGCGGCATCGTGGTGATCGACTTTATCGACATGGTGCTGGAGTCGAACCGCGAGCTGGTGCTGCGGCGGCTCACCGAGTGCCTCGGGCGCGACCGCACCAAGCACCAGGTCACCGAGATCACCTCGCTCGGCCTGGTGCAGATGACGCGCAAGCGGATCGGCGCGGGGCTGCTGGAGGCGTTCAGCGAGACCTGTGAGCACTGCAAGGGGCGCGGTCTGACCATCCACACCGAGCCGGTGGCGGGGCGGTCCTCGGGCGCGGCCTCGCCCGGCGCGGGCGACAAGGTCAAGGCGGTCGCCGCGGCGGCCAAGACGGAGGCGGCTCCTTCGCAGGCCACGTCCTCGCGGCGTCGGGGGCGCAAGGCCGCGGCGCCGGCGGCGCCCGCTGCCGTCTCTGGCGAGATCATGCCCTCGGCATCGGCCACGATCGCCGCTGACGATGACGACGACACGATGGGGTACGACCTGTCGCGCTACGAGAGCGTGTATGCCGACGAGGAGCCGGACGCGCTCGCGGAGGCCAGCACCAACGGCCTGGTGAACGGTGCCGCCGCTGACGCCTCGGAGTCGGTGCGCCTCGCCGGTGCCGACGACCCCGACGCCATCGACGATGACGACGAGCCCGCTGGTGCGGGCGGTCGCCGCCGGTCCCGCCGCCGACGCACCCGTCCCTGATCATGAGGTGGGTGCTCGCGGTCGGGCTGGTCGTTCTGCTGGCTGGTTGCACCAGCGAGGCGCCTGTTTCGTCCCCTTCGTCCACCCCGACGAGCGCGAGCCCACTCAAGCCCGCTGGCGGAAACAGTGACGCGGTGTGTGCCGCCGCACAAAACGCCAGCGGGCAGGCGGTCGGCACCTATATCTCCGAGCTCGGCAATATGCTCGCCGCCTCCGGCAAGGGCGACACCAAGGCCGCCGACGCGGCCAGGAGCAAGGCCGAGGCGGCGCTCGACGGGTGGTCGACGGCGATGAAGGAGCAGTCCGCCAAGGCCGAAGATCCGCAGCTCAAGGCGGTACTGGCGGAGATCGGCGCGGAGGTCGACAAGATGGGCGCCGACATCGACAGCGTCAACGAGGCCCAGTTGGGCGATCTTCAGGAGCGCCTCGACCGGCTGTGCACCCCATGACTCGATTTGGGTTTCGCCTGCCCGATGGCGTACCCTTGCCTGCGGCGCATTTCTGTGCGCCCGCATTTCGTGTGCCCACTTAACGACTAGGAGTACGCGTCCGATGTACGCGATCGTCAAGACCGGCGGCAAGCAATACAAGGTCGCCGAGGGTGACGTGATCGAGGTCGAGAAGCTCGCCGGCGAGCCCGGCGACGCGGTGACGCTCTCGGCGGTGCTCCTCGTCGACGGTGAAGACCTCGTCACCGATGCGGCCAAGCTGGCCGAGGTCTCGGTGTCCGGCGAGATCGCCGCGCACACCAAGGGCCCCAAGATCCGGATTCACAAGTTCAAGAACAAGACCGGCTACCACAAGCGCCAGGGTCACCGCCAGCCGCTGACCCAGGTCAAGGTGACCGGCATCTCCACCGGGAAGTAGGCGACCAGAGAATGGCTCACAAGAAGGGTGCTTCCAGCTCGCGCAACGGCCGCGACTCCGGGGCAAAGCGCCTCGGCGTCAAGCGGTTCGGCGGGCAGGTCGTCAGCGCCGGCGAGATCCTGATCCGGCAGCGTGGCACCAAGTTCCACCCGGGCGAGCTGGTCGGGCGCGGCAGCGACGACACGCTGTTCGCCTTGGCCGACGGCTCGGTGCAGTTCGGCACCAAGCGCGGCCGCAAGGTCGTCAACATCGTGCCGGCGCAGGCATAGCAACCAGACCTACGAAGCGGGCCGTGGACCTGGTGTCCCGGCCCGTTTCGCTGTGTTCATACGAGAGGATGGGGACGTGGCGACGTTCGTCGACCGGGTCGTGCTGCACCTCCAGGCGGGTGACGGCGGGCACGGTTGTGTCTCCATCCACCGCGAAAAGTTCAAGCCGTTCGGTGGGCCCGACGGCGGCAACGGCGGCCACGGCGGCAGCGTCACGCTGGTCGTCGACCCGCAGGTGCACACGCTGCTCGACTTCCACTTCCGCCCACACATCAAGGCCGAGAGCGGCAAGGGCGGGCAAGGCTCCAACAAGGACGGCGCCAACGGCGGCGACCTGATGCTGAAGGTGCCCGACGGCACCGTGGTGCAGACCGTCGACGGCGAGGTGATCGCCGACCTGGTCGGCGCCGGCACGACGCTGGAGATCGCCCGCGGCGGTCGCGGCGGTCGCGGCAACGCCGCGCTCGCGAACACCAAGCGCAAGGCGCCCGGCTTCGCCGAGCTAGGCGAGCCTGGGGAGCGGCGCGACATCGTCCTCGAGCTCAAGAGCGTCGCCGATGTCGGCCTGGTCGGGTTTCCGTCGGCTGGGAAGTCGTCCCTGATCGCTGTACTGTCAGCCGCCAAGCCGAAGATCGCCGACTACCCGTTCACCACGCTGGTGCCAAACCTGGGCGTGGTCCGCGTCGACGACCACACGTTCACGATCGCCGACGTGCCGGGCCTCATCCCGGGCGCGGCGAAAGGCAAGGGGCTCGGGCTGGAGTTCCTGCGCCACATCGAGCGCTGCGCGGTGCTGGTGCACGTCGTCGACACCGCCACGATGGAGCCGGGTCGCGACCCGCTGGCCGACATCGACGCGATCGAGGCGGAGCTGGCCGAGTACGGCGGGCTGGCCGACCGCCCCCGCCTGGTCGTGCTCAACAAGATAGACGTGCCCGACGGCCGCGACCTCGCCGACATCGTCCGCCCCGACATCGAGGCGCGCGGGTTGCAGGTGTTCGACGTCAGCACGGCCACCCGAGAGGGCCTGCGCGAGCTGACGTACGCCCTGGCTGCGCGGGTGGAAGAGGCGCGGGTACTGGCACCGCCGCCGGAGGCCACCCGCATCGTGATCCGGCCTACCGCCGTGGACGACACCGGCTTCACCGTCACCGAGGAAGACGGCGTGTACGTGGTGCGCGGGCCGCGGCCCGAGCGCTGGGTGCGCCAGACCAACTTCGACAACGACGAGGCGGTCGGCTACCTCGCCGATCGGCTGGAGCGGCTCGGTGTCGAAGAGGCGCTCGCCAAGAGCGGTGCCCAGCCGGGTGACCTGGTGCGGATCGGCGAGCGTGAGTTCGACTGGCACCCGACGGCTGGGGAGTACGTCTCCGGGCCGCGCGGCACCGACATCCGCCTCGAGGACAAGTCCGGACGGGCCTCGGCCGCGGAGCGGCTGGCGGCCCGCAAGGCCCGCCGCCCCCGCCTGCTGGGCCTGGAGCCCAACGACGACCTGGACGCCCCCACCCCGCCCGACCCCGCCGCAGACTAGCTCCCCGCGCCGGCCCGCGCCGCCGCGCCGCTTGCGCCGATCAAGGGCGAACGCACGTGCTTTGATCTCCGATCCACGCGCAGGCGCCGCCCGGCTAGCGCGGCACGGCGTGTCGCCGCGCCGCTTGCGCCGATCAAGGGCAAATGCACGCGGAAAAGAGATCCAAC
>NZ_JAIBNX010000219.1 GCF_026130045.1 Micromonospora sp. CPCC 205371
CCGGGGGCGCCCCCCCCCGGTCCCTGGGCGCCCCGGCGGGCCCCCCCGCGGGCCGCCCGCCCCCCGGCCGCCCCGATGCTGTCGACAGTCGCCTTGCCGGCGGCCTCGTCGAGGTCGACGACGCCGACCGCCATGCCGTCGGTGGCCAGCCGGCGTGCGGTGGCGGCGCCGATGCCGCGCGCCGCGCCGGTGACGATCGCGATCCGCTGCTCAGTCATGTGCCGGAGCCTACGTGGTGCGCCGGAGCCTGATCCACCGGTAGCCGTAGCCGCCGAGCGCCAGGGCGTCGAACCTCAGGTCGCCGTACTCCTGGTCGGCCAGTGCCTCGACGGGCAGGTCGGCCTCCTTGGCGAGCGCGCCCAGGTCGACCTCGACATCGTCGGTGCCGAGGTTGTGCAGGAACACCATCGTGCCCGTCGGCCCGTCGGCCCGGTGCGCCAGCACGCCGGGCGGCGCGGGTACGTCGATGTGGCTGCAACTGCCCGAGCCGACCTCCGGCGCCTCGCGCAGCGTGTGGATCATGCGCTCGAACCACGCCAGCAGCGACGCCGGGTCGCGGCGCTGGGCGGTCACGTTGACCTTCTCGTACCCGAACTCGCCGCCCGAGATCACCGGCCGCACCAGCCGGTCGGCGGGAGCGCTGGAGAAGCCGCCGTTCGGGGCGGCCGACCACTGCATCGGTGTGCGGATGGCGTACCGGCCGGACTGCGTGAGGTCCTCGCCCATGCCGATCTCGTCGCCGTACCGCAGCACCGGCGTGCCGCGCAGGCTGAACTGGAGCGCGTAGGCCAGCTCCAGCCGCCGCCGGTCACCGCCGAGCATCGGGGCGAGCCGGCGCCGGATACCCCGGTCGTACAGGCGCATGTTCTCCTCGGGGCCGAACTGCTGGTACACCTCCTCCCGCTGCTCCGCGGTGAGTCGGGAGAGGTCGATCTCGTCGTGGTTGCGGATGAACGTGGCCCACTGCGCGCCGACCGGCAGCATCGGCGTGTCGCGCAGCGCGTCGATGATCGGTTCCGGGTCCTGCCGGGCGAGCGCGAGCACCAGCTTGCCGTTGAGCATGAAGTCGAAGAGCATGTGCAACCGGTTGGCCGAGCCGCCCGCGTCGGAGAAGTACGCGACGAGGCTGTCCGGCTCGACGTTGGCCTCGGCGAGCAGTATCGCGTCGCCGCCGCGCCACTGGACGTGCGCGCGCAGGTCGGTGAGGAACTCGAAGTCCTTGGGCGAGTTCGCGTTGCCGGGTTCGGTCAGCTCGATGATGAACGGCGCCGCATCGATCCGGAACCCGGAGACACCGAGCTGGAGCCAGAACGCGACGATCTTCTTGACCTCCTCGCGCACCTGCGGGTTCGCGAAGTTCAGGTCCGGCTGGAACTTGTAGAAGCGGTGGTAGTACCACGCCTTCGCGGTGCGGTCGTATGTCCAGGTCTCGGCCTGCTCGCCCGGAAACACCATGCCCTGATGCCGGTCCGGCGGTTCCGTCTCCGACCACACGTACCAGTCGCGGTATGGGGAATCGGGCGACGAGCGCGCCGACTGGAACCACGGATGCTCGTCGGACGTGTGGTTGACGACCAGATCGATGATCACCCGGATGCCACGGTTTCGCGCCTCGTGCAGCAGTTCGGCGAAGTCGCCGAGGCTGCCCAGCCGCGGGTGCACGCCGTAGAAGTCGGTCACGTCGTACCCGTCGTCGCCGCCCGGCGAGGGGTGGATCGGATGCAGCCAGATGCAGGTCACGCCCAGCCTGGCGAGATAGTCCAGGCGTCCGATCAGGCCGCGAACGTCGCCGACGCCGTCGCCGTCCGAATCGGCGAACGAGTCGACGTCCAGGCAGTAGACAACCGCTTCGGAGTACCAGCGCTCTCCCATGGGGTATCTGCTTTTCCGTTGCCGACCAAGGTCAAACTAACCGCTCGTCGCGCGGTTCTGCGATCATCGGGGCTGGGCTGCCGGGCTGGGGGAGGGGCGATGGCGACCATCTATGACGTCGCGCGGCGTGCGGAAGTATCGCCGGCAACGGTTTCGCGGGTGGTGAACGGACACGCCAATGTGGACCCGGCGTTGGCCGAACGCGTCCGCACCGCGATGCGCGACCTGAATTACCGGCCGAACGCGGTGGCGCGAAACCTGCGCCGCAGCCGCACGACGCTGTGGGCCGTGATCATCGCCGATATCGGCAACCCGTTCTTCACCGCGCTGGTGCGCGGCGTCGAAGACGTGGCGCAGGGTGCCGGGTACTCGGTGGTGCTGTGCAACTCCGACGACGACGCCAGCAAGGAGGACCAGTACGTCGACGCGGCCCTCGCTGAGCAGATGGCCGGCGTGATCATTTCGCCTTCTGGCGACGGCTCCAACGTCAACCGGCTCGTCGACGCGCAGGTGCCGGTGGTGGTCATCGACCGGCAGGCAGACGACGTACGGGCCGACACGGTGCTGGTCGACAACGAGCACGCCGCTGAGCTGGCCACCACGCACCTGATCGAGTCCGGGTACCAGCGGATCGCCTGCATCACCGGCCCGCACAGCGTCTTCACGGCCGACCAGCGGCTGCTGGGGTACCGGCGGGCACTGGAGTCGCACGGCCGGGCGTTCGATCCGGAGCTGGTCCGGTACGCGGACTTCCGCGAGCAGGGTGGCTACCGCGCGATGGCCGCGCTGCTGACCCTGCGGCCGCGTCCCGACGCGGTCTTCGCCGGCAACAACCTCACCACGGTCGGCGCGATGGAGTGCCTTGTGGACAGCGCCATCGAGGTGCCGGACGAGATGGGCATGGTGGGGTTCGACGACGTGCCGTGGGCGCACCTGGTGCGGCCGTCGCTGACCACGGTGACGCAGCCGACGTACGAGTTGGGGCGCACGGCCGCTGACCTGCTCAGCCAGCGGATCGCCAACCCCAACCGGGCGCCCTCCACGATCACGCTGAACACGAAGCTCCAGATCCGCGACAGCTCTGTGCGGGGTGTGGACCTGCGCCCTGGCGGGTAAGGCGGTGCCGTGATCACCGAAGCGGACCCCACGGAGCTCGGCGGAATCACCGGATGGGTCGCGCGGGTGGTCGACGCGTTGGGCGAGATAGGCGTCGGCCTGCTCGTCGCCCTGGAGACGGTGGTGCCGCCGGTACCCAGCGAGGTGGTGCTCGCGATGTCCGGGTACCTGGCGAGTTCCGGCCGGGTCAACGTCGCGCTGGTGATCGTCGCGGCCACCGCCGGGTCGCTGATCGGCGCGCTGGCCCTGTACTACGCCGGTGCCGCGATCGGCGAGGAGCGCCTGCGCCGCTGGCTGGACCGCCTGCCGCTCGTGGATAGCCAGGAGCTCGACCGCGCCGACAAGTGGTTCGAGAGGTACGGCAAGTGGGCGGTGCTGTTCGGCCGGATGGTGCCGGTGGTGCGGAGCCTGGTCTCGGTGCCGGCGGGTGCCAACCGGATGCCGGTCGGCCAGTTCGCCGGCCTGACCGCGCTGGGCAGCGGCGTCTGGAACTCGATCTTCGTCGGGTTGGGGTACGCGCTGGGTGACCAGTGGCAGCACGTCGAGCGGTACAGCCGGTGGTTCGACCTGGCCCTGCTGGTGGCGTTCCTGGCGGCGGTGCTGACATGGGTGGTCAAGCGCCGCCGCCAGGCCCGTACCGGGTAGAACCCGGCGGTGGTTCTGGTGTACTCCCAGTTGGTCTGGGATATACCGCTGCAGGTGGGGACCACGCCCCCACCGGGGCACGGCCGGTCGCGGTTGACCGACCAGAAGGCCAGCCGCGCCAACCCGCGCGCCTTCGCCCAGTCGCGGATCTGCGTCCACGTCGCGGGGCTGGTCAGCTCCTGCTGATCCGACAGGCCGTTCATGCCGGAGATGCCCATGTGGGCGTACGCGGTCGCGTCCGACCATCCGAACGCCGCCTTCAGCGCGTTCTTCAGCCCTTCGGAGGCGTTGATGGTGTTCTGGTACATGTTGGCGCCGCCACCGAAGTCGAACGGCATGATCGTGAAGACGTCGATGTTCGCCTGGAGCGCCGCCGCCCGGTTGATCAGGCGCGTGCCCCACCACGACGGTCCGGACGTGGTCGTGCCGAACGTGATGATCGTCTTGATGCCGGGGTTGTTCTGCTTGACGATCTTCAGAGCGTTCAGGATTCGGTCCTGCACCGCCTCGTTCTCGAACTCGTCCGTGTTCTCGATGTCGACGTCGATCGCCTTGAGCCCGAACGCGTTGATGACCTGCTGGTACGCCCCGGCGAGCGCCTGCGGCGTCGAGCAGTTCGGCCCGAGCTTGTTACCGCTCCAGCCGCCGATCGACGGGATGATGTCACCGCCAGCCGCACGGATCGCGCTGATGGTGCTGGCGTGCACGCCCCCCGTGAGCGGCGCGTTGCCGTCCCAGCCGGGCGTGCAGCCGCCCGCCGAGAGAATGAACGCCATCGTGAACCAGCGGATGCCGGTCGCGCTCATCACCGTGCCGGGCGCGGGCGGGTCGCCCCAGCCCGGGTACAGGTAGGGCGCGGCGCGCATCGCCCCGGTCACCGGCGGCGGTGGCGACGTGGGCGGCGGGCTGCTTGGCGGTGGTGTGCTCGGCGTGCCGCCGCCAGAGCAGGACTGCCCGTTGACCCGGCAGTTGGCGGGATTGCCCGTGCCGCTGACGATGAAGCCGAAGGACGCTGTCCCGCCCGGTGACAGCGTCCCGTTCCACGAGCGGTTGGTGAACGTGTGGTGCTGGCCCGACGAGGTCAGCAGCGCGTCCCAGTACGTACCCATCGTGCTGCCGGACGGCAGGTCGAACTGCACGTTCCAACTCGTGATGGTCGACGGCGTGTTGTTGGTGATGGTGATCTTGGCCTCGTACCCGGTGCTCCAGCTCGACGTCTTGACGAACGTCGCGGTCTCCGCGGACGCGGGCGCCGCCAGGATCACGGTGGTGGCGCCGGCGACCGCGAGGACACCGGCGCCACCCAGAACCCGTAGGGCTTTCATTGGGCCTCCCATAGACGGATGCCCAATTATTAAGATTCCTAACCGTAGTTGTAAAGACTCTTAACGACGGAACTGGAACCAGTTCACATTGACGAAGTCGGCGGGCTGGCCGCTGGTGAACGTCAGGTACACCGTGCGGGTGCCGGTCACCGAGGACACGTTGCCGGGCACCGAGCGCCAGCTCTGCCAGCCGCCGGTGTTGGCGAGGGCAAAGCTGCCGATCGGGGCGCTCGTCGGGCTGTCGAGCCGCACCTCCACCAGGCCGCTCACGCCGCCCGCGGCGCCGGACGCGACCCGGGCCACGAAGTCACGCGGCGGCGTCGAACCGAAGTTGACGTTGTCGAAACGGACCCAGTCACCGTTCGCGACGTGACTGACGTTGCGCCCGCCCTCGCTGCACGTCTCGGTCTGCACACCGTTCTGCGCGTTGAACGACTCCGCCTCGATGAGCGCATAGGCGTCCCGGGAGCCACCAGGAGGCGGGGTGGTGGCCGCCGGTGTCGTGGGCGTGGTGCCGCCGCCGCTGGTGTACACGGCCACGTAGTCGACGAGCATCGGCACGCCGGAGACGGTACTGCCGGTCGGGGTCGCGCTACCGGCGACGCCATTCGGGAAGGCACCACCCATCGCCACGTTGAGCAGCAGGAAGTACCCCGAGTGGCTGGTCATGTTGGACCAGTGCGGCTCACCCACCTGCGACTGGGTGACGGTGTGGAAGTGCTGCCCGTCGACGTACCACCGCAGCTGCTGCGGGCTTACGCTGGCGTCCCACTCGAAGCGGTAGGTGTGGAAGGCGGACTGGCACGAGCTGCCCGGGCAGGCCCGGGAGGCACCGAGGCCGTTGGTCTCGTTGCACGGGCCACCAGGGTTGACTCCACAGTGGAGTACGCCCCAGACGGAGTTGATCCCGTTGACGTTCTCCATGACGTCGAACTCGCCGATGCTGGGCCAGTTCTGGTAGTTGCCCCGGTACGGCGCGCCGAGTGCCCAGAACGCCGGCCAGTACCCGGAGGCCGCCGCACCGGTCACGTTCGGCATCTGGATGCGGCCCTCGATGCGCAGGACGCCACCGGACGGCGGTTTGAAGTTGGTGCGCACGGTCTCGATGCGGGCCGAGGTCCACCCGCCGGAGGCGTTGCGGATGGGCGTGATCCGCAGGTTGCCGGAGCCGTCGTGGCTCACGTTGGCGGTGCTGTTGGTGTACGTCTGGATCTCACCGGTGCCCCAGTTGGCCGGGCCACCGGGGTACGACGTTCCGGTGTCGATGATCCAGTTCGACGACGACGGCAGGGTGTTGGCCGCACCGGTGAAGTCGTCGCTCCACACCAGCGACCACCCCGACGGGGTGGGTGGAAGCGCGGCACGGGCGTTGAGCGTGACGGCGAGCAGTGCGGTGACGGCGGTGAGGACGACGGCGACGCCCAGCAGGCGTCTAGCGGGATGGCGGGTGGCCGCTTCGGAGCTCATCGACAGACCTCTCTCGGGACGGACGGAGAGCGTTTGCTCGCGCGGGCGGCATCGAGGTTCGCGACTGTGAGAGCGCTCTCTGAGAGGTTTGTACTTCGATGGAAACGAATTGTCAACAGGTCGTTAACGGATCAAGGGGAAGGGCAGAGTGTCCCGGATCGCACGGCCGGTCAGCAGCATGACCAGGCGATCCACGCCGATACCGAGCCCGCCGGTCGGCGGCATGGCGTACTCCAGCGCCTGAAGAAAATCCTCGTCGAGCTCCATCGCCTCCGGGTCGCCGCCCGCGGCGAGCAGCGACTGCTCGGTCATCCGCCGGCGCTGCTCGACCGGGTCGGTCAGCTCCGAGTACGCCGTGCCCAACTCGACACCGAACGCCACCAGATCCCACCGCTCGGCCAGCCGCGGATCTTTCCGGTGCGCCCGGGCCAGCGGCGCCGACTCCACCGGAAAGTCCGTGTAGAAGGCCGGCGTGGTGGTGCGCGGGAGCACCAGCCGCTCGTACATCTCCTGGAGCAGCGCGCCGCGCTCCCACCGCGGGTCGTACGGCACACCCGCCGCGTCCGACATCCGGCGCAGCGCGGAGAGGCCGGTGTCCGCCGTGACCCACTCCCCCAGGGCCGTCGACAGCGCCTCGTTGACCGTCACCACCGGCCACTCGCCGGACAGGTCATGCTCAACCGGTACGCCGTGCGGGCCAGGCTGGTGCGCCACTGCCGACCCGTAGACCGCCAGCGCCGCCCGCTGCACGAGAGCCTGCGCCAGCTCCCGCATCGTCCGGTAGTCCGCGTACGCCTGGTACGCCTCCAGCAGCGTGAACTCCGGGCTGCGGGTATGGTTGGCGCCCTCGTTGCGGAACACCTTGCCCAGCTCGAAGACGCGCTCCACGCCGCCGACGGCCAGCCGCTTGAGGTGCAGTTCGGGGGCCACGCGCAGGTACAGGCGGGCGTCGTGGGCGTGCAGGTGCGTGGCGAACGGGCGAGCGCACGCGCCGCCGTGCACGCGCTGCAGGACCGGCGTCTCCACCTCCAGGTAGCCCCGGTCGATCAGCGTCTCGCGCAGGCTCTGAGTGGCGGCGCTGCGTGCCCGCAGCAGGTCGCGCGTCTCCGCGCTGGTGATCAGGTCGAGGTACCGCAGGCGCACCCGCGCCTCGGGGTCGGCGAGCCCGCGACGCTTGTCCGGCAACGGGTGTAGGCACTTCGCGGTCAGCTCCCACGACTCGGCCCGCACCGACAGCTCCCCGCGCTTGCTGGTGACCACCTCTCCACGCACGCCCAGATGGTCACCGAGGTCTACTGTGGATCGCCAATCCGATAGTCCACTATCGACGAGCACTTGGAGGTCGCCCGTCCAGTCGCGGATGGTCGCGAAGCAGACGCCACCATGGTCGCGCAGCAGCACCACGCGGCCCGCCACCGCCACGCGGTCACCGGTGGCGCTGCCCGGCGGCAGGCCCTCGTACCGGATCGCCAGCGCCACGCTGTTGTCGGTGCGCTGGAAGCCCGTCGGGTACGGGTCGATCCCCGCCGCGAGCAGCCGTTCCCGCTTGGCGAGCCGCACCTGCGCCTGCTCGGGCATGTGCACCAGGCGCTCGGCGGGCGCCGGCGATGCGGCCACGGCCGCCGGTGGCGGCGCGGGCAACGGGTTGACGCGCCCCGCCACGGCCAGCGCCTGGGTGACATCCTGGTTGGCGCACAGGTACCGGGGGCGCCACAGCGGCTGGTACCGGGCGTGGAAGCGGTACCGCTCCGGAGAGTCGGCCACGCCGAGACAGACCCGGTCGACGCCCAGACGGGCGGCGTCCCGCATGAGCGCCACCAACAGGAACTCCAGCACGCCGTCGACCGCATCGGGTGCACGGCGGACCAGGTCGAGCACCAGCCCCCGGTCGCCCCAGGGTGCGAGCGCCAGCAGCGCCTTGCGCGCTCCGTCGGCGTCGAACGCCTCCACGAGCACGCAGCGGCCGTCGGCCGGATCGCCGAGCCGCCCCAGCGCGGGACCGAACTCCGCCGGCCACGCGTTGGCGAGTTCCCTGGCCGTCGCCAGCTCCTCCGGGGACGCGTCGGCGCACCGGCGGACCTGTGCGGTGTACCCGGCGGCCTCGGCGCGGCCAACCGCCTGGCGTACCGGCCGCATCTCCCGGCCCTCCACAGTGAACTCTCCACTCAGGAGTACCGCATCGTCGCCCCGGTGTGCGCCGCTCAACCCCGCACGGGCGTACGCCGACGCGCCCTCCTCACTGGCGGCGTGCACCGCGGGCGTCCAGCCGTACTTCTCGGCTCCCGCCAGCCAGGCGTCGATCGCCGGCGCCCACGCCTCGGGATCGCCGATCGGATCGCCGGCGGCCAGGCTGACTCCGCGCACGACCCGGTACGGCACAGCCGCCTTGCCGGTGGGCGAGAACGCCACGGCCAGGTCGCGCCGGGTCGCGAAGTACCCGAGGGGGTCGCGGTCGCCGTACCGCGCCAGCAGGTCACGGACGCCCCGCTCGGCCCCGGCTTCCGTTGGTGTAGCCCGGCGCCGAGAGCGGAGCAGGATCACCGCCACGGCGGCGAGCAGCGCCACCGCGCCCGCGAGGCCGAGCAGCAGGTCGACCCAGCCGGGCGCGCGCCCGTCGCGGTCCGGGTCGACGATGAGGCCGCCGAGCACCATCTCGGCCGCGTACCCGAGCCGGTACTGGCCGACGGTGCCCGGATGCTCGGTCACCAGCCACCGCCCGCTCCAGATGCCCGCCGCCACCAGCACGGCGAAGAGCCCGATGACCCACGGGAGGCCGGCCCAGCGCGCCCGGGTGGTGAACTCCCCGTACGCGAGGATCGTCACCGCCAGGGCCAGCCCGGCGAGCGGGGTTCCGACCGCCCTCACCACCTGGTCGCCGCTGCCGATGGAGACCACCAAGGCGATCACGAGATAGCCGGTGAGCACCCAGAAGGCGATCCGGCGCCGGTGCGCCACGGCAACGGCGAGGACTCCCGCGAACGCGGCGAACGCGAGGTTGGCAGGGGTCGGCATCGCCCGAGGTGGGCGTACCACATCGGGGAAAGCGCCCACGACGGCCCAGGCCGCGCAGGCTACCGCGACCGCCCACAGGGCTGCCGCCAGGATCGTCGGGATACGTCGCCGCCAGGTCGGTCGCGCGGCGCGGAGCACGCGCGCCTCCCGAGTCGGTGCGGCGGTCGCGGGTCGGCCCATGGTGGCGGTCACGGCGTACCTCCCCCGTTGATGGGATCTAGGTCACATAATGGACTAAAGGGATGGTTGGCCGATGGTGCTTTCCGGGTAATTGATGGCAGTGACGCTCACTGTTGGAGTCGAAGAGGAGTTTCTGCTGCTGGACGCCGAGAAGACACAGGCGGCGGCCACGGTCGACGCCGTGCTCGCCGAGGTGCCAGCAGACCTGCGAGGCCAGGTGACGCACGAATACCTCACCAGCCAGATCGAGATCAACAGCCCACCCGGTCTCGACCTGGGCGCGCTGCGGCACACGCTGAGCCTGCTGCGCGGTGGCGTGGCGGACGCGGCTTCGCGTGCCGGCACGCGAGTCGTCGCAATCGGCTGCTCCCCCGTCACCGGGCCGGAACCGCCGGTCGTCGACAAGCCGCGGTTTCACCGCATGGTGGAGCGGTTCGGCGCACTCTCGCCCGGCCCCGGACTCAACGGGCTGCACATCCACATTGGCATCCCCGATCCCGAGACCGGCGTGCGGGTTCTCAACCACCTGCGGCCGTGGCTTCCGTTGCTGCACGCGGCCACGACCAACTCGCCATTCGCCGACGGTCTGGACTCCGGGTACGCGAGCTGGCGCTCGGTGATGTGGGCGCGCTGGCCCTCGGTGGGCCCGACACCGTACCTGGAGTCGCACGACCACTACGATCGGCTGGTCCAGGACCTCATCGGCACCGGCGCGATGCTCGACGAGGGGATGCTGTACTGGTACGGGCGGCTGTCCGCGCGCTACCCCACCGTCGAGCTCCGGATCGGCGACGTGTGCCCAAGCGTCGACGACACTGTGCTCCTCGCCGCCCTTGTGCGCGGGCTCGTGGCCACCGTGCTCGACGACATCGAGCGCGGCACCGCCGCACCGCGAGTGCCCCACCACCTGCTGACCGCGGCGCACTGGCGGGCGGCGCACGACGGGCTAGCCGGGCTCGCCGTCGACGCCGCCGACCAGCGCAGCCGCCCGGCGTGGCACGTGATGCGCCGCCTCTTCGACACGGTGCGGCCCGCGCTCGCGGAGCACGGCGACCTGGAACTCGTCACCGTCCTCATGGGACGGCTGCGGGCACGCGGCACCGGAGCGTCCCGCCAGCGCGCGGTGTACGCCCGCACCGGCGAGATGTCAGCGGTCCTCGACTACCTGGCCGCACAGACCCGCGCCCGCGCGTCCTAACCCTTCGCCCTGATCACGGTTGACAGGTGGGGCACCAGTAGGAGTTGCGGCCGGCTAGGCCCGAGCGCAGGATCTCCGTGCCGCACACCAGGCAAGGCTGGCCGGCGCGGCGGTACACGTACACCTCGCCGCCGTGCCGGTCCATCCGCGGCGCCCGCCCCATCGCCTCCGGCATGTGTCGGCTGTGGACGGTGTCGATCCGGCCCCGAGCCACGCCTTCCTTCATCAGCTCGCGCAGGTCGACCCAGATCGCCTGCCACGCCTCGGCGCTCAGCTCGCGCCCTGGCCGTGTCGGCGGGATTCCCGCGCGGAACAACACCTCTGACACGTATACCAGACCCGCGCCGGCCACAATGGACTGATCCAGCAGCAGCGCGGCAAGCGCCATGCCGCTGCGGCCGATCCGCGCGTACGCGGCGTCCGGGTGGGCGTCGTCACGCAACGGGTCGGCGCCGAGCCGCGCCCGCAGTGCCGCCACCTCCGGCGGACTCATCAGCTCGCAAGCGGCCGGGCCGCGCAGGTCGATCCAATGGCGATCGGTGGCGAGCCGCAACCGCACCTGCCCGATCGGCGGTGGGGCCGGCTGTTCACCATCGTTGAACACGCCGTACAGCCCGAGGTGCACGTGCAGCGTCCGGTCACCCGCGTAGTGGTGCAGCAGGTGCTTCCCGTACGCCTCGGTATCGCGCAACTCCGCACCGGTCAGCGCGGCGGCGCCGGCCGCGAACCTGCCCTGCGGGCTCGAGACGGCCACCCGCTGCCCCACCAGCAGCGAGCGGTGGTGGGCGGCGAGACGGTGGATCGTGTGTCCCTCGGGCACCGGAGGATGCTAATGCATGACTTCTCGGGCATCGGGGTACACCAGGTTGTCCCCCATGTTTTTGAGGAGGTGTCCCCGTGGTGCGGATGCCATCGTTCTCCCGCCACTCGAGCACGACGGACTCGACAACCGAGCGAGAACGCGTCGACGAGCGCCCGGCCGCCGATACGACGGCCATGAATGTACGGACGCAGGAGGACGAGCGTGCGGCCCGCGACCGGGCCGCGGCGGGCGACCGCCGCGCCGGGGCCGGCCGTGCGGGGGCGGGCCGCTCCGCCGCCCCGCGCCGGGCCGGCCGCCCCCCTCACGAGCGGATCTCCCGGCGTCGGGAGCCGGGCCTAGCGCCCGAGCCAGTCACCGAGCCCGAGGTGCGCGGCCCCCGGCCGCGGGCCAGCTTGATGGCCACGCTCGCGCTGATCAGCGGTGTCGCGGGCGCGCTCTTCGTCCTCACGGGCGTGCTTGCCGGGTACGGGATCGTGCTCGGCGCCCTGGCGGTGCTGTTCGCCGTCGGTGGCTTCTCGGCCACCAGCCGCCGGCACGTCGCCGGCAAGTCGGACGCGATGATCGGGCTGGTGCTCGGCATCGGGGCCGTTGTGGTCGGCATCCTGGTGCTCACCGACTCGTTGTCGTGGCTCACCACGGCCAGCGACAAGGTCGGCGACCTGCGCACGTGGCTCGACAACCAGACCGTGGACCGGTTCTAAGGGGTGAGGGGCGGGTCCGCAATGATTCGCCCCTCCCACGGCCAAGATACGCAACGATCAGCGCGTCAACGCAAGATTCAACGGTGGTTCTCGACGGCCAGTGACGCATAGCGTTGCTGGCATGACGATGGACGCCACCCACCGGCACTACCTCATGTGCCGGCCGACGTACTTCGCGGTCGAATACGCGATCAACCCGTGGATGGATCCCACGGCCCCGGTCGACGCCGACCTGGCCATCCGGCAGTGGGAAACGCTGCGCCGGATCTACCTCGACCTCGGCCACACGGTCGACGAGATCGAGCCGCTCCTCGGCCTGCCAGACATGGTGTTCGCCGCCAACGGCGCGACCGTGATCGACGGCAACGTGCTGGCGGTCGAGTTCCGCGACCCGCAGCGCGCCGACGAGGCCCCGGCGTACCGGGACTGGTTCGAGCGCGCCGGCTTCGAGACGCACGAGGCGAAGTACGTCAACGAGGGCGAAGGCGACCTGCTGCTGGCCGGCGATCTGCTGCTGGCCGGCACCGGCTTCCGCACCGTCACCGCCGCGCACGACCGGGCTCAGGAGATCTTCGGTCGCCCGGTGATCACGCTTCAGCTCGTCGACCCGCGCTTCTACCACCTCGACACCGCGCTCTGCGTCCTCGACGAGCGCACGGTGGCGTACCTGCCCGAGGCGTTCTCGCCGGGCAGCCAGGCGGTGCTGCGCCGGCTCTTCCCGGACGCGGTCCTCGCCGCTCCCGCCGACGCCGAGGTGCTCGGCCTCAACGCGGTCAGCGACGGCCGGCACGTCGTACTTCCCTCGCAGGCAACCGGCCTGGCGGCCGCACTCCGCGAGCGCGGGTACGACACAATTGGCACTGATTTGTCGGAGTTGCGCAAGGCTGGAGGCGGTCCCAAGTGCTGCACACTGGAGGTCCGGAAGTGATCGTCGACGACCTCGTTCGCACCCCGGCCGCGGTGGCCGACGCCGAGCGGTGGACCGCGCACAACTACCACCCGCTCCCCGTCGTCATCTCGCAGGCCGAGGGCGCCTGGGTCACCGACGTCGACGGCAAGCGGTACCTCGACTGCCTCGCCGGGTACTCCGCGCTCAACTTCGGGCACCGGCACCCCTCGCTGGTCGCCGCCGCGCACGCCCAGCTCGACCGGCTCACACTCACCAGCCGGGCGTTCATCCACGACCAGTTCGCGGTCTTCTGCCGAGGGCTCGCCGAGCTGTGCGGCAAAGACATGGTGCTACCCATGAACACGGGCGCCGAGGCCGTCGAGACCGCGATCAAGGTCGCCCGCAAGTGGGGCTACCAGGTCAAGGGCGTGCCCGCCAACGCCGCCACGATCGTCGTCGCCGACGGCAACTTCCACGGGCGCACCACCACGATCGTCAGCTTCTCCACCGACCCGTCGGCCCGCGACGACTACGGCCCGTACACCCCCGGCTTCAAGATCGTCCCGTACGGCGACCTGGAGGCGATGGCCTCCGCCGTAGACGAGACGACCGTTGCGGTCCTCATCGAGCCCATCCAGGGCGAGCAGGGCGTTATCGTGCCGCCGCCCGGATACCTCCAGGGCGTCCGCGACCTGTGCACGGCGCGCGGCACGCTCTTCGTCGCCGACGAGATCCAGTCCGGGCTCGGCCGCACCGGCCGCACCTTCGCCTGCGACCACGAGGGCGTCGTACCCGACATGTACGTGCTGGGCAAGGCGCTCGGCGGCGGCATCGTGCCCGTCTCGGCGGTCGCCGCCGACGCCTCGGTGCTCGGTGTATTGAGCCCCGGTTCGCACGGATCGACGTTCGGCGGAAACCCGCTCGCCTGCGCCGTGGGCGCCGAGGTGGTCAGGCTGCTGAGCACCGGCGAGTACCAGCGCCGGAGCGCCGAGTTGGGTGCACGCCTGCACACGGATTTGAGCGCGCTGATCGGGCACGGGCTGATCGCGGTACGCGGACGCGGCCTGTGGGCGGGCATCGACATCGACCCGTCGCTGATGAGCGGCCGCGAGGCATGCGAGCGCCTCGCCGAGCACGGCGTCCTGGCCAAGGACACCCACGGCTCGACGATCCGCCTGGCCCCTCCGCTGGTCATCGAGCCCGCAGAACTCGACTGGGCCGTCGAACGCCTAGCCGCGATCCTGTAGCCCCCGACCCTCCGCCCGCGCCGCCGTCCGCCCGCGCCCGCGCCGCGCCGCGCGCTCTCTCCCGCTCTCCCGCCGGTCCGTCGTAAACGCGCTCCGCGCGTTTACGCGGCCCGTGGGCGGCCGCGCCCCACGGCCCGCGTCGATAAGGGGGAAGAGCACGCGGGTGGAGCCCTGTTTCGCCTGGGGTT
>NZ_JAIBNX010000022.1:0-9792 GCF_026130045.1 Micromonospora sp. CPCC 205371
CGATCAAGGGCAAATGCACGTGGTTCGATCTCTTTTCCGCGTGCGTTTGCCCTTGATCGATGGGGTTTCCCTTGATCGGCGGGCGCGGTGCGGATGCACAGGGATCGCACAGCGGGGGCGAAGGGGCTTTCCAATCGCGGCGTCCAAGGTGGACGTATGAACGAGACGATCTCCCAGCCCGAGCCCGCGCCCGTCCCCTCCGCACACTGGTCGCCCGCGGCGCCCATGGCCCCAGTGGCGCTCGGTCCGGCGCCCGTGCCCAGCAGGTGGCGGCGCCGGATGCTGGCCGCGGCCGTCGCCACCGCACTCGCCGTCACCAGCGGCGTCGGCGGTGGGCTGCTCGCTACCCAGTTCGCGAGCGAGTCGCCCACCACGACCAACACCGTCACCGCGACCTCCGTCGCCACCGGCGGGACGCTCACACCCGCCCAAATCGTCGCCAAGGTCTCGCCCAGCGTGGTGACCATCCGCGTAACGTCGCGCGACGGCGAGGCCGAAGGCTCTGGCGTGGTGCTCAGCGTCGATGGCCTGATCATGACGAACAGCCACGTCGTCGAGTCCGGCGGCGCCATCACGGTGGAGCTGTCGGATGGCCGTACCGTCGACGCCACCCTCGTCGGCCGCGACGCCGCCGCGGACATCGCGGTGCTGCGCGCCGAGGGCGTGTCCGACCTGACCCCCGCCACGCTCGGCACCAGTTCGAACCTCGCGGTGGGTGACTCGGTGCTGGTGTTCGGCAGCCCGCTCGGCCTCGAAGGTACGGTGACGGCGGGCATCGTGTCCGCTGTGGACCGTACGATGTCGGAGTCCAGCGGCAGCGACATGAGCGGCCTGATCCAGACCGACGCACCGATCAACGCGGGCAACTCCGGCGGTCCGGTGGTCAACGCGGCGGGCCAGGTCGTGGGCGTCACGGTGGCTATCGCCACGACCAGCGAGGACGGCGGCAACATCGGGGTCGGGTTCGCGATCCCGATCGACACCGCGACGGCGGTCGTAACCCGCCTGACCACCTGACCCGCCGCCCCCGCGCCGCGCACCGTCCCGCGCGCGTCCTCCCCGCGCCGCGCCCCCTTTCCGCCGATCAAGGGCGAATGCACGTGGTTCGATCTCAAAACCGCGTGCATTCGCCCTTGATCGATGGAGATCTCCTTGATCGGCGGCGTGAGGCGCCGCGGTGTTGAGAGGGCGGCCGGGGCGCGCCGCGCCCGGGCCGTGCGTTGAGGGCCAGGGGTGGGCGCCGGGCGCCGGGCGGCGGTGGGTGGAGCCGCGCGGGTGGAGTCCAGCGTGCGGGGCCTCGCGGTGGGTGGAGAGCGGCGCGGGTGGAGCCGGGCGCTGGATGGGGCGGGCGGGGCCGGGCGCCTCCGTCGGGTGGGGGCTAGAAGGTGGGGAAGGGGACTGGGCGACCCCAGAGCCAGCCCTGCCCCAGATCGCAGCCGATCGCGCGGAGGCGGCGCGCTTGCGCTGGGGTCTCGACGCCCTCGGCGGTGACGCTCAGGCCCAGCTTGTGACCCAGAGTGACCAGCGTGCTCAGGATGGCCTCGCGCGTCGGGTCGACCTCGCCGCGTGGGCGGCGGCCCTTCAGGAAGCGGCCGGCCAGCTTCAGCCCGTGTACCGGCAGGTCGCACAGGTATGCCAGGTTGGAGTAGCCGGTGCCGAAGTCGTCGATGGCGATCTGTACGCCCAGGTCAGCGAGGGCGCGTAGCGTGTCGACGCTGTCGTCGTCGATGCCCATCACGGCGTCTTCGGTGATTTCGAGTTGGAGGCGTCCGGCGGGCAGGCCGGTGTCGTCAAGGATCGCGGCGACCTGGGCGGCGAGGCCGGGCTGGCGGATCTGGCGCACCGCGAGGTTGACGCTGACGAACGTGTGGTCGGGCCAGCGAGCAGCGTCGCGGCAGGCCTGTTCTAGCAGGTGGCGGCCAAGGCGCACGATCAGGCCGGTGTTTTCCGCCAGGCCGATGAAGTGGCCGGCGTCGAGCAGGCCGAGGCGCGGGTGCTGCCAGCGGGCCAGCGCCTCCACGCCCATGACGGTGCCGTCTGCGATGTCGACGAGCGGCTGGTAGTACGCGGTGAACTCGCCGCGGTCGAGGGCGCCGGGCATGTCGGCGGAGAGCCGGTACCGCGCGACGTCGGCCGCGTTGCGTGCCGGGTCGAAGACGGCCCACGTGCCCTTGCCGTCGGCCTTGGCCCAGTGGAGCGTGAGGTCGGCGGCGCGCATGAGGTCGGCCGGGTCGGCGCCTTCGACGGGGCGCTCGACGACGCCGGCGCTGGCCGAGACCCGCAGGGCGTGACCGTCGACGAGCACCGGGTCGGCGAGCAGGGCGAGTGCCTTGTCGGCCACCTTGACGGCGTCGTCGGTGCAGGTGGTCTCCTCGATCAGGATGGCGAACTCGTCGCCGCCGAGCCGGGCGACCAGCCGCGACGGGTTGGCGGCGAGGGTGGCTAGGCGGGCGCCGACCTCGTGGAGCAGGTGGTCGCCGACCTGGTGACCGAGGCTGTCGTTGACTGCCTGGAACCGGTCGAGGCCGAGGAAGCAGACGCCGAGCCGGACGCCCCTGCGCGGGTCGGAGCAGGCGTGTTCGAGGGCACGGGCGAAGAAGGTGCGGTTCGGCAGGGTGGTGAGGGCGTCGTGCAGCACGGCGTACCGGAAACGGCTCTCGCTCTCCCGCAGCGCCGCCTCGGCCTTGATCCGCGCGGCGAGCGCGGCGTGCCGCAGCGCGTCTTGCGCGTCGAGGGTGTTGTCGCGCAGCGCCCGTGCGAAACCGGTGGACAGCGCGTCGAGCAGTTGGCCGAGGCGGGCCGGGTCGCCGGACAGCCTCGATTGGAGGACCGCGACCGTGCGGCCGAGCGTCTCGGGGGTCTGGAAGCCTGCGGCGACCAGCTCGGTGGCCACTGTGGAGCCGGGTGTCGGGTCGAACGGCTCGGCGGCGATGGCCGTGACCAGCACGGTGGCCAGGCGATCGACGAGTGCCAACCGCTCGCCGCGTGTCAGCGGCGCGCAAGACGTGCCCTGTAACGCCCGCGCCCACTCTTGGGTGAACGGCGCCATCTCCCCGGCCATCGCGCCCTAGGCTACCGCCACTTCGGGCCTGGGTCACCAGCCCGGCGGCGTGCGGCCGGCGCCACCAGCGGCTTCTGGTTCTCAGCATCTGGGACCCCCAGGAGGGTCGATTTATTTAGGTAAGGCTGAAGACTGGGAGGTGCGCGGCCTCGTTGGTACCGTCGGCCACGGCTGTGGGGGCTCTAGGGGTAAGAGGCGCGGTGAACAGTGGCGGGGCGGTGAGCCTGCGCAAGAAGGTGCTCGTACTGGGTGGCATGGACTTCCTGGCGACGCATCTGGCGCGACGGTTGGTGGCCGAGGGATTCCGGGTGGTGATCGTTGCCAACGTGCCCAAGTCGCGCACGACCACCGGCAACCGCAATGTCGAGGTGCTCTCCGGTGACCTGACCAACGTGGACACCTGGGCCGCGCTGCCCCGCGAGTGGGAGCAGATCTACCTGCTCGGAGACGTGCCGACACCGAGGGCGATCGATGCCGACCCGGTCCGGGCGGTACGCGGGCAGGCCCTCGCCGCTCTTCACCTGCTCGACTGGGCCGGCCCCAACGACAAGATCTTCTTCGCGTCCTCCGGCGAGGTGCACGCGGACGGGGTCGACGCGGGCGTGGTGCCGGTACCGACGGACGAGACCGACCCGGTCATGATCGGCGATCTGGCGGCGCCGCGCTCGGCGTACGCGGCAAGCAGGCTGGCGGCGGAGGCCGCGCTATTGCACGGCGCCCGCGCGGGACGGTGCCGGGTCGTGATTGGTCGGCTCTATGACGTGTACGGGCCGCGGATGCCGGTCGACGAGCTCATCCCGCAGATGTGCCTACGCGCGCTGCGCGGGGTGGACCCCTTTCCGGTGCCGGGTCCGCACCGGCAGCGCTCTTTCATGTACGTCGACGACGCGATCGCGGCGATGCTGCGGCTCGTCGACACCCCCGCCGCAGCCGGCGAGATCGTCCACATTGGAAACGGTGGCGCCGAGACCAGCGTCGGTGACCTGGCGAAACTCGTGCTGCGGGTGGCCGGGGTCAAGGCGCGCGTCGTGGCGCAGCCGCCACCTCGGGGCTCCACCGCCCACCGCATCCCCGACCTGACGAAGATCCGCCGGCTGATCGGGCTCGAACCCGGTGTGAGCCTGGAGGAGGGCGTGCGCCGCACCTTCTACTGGTACCGCAGGACCATGACGTCCGTCATGGGCGCGGGTTGACGACGGCTCGACCCACTCCTCGGGCCGCTTCCGCCTCAGGCCGCTTCCGCCTCGGGCCGCCTCGGGCCGTTTTCGCCTCGCGCCGTTTTCGCCTCGGGCCGTTTTCGTCGATCAAGGGCAAATGCACGTGGTTCGATCTCTTTTCCGCGTGCATTCGCCCTTGATCGATGGAGACCTCCTTGATCAACGCCGTTGACTTGAGCATCGCAGCACACCGCCACGGCTCCGGCGGCGCACGACCTCGACCCTCGCGGCCCGCGCCGCTACCGGTCGGCCGCGTGATTCTTGAATAGTTGTTGCTGCTCTGGCAGCTGCTCTGGCAGCAACAACTATTCAAGATCTCAGCGAATGAACCGCCCTTGATCGCCGCAGCGCACACGACTTGCGCCGCGCACATCCCCAGCGGTGGAAGGGGCCAAGAGCCGTCGCGGGCCGCGCGGCGCGCGGACGCCGCGATGCGCTCCGGCGCAGCGCCTCCCCGTCGTTCGCCCGCCGTATAGGGACGACTTCACGGAAATGCGTCTCGCGGAGCGGTCAATGCCGCGTTATCGGGGAAATTGCGCGCTCACCGTCGCCCCCGACCGCCGGTTGCGATGGACGCGGCCTAGCGGCCGCGTCCTGACGCCCAATGACCGCTCCACCCTCGCAACGCAAGCGTCCCGACCGGCCCGAGCCGACCGCTCCAACAAGACTGGCGCGGCAGATTCACGCGTCATCGCCGCTACGCGGCGATCAAGGAGACAACGCCGTCGAGTTAAGCGATCCGGCGCCGCGCCAAGCTCGACCACCGCAGCCGACCCGGCGCCGCTAGGCGCCAGACACCGACCGAATTGTCCCGATCCGCGCGGCGAGCCTCTCGCGCTGTGAGCATCTACTGCTGCTCTGGCAACAGTAGATGTTCACAGCGCGTCCTGGAACGGCGACCTTGACAACTGGCTCACGCGCTTAGCTCAACGCCGCCGATCAAGGACGATCGCATCGATCAAGGGCAAACGCACGCGGAAAAGAGATCCAACCACGTGCGTTTGCCCTTGATCGGCGGAAGGGCGCGCCAGGCGGAGGCGGAACGCGCCACGCGGAGGCGGAACGCGCCGCACGGACGCGGAACGTGCGCCGCGGGTGCGGGTCCGTGCGGTGAGTGCGGAATGGGATGGAAAGGGTAGACGGGACATCTGGGTGGATAGTCGCGTTTCGCCGCAGGCTCCCCCAGGTGCCTCATACGGTGTCGGGTGGAAGGAGGAGATCATGGCCAAGGACAAGCGACCGAAGGACGATCTCCATACAACGGCGAAGGCGCGTATGGCGCACATGCCCGCAGAGACGGCTAGTGACAGGCTCGATGAGCCGACGCCACCGAACCGGCGGGACATGGACGCCAGGGGTCCGATGGAGCGGATGCCCGACGAGTCGGAAGCGAAGCCCGACGTGCCGGCGCGGGGGCGGCAGGCGATGACCAGGGCTGACAAGCAGCGTAACCAGCCCAGACGCTAGAAGCGCACACGAACAAGGGGCGAGCCGAACGGCTCGCCCCTTGTCGTCAGGAAGGGATGGACTTAGAAGTCCATGTCCCCGCCGCCCGGGGCGGCCGGGGCCTTCTCCTTCTCCGGCTTGTCCGCGACCACAGCCTCGGTGGTCAGGAACAGGGCCGCGATCGAGGCCGCGTTCTGCAGCGCCGAGCGGGTCACCTTGGCCGGGTCGATGATGCCCGCCGCCAGCAGGTCGACGTACTCACCGGTCGCCGCGTTCAGGCCGTGGTTGGTGTCAAGGTTGCGCACCTTCTCCACCACGACGCCACCCTCGAGGCCGGCGTTCACGGCGATCTGGCGCAGCGGGGCGTCGAGCGCGATCTTCACGATCGTCGCACCGGTCGCCTCGTCACCAACCAGGTCGAGCTTGTCGAAGGCGGACTTGCCGGCCTGTACGAGCGCGACACCACCACCGGGGACGATGCCCTCTTCGACGGCGGCCTTCGCGTTGCGCACCGCGTCTTCGATGCGGTGCTTGCGCTCCTTGAGCTCCACCTCGGTGGCCGCGCCGACCTTGATCACCGCGACACCACCGGCGAGCTTGGCCAGCCGCTCCTGCAGCTTCTCGCGGTCGTAGTCGGAGTCGCTCTTCTCGATCTCGGCCCGGATCTGGTTGACCCGGCCCTGGATCTGCTCCTGGTCACCGGCACCGTCCACGATCGTGGTCTCGTCCTTGGTGACCACGACCTTGCGGGCCCGACCGAGCAGGTCGAGCGTGGCGGCGTCGAGCTTGAGGCCCACCTCTTCGCTGACGACCTGACCACCGGTCAGGATCGCGATGTCGGTCAGCATCGCCTTGCGGCGGTCGCCGAAGCCGGGCGCCTTGACGGCAACCGACTTGAAGGTGCCGCGCACCTTGTTGACCACCAGGGTCGCCAGGGCCTCGCCCTCGACGTCCTCGGCGATGATCGCCAGCGGCTTACCCGACTGCATGACCTTCTCGAGGATCGGCAGCAGGTCCTTCACCGACGAAATCTTGCTGTTCACGATCAGGATGTAGGGGTCATCGAGGACCGCTTCCATCCGCTCCGCGTCGGTCCAGAAGTAGGGCGAGATGTACCCCTTGTCGAAACGCATGCCCTCGGTGAGCTCGAGCTCCAGGCCGAAGGTGTTGCTCTCCTCGACGGTGATGACGCCTTCCTTGCCGACCTTGTCCATCGCCTCGGCGATGATCTCGCCAACGGTCGCGTCACCAGCGGAGATCGACGCCGTCGAGGCGATCTGCTCCTTGGTCTCGACGTCCTTGGCGATCTTCGCCAGCTCCTCCGCGACGTTGGCGACGGCCGCCTCGATGCCCCGCTTCAGGGCCATCGGGTTGGCGCCAGCCGCTACGTTGCGCAGACCCTCGCGCACCAGCGCCTGGGCCAGGACGGTCGCCGTCGTCGTGCCGTCACCGGCGACGTCGTCGGTCTTCTTGGCGACCTCCTTGACCAGCTCAGCGCCGATCTTCTCCCAGGGGTCTTCGAGCTCGATCTCCTTGGCGATGCTCACACCATCGTTGGTGATGGTCGGCGCGCCCCACTTCTTCTCGAGCACGACGTTGCGGCCCTTCGGGCCCAGCGTCACCTTTACTGCGTCGGCGAGGGTGTTCATGCCCCGCTCGAGGCCGCGGCGCGCTTCCTCGTCGAACGCGATCATCTTGGCCATACGGCGTTGTCCTCCAGGCTGGACATCCAGTGCGCCCCAAGCCTGTCGGCTCGAAGCGCGCACCTTCGAAAGGTCACCACCTAGCGGCGGTGACGCTTCGTAGGCCGGGCCGGATAGCCCGCGACGACCGGCCCCGTGTCGCGTGTTCGCGACCGTGGGCCCCACCGTCCCGACCTCTGGCACTCGCACACCGCGAGTGCCAATCACCTGTTTAGCACTCTGCCCTGTCGAGTGCAAGCGAGGTCGGTGAACGCGAGGCCAAGCTCAAGTGAGCGCGCGCCGCACAAGCGCGCGAACGACCCGAGCGAAGCGAGGGCGTCAGCAGCGAAGCCAACCCAGAAATAGCCGCGAGGCGGGGCCGAATGTCGGCGCCCCGCCTCAACGCGTTTTCGACCGGTGGACTAGGCGATCAGGCGAACCTTCTCCGCCTGCGGACCCTTCTGGCCCTGCGCGATCTCGAACTCCACGCGCTGACCGTCGTCCAGCGCCTTGTAGCCGTCCATCTCGATCGCCGAGAAGTGGACGAAGACGTCCTGACCGCCGTCGACCGCGATGAAGCCGTAGCCCTTTTCGCTGTTGAACCACTTGACGGTGCCCTGTGCCACGGTGCACTTCCCTCACTTCGATGGTGCTGGGTCTTCGACAACCCCCGGTTGAGGCGTTCCCTAACCGGGGCCGCCGATCCGTGGTCCGGGGTGGTCCGTCGAACACAGCGGCCGAAATCGCACGCTACACGAGCACACCCGCTCGCGCACTACCCCAAAACGGACACCATGGTCGTGACCCGGCATCCTGCCTGCGTCCACCAGGGCACCTGTCTCGTTTAACAATCCGTGTCCACACCATCGATCGTGCGCATTGGCCGGCATCGCGCCGGGCGGCATCGCGCTCCCGGAATGTGCCTCGCGCACCGGGCGGTCGCGTGCCTCGGCATCGTGGTGGCGGGCGTAACAGCGCTGGTCACGGCCGTCGATATCGGCGATGACCCGCCGCAGCGAGCGATGAGCAGACCGCACCGGACGGAGACCACGAAACCGCCGGCATCCCGCACGGTCGCTCTCCATTCGGGACCGGTGTACGTGGACAGTGCCGGCTTTCTCTCCTGGGCGTTGCTCGACCGGGGTACCGGTGAGATCAGCGGCTCGAACCTGACCGCGCCCAGCGACACCATGTCGATGGTCAAGTCATGGATCGCGGCCGACTACCTGCGCCGCGCCACCGAACAGGGCGTCACGCCTGGGCCAAAACGGATGCGCCAGCTCACGATCATGATCCGCGACAGCGACAACGTGTCCACGCAGACCATCTTCGCGGAGTTGGGCCGGCGCGCCTCGATACTCCGCCTCATCAAAATCTGCGGACTCACCGACAGCCGCCCGTACGGCGACTGGTGGAGCAACACGACCGTGTCCGCCCGCGACGTGGTCCGGATGGGAGTGTGCCTGGCCGACGGGCGGGCCGCCGGTCCCCGGTGGACACCTTGGCTGCTGGAGGAGATGCGCCAGGTGCGTGGCGCGGGCGACTTTGGCGTACGCCACAGCCTGCCCGCGCGCATCGCCACCACCGTCGCGATCAAGAACGGCTGGCTGCTGCGCGACGAGGACCGCTTGTGGCACATCGCTTGCTTGGCCATCGGCGACGGCTGGGTGCTCGGCGTCCTGGCCCGCTATCCGGGGCGGCTCGGATTCGAATACGGCACCGACCTGTGCCGGCAGGTCGGCGAGCAGGTGGTGTCTCCCGTCTAGCGGGGTCCCCGCGAAAACGTGAGCGCGGCGAGCGTTTTTGTGGGGTGCTCTAGGGTGACGGGGTGACTACTCCAGCGGCTGTGGTGCGGCGTATCCGGCCGGAAGACGCCGCGCGCATGCGCGCCCTCCGGCTGGAGATGCTCGCCGACGCGCCGCTGGCCTTCCTGGAGACGATCGCCGACGCCGCTGCCCGCCCACACAGCGAATACGCCGCTCGGGTGGCACGCAACGCGAACGGTGACGACTGCGCGCAGTTCGTGGCCGACGCCGGCGGTCGCCTCGTCGCGCACGCGGGTGGCATCGCGTCACCCGACGATGCCAAGGTCACCGTGATCTTCGCGGTGTACGTCACGCCGGCCTACCGCGGCACCGGCGTGCTAGCCGAGCTGGTCGACGGCGTGGCCGAGTGGTCGCGCGCGGCCGGCCGGCCCGAGCTGCTGCTCGAAGTGGTGGTCGGCAACGACCGCGCGCTGCGTGCGTACGAACGGCTGGGCTTCGTCGACACCGCCGTGCGGCTGCCGCACCCGACGATCCCGGTGCTGACCGAGCTCCAGATGCGCCGCCCGGCCTAACCCCCGTGATTAGGGCGTCCTTCAAGTCGTTAGAGCGACTTAAGGCGG
>NZ_JAIBNX010000022.1:9802-51908 GCF_026130045.1 Micromonospora sp. CPCC 205371
CGCGTACCTCTCCTACGACCCCCCCCCCTATCAGCGGGTTAGGGGTGGCGGCGGGACTGGACGATCCGGAAGCGGCTGGCCACGTACGCGCCGTCGGTGAGCGCCGCGTTCGCCGCCGGGTTGGCCCCGCTGGCGTGGAAGTCCGAGAACGCCGCCGACTGGTTCACGAAGACGCCGCCCGTGAGGTTGCACGACAGGTGGACGCCGACCTCCAGCGCCGCTGACTCGACCGCGTCGAGCACCTTCTCGTCGGTCGAGTACACGCCGGCGGTCAGCGCGCCGTGCCTGCCCACCGTGCCCCGGAAGATCTCCAGGCTGTGCGCGGTCGAGTCGGTGCCGATGACGAACGAGATCGGCCCGAACCACTCCCGCTCGTACGTCTCCGCGTCGCCGGCCGAGAGCCGCACGACCGTGGGGGTACGGACGACGGCGCCCTCGTAGGACGGGTGATCGACCGGGTGGGACTCCAGCACCGGCTCGCCGACCGATCGCACGTCTTCGAGCCGGGCAAGCACGCCGTCGTTGACGATCGCGCCGGTCAGCTCGACCGCGCGACCCGGGTCGCCGGTGAGCTTGCCAACGACAGCCGCGATGCCGGCGGCCACCTCGTCGAGGCTCTTGTGTCCTTGGTCGGTGGCGATGCCGGCGGCGGGCACGAGGATGTTTTGCGGCGTGGTGCACATCTGTCCGCTGTAGAGGGTCAGCGAGAAGCCGATGTTGCGGCACATGCCGGCGAAGTCGTCGGTGGAGTCGACGACGATCGTGTTGACGCCGGCCTTCTCGGTGTAGACGGCGGCCTGGCGCGCGTTCTGCTCCAGCCACTCGCCGTACGCGGTCGAGCCGGTGAAGTCGATGATCTTGACCTCGGGCCGCAGGGCCAATGTGGAGGCGAGCGCCTCGCCGGGCTCCTCGACAGCGAGCAGCACGAGGTTCGGGTCGAATCCGGCCTCGGCGAGCACCTCGCGGGCGTACCTGACGGTGATGGCGAGCGGCAGCACGGCTCGCGGGTGCGGCTTGATCACCACGGGGTTGCCGGTGACGAGCGAGGCGAAAAGGCCCGGGTACGAGTTCCACGTCGGGAACGTGTTGCAGCCCACGACGAGCGCCACGCCCCGCGGCACCACGTGGAACGTCTTTGTCATCCGCAGCGGCTCGCCCTTGGCCGGCTTTTCCCACTCGGCCGTCGCGGGGTGCCGGGTCATCTCGGCGTACCCGTACGCGATCGCTTCCAGGGCCCGGTCGAGCGCGTGCGCCCCGCCTGCCTGGAACGCCATCACGAACGCCTGCCCGCTGGTGAACTGCACCGCGTTGGCGAGCTCGAAGATGTGCGCGTGCAGCCGGGCGAGGATTTCGATGCAGACGCCCGCGCGGACCTGCGGCCCGGCGTCGCGCCACGCCGGCAGTGCGGCGGTCGCGGCTGCCAGCAGCGCGTCGGGGCCGGCGTGCGGATATGTCACGCCCAGCTCTATGCCGAACGGGCTGGCCTCGGTGGCCACCCACCCGTCGATGCCGGGCTGGTCGAGCGGGAAACGCTGATTCAGGTATCCGCGGAAGGCGGCCTCGCCGTCGGCCGCGGCGGTCTCGCCGTACACGCGCGGGCTGGGCGACTCGGGATAGGCGGACCAGTAGCCGCGCTCGGATATCGCGGTCAGCGCGCCCGAAAGGGTGTCGGCGTGCTTGTCGTACAGATGATGCGGGGTCTCCGTCATGCCCGTCATCATGCCGCAGAAACGGTGGGATGCTCAGAGCTATGCCCGCGTGGCCTCTGATCCGCAGCACTCTGACCTGGATCAACGGCACCTCACTGGCGGCCGTACTGATCTGCGCGGCCACCCGCACCCGCCTGACCCGCGCGTCCGGCGGGGTGCTGGTGGCACACGGATATCGCCTCAAGGTGCCGAGGCAGAGTTGCTTCACGGTCGGCACCGTGGTCTTCACCAAGCGGCCGGCCGAGTGGCTGCTGGCGCCGGAGCGCGCGGAGCTCCTGCGTCACGAGACCCGGCACGTCGCCCAGTACGCCGTGCTCGGCCCCGTCTTCTGGCTGGCCTACGCCGCCGCCTCCGGCTGGTCGTACCTGCTCACCGGCGCGTACGGCAGCCGCAACTTCTTCGAGCGGCACGCGGGGCTCGCGGCGGGCGGCTACCGCGAGCTTCCGCTGCGCCCGTGGGCCGCCCGGTTTACACGGAGAGCTGCCAGTTCTGCCAGCCATCCACCGGACGGAACCCCATCGCCTCATTGATCGAGATCATGTGGTCGTTGACGCCCGCGTTCCAGGTGTCGATGGCCCGGAGTTCGGGCTCGTGCGCCATCGCGTACCGCAGGTTTTCCACCTTGACGAGCGCGCCCAGGCGGTGACCGCGGTGGTTGGGCTCGACGAGGGTGATCTGCTGGAACGCGTGCCAGGCGAGGTCGCCGATGTCGATCGTGGTGAAGGCGACCAGGCGCCCGCTCTCGTCGTGGCGCGCGCCGGCGTTGTACTGCCGCCGCCCGCGCGCGGCCTTCACCGCCTCGTTGGCCCGGATGCGGGCGGCGTCGATGTTTTCCGCCTCCCACTCCAGCTCGCCCAGGGGCGCGTCCGACAGCAGGCGGCCGTCCAGGTACGCCACGTCGTCGATGAGGTCGTCGGGCGTCGAGTCCCGCCACAGGACGAGGGAGTAACCAGCCGACTTGGCGCGTGCCGCCGCGAGCATCGCGTCGAGCGCTTCGTGGTCCAGCGTGGTGGTGTCGAGACGCCGCCGCACCTCCTGGAGCGCGGGCTTGGCACCCATCGCCTCCGCGAACGCCCCACCCGCCGGGTCGCGAGCGACACCGCCGGGAAGAGCCTCCAGCGCCATGCCCGCGATCCGCTTGCGGCCGAGACCACGGACCACACCTACCGCGTACTCGAAGAGCGCCCGCCCGACGCCGCGCCGCCGATGTTCGGGGTGTACCGCGAGTTCGATCTCGGCGTTGTCGAGATTGTCGAGCTGCGGCATCCCGATCTCCAGATAGCCGGCGGGCACACCGTCCAGATACGCCACGGCATGCTGCCAACTGTTGCCCGGCCAGGGATGGCGGAGCATCCCGAAGAACCGTTTCTCGGTCATCGGCGGAAAGTCTGGGATGTCTGCGGCGAGCGCGGCCGCCGCGATCTCGCGCGCCTCGTGAGCGCGTGCGTCATCGGCGGGATCGAGTGGCGTGATGGCGATGTCCATGCCCACGAGGGTCTCGCCTGGGCCGCCTGCGCGCGACCGAATAAACAGTTAGCGAGCGAGCCCAGAATCAGAGTTTGGTCGGGAGGGACGGACGCACAGCGCCTCCGGCGCTGGGACGTTAGAACTACGAAAGCCTACGGCGACCGCCCTCCCGCACGGAGCATCCTGCGTCGTCCCGATGACGCCGTCAAGTCCTCTGAGCGGTGTTTCTCCACGGACGGCAAATTCATGGCTACGGAATGCAACTCCCATCCCGGTCACTCCGCGTCTACCTGCCGGTTGCACTAACCGAGCAGGCCAGCCTCCCGGGCACCCCGCAGCGAGGGCTTGATCCGGTGCGTCGGGCCGACCTGAGCCGCGACCGCGTCGAGCGTCTTGAGCCCCTCGCCGGTGTTGTAGACGACGGTCTCCGCATCCGGGTCGAGCTTGCCCGACTCGACCAGTTTGCGCAGGACGGCCACGGTGACGCCGCCAGCCGTCTCGGCGAAGATTCCAGTGGTGCGAGCGAGCTGCCGGATGCCGTCTCGGATCTCGTCGTCGTCGGCGTAGTCCATCCAGCCACCGGTGCGCCGCACCGCCTCCAGGGCGTACAGGCCAGCGGCCGGGTCGCCGATGTTGAGCGACTTGGCGATGCCGGTCGGCTTCACCGGGGTGATCTCCTCGACGCCGCGGTGCAGCGCGTCGGCGATCGGGTTGCAGCCGGCGGACTGGGCACCGAAGACCCGCCACCCGTTGGCCGGTGCCTCGACGAGGCCGATCTCCACCAGCTCGCTGAACGCCTTGTCGATCTTGGTGAGCAGCTCACCGCTGGCCATCGGGATGACCACCTGCTCGGGAATCCGCCAGCCGAGCTGCTCGGCCACCTCGTAGCCGAGGGTCTTGGAGCCTTCGGCGTAGTACGGCCGGACGTTCACGTTGACGAACGCGGTGTCCTCGAACTCGTCGGTCTCCACGAGCTCGCTGCACAGCCGGTTGACGTCGTCGTACGAGCCGTCGATGGCCACCAGGTCGCCGCCGTACACCGCGGTGGTAATGATCTTGCCGGGCTCCAGGTCACCCGGGATGAAGACAATCGACGGGACGCCCACGCGGGCGGCGTGCGCGGCCACGGAGTTCGCGAGGTTGCCGGTCGACGCGCAGGCGAACCGGGTGAAGCCGAGACCGCGCGCGGCGGTCAGCGCCGCCGACACGACCCGGTCCTTGAACGAGTGGGTCGGGTTGGCACTGTCGTCCTTGACCCAGAGCTGCCCGCGTACGCCCAACTCGGCGGCCAGAGCGGGCGCGGCGACCAGCGGCGTGAGGCCGGGGTCGAGGGTGACCCGGGTGGCCGGGTCCTGCCCAGCGGGCAGCAGCGCGGCGTACCGCCAGATGCTCTTGGGACCGGCCTCGATCTGCGCCCGCGTCACCCGCGCCAGCACGGCCGAGTCGTAGCCGACCTCCAACGGGCCGAAACACTCGTAGCACGCGTGCTGGGCAACGAGGGGGTACTCCGCACCACAGCCGCGACAGACGAGCGCGCGTGCGGGGCTAGGGGGGACGTGGGTGCCGGTGACCGTTGCGTCGAGAGTCGACGTCATCATGAGGCCCTTCTCTCATCTTTCCCATGCGCCGCACCGTGCGGCGGGGACGGAATTGGCACCTGCCACGCATGGCCTCGTCGTCGAGTCACAGTCGCGGTGGTTGCCGGGGCGTCATCGGGCCGTATCCCTCAGCCCCTCTGGATGAGGTATTCAGTTGTGTGGAGCAAGTGTAACGGCCGCTTGACCCGGCCGGGCTTTCTCCGTGATGCCGATCACGCTATGAGACGACGTCCTTACGCGTGAACCGCCAGAACGCCAGCGACCAGAAGATCGTCGCGTACGCCACCGCCGAGATCGTGCCCTTGACGATGTCATCGGACTGCACCGGTGTCGAGAGTATTCCCAGCCAGGCGTCGCTGTAGTGGGTCGGCAGCAGGTTGCGCGGGCCGCCGAGCGCGGTGATCTGGTCGAGGATGCTCGACACGATGAAGAGCAGCACCGCCCCGCCAACCGCACCGAGCGGCGCGTCGGTCGACACCGAGAGCAGGAACGCCAGGCCGGCCACCACGAGCAGCCCCACCGCCAGGTACCCGAGGATGCCGAGCAGCCGCAGCAGGCCCTCCCCCGCCGGAATGTCAGCGGCCACCGTGCTGCGCAACGGACCCCAGCCGTACCGGAGGGTGCCGATCAGCAGGGCGGTGCCGGCGAGCGTCAGCAGGGCGACCGCCGAGTAGGCGAGCGCCACGACCAGCTTGACGGCGAGCAGGCGCGCCCGTGGCACGGGCACCGCGAGCAGGTACCGCAGACTTCCCCAGCTCGCTTCGCTGGCGATCGTGTCACCGCAGAAGAGCGCCACGACGACGGTCAGCAGGAAGCCAGCGGAGACGAACAGGGTGAAGAGCGTGAAGTTGAGCCCGCCGGAGGTGGCCAGCTCGATCAGGTTCGAGAACTCGCCCCCGCCGTTGTCGTCGTCTCCGGTGCCCCCGAACTGGAACGCCGCCAGGATGACCAGTGGCAGCAGCACCATGAACGCGAGCGCGAGCTGCGTGCGCCGTCGAGACGCCTGCCGGCGCCACTCGCTCCGGATCGTCAGGGTGCGACCGGGCCGGTAGCCGGTCGCCGCGCCATCGAGTACCGCCATCACCGATCACCACTCCCGCGAGTCTCCGAGCCGACCAAGGCCAGGAACGCGTCTTCGAGCCGCCGCCGCGGCACCACCCGGTTGACGCCGACGCCGGCCCGCACGAGCTCGGCCACGACCTCGCTGCGCGGGCTGCCGTCGATGTCGACCACCAGGCCGCCGTTGCCATCCCACGCCACCGAACGCACCCCGTCGAGCCGGTCCAGCACCGCCTCGGCGGCGTCCACGTCGGTGACGTCGAACTGGACCGTCGGCGAGTCACCTACGATCTCATCCACCTGGCCGGACGCCACGATCTCGCCCTTGTTGACTACCACGGCGTGGGTGCAGGTCTGCTCAACCTCAGCCAGCAGGTGGCTGGAGACGAGCACCGCCCGGCCATCCGTGGCGTACCGCTTGAGCACCCGGCGCATCTCCGCGATCTGCGGCGGATCGAGCCCGTCCGTGGGCTCGTCGAGCACCAGAAGCTCGGGCAGGCCGAGCATGGCCTGCGCGATGGCGAGGCGCTGCTTCATGCCGTGGCTGTACTTACGGACCTTCCGGTGGATGGAGTCACCGAGTCCCGCGATGTCGACAGCCTCGTCGAAGTGGGCGTCCGCCAGCGGGCGGCCGGTGGCCTGCCAGTACGCCTTGAGGTTGTCCGTGCCGTTGATGTGCGGCAGGAAGCCAGGGCCCTCGACGAGGGCGCCCAGGCGGGACAGCACCGGCGAGCCGGGCACCAGCCGGTGGCCGAAGACGAAGATCTCGCCACCGCTCGGTTGGGTCAGCCCCATCAGTACCCGGAGCGTGGTGGTCTTGCCGGCGCCGTTCGGCCCGAGCAGGCCCACGACCTGCCCGCGCTCGACCGTGAAGTCGACGTCTGACACCGCGACGAAGCCGTCCGCGTACTCCTTGCGCAGATGCTTGACGACGAGCGGCGTGTCCGCGTACTCCTCGTGGACGGAGGTGTCGGTGCGGCGGTGCCTGCGCCGCGCGATCAGCACTACCACGAGCAGCGCCAGCGCCACCGCCGCGAGCAGGGCGGCGAGCACCCAGCGCCAGAGCGCGGCGGTCGTCGCGATCGGCTCGGCGCCCTCGACGATCGGCAGCGTGACCGTGTCGCCGGTGCCGAGCGCCACCGTGTAGACGGCCGGCTCGACCGGCGTGGCGTACCCCTGATCGGAGGTCGCCACCGAGACCCGCAGCGTGTGGCCGGCTTCTATGCGGCGCACGATCGCCGGCAGCGTGACCATGATCGGCTGCGCCTCGGCGATGGTCGCGGGCAGCCCGGTCAGGCGTACCGGTGCGATGAGGCCGCTGGGCAGCGTGGCGGTCCCGTTCGCGTCGACGTCGTACAGCTTGACGAAGACGACCGCCTCGCCGGTCGCGGACGCCGCCCGGATCGACACCGTGGGCGCGCCCGCCACATCGATCGCCGCGTCCAAGGGCTCGGACTCGAAGTGGGTGTGCTGGCCGGGCAGGTCCACCGCCACCCCGGCCGCCGATGCCACCGAGCCGAGCGCACCCGCTCCCGGAAGCGTGGAGATGGCGGCGGGATTCCCGCCCGGCGGGTTCGCGATCATCTGCGGTGGCCCGCTCAGCGTCACCTGCTGCGTGGCGGTGCCGCCCAGTCCCGGGTACCGGTCTACCGAGAACCCGTTGGTGACGAGCCCCCGGTCGAGGGCGTTGAAACCGGCCACTCGCGACCAAGTGAAGCTGTTGGACGGCGCGTCGCCTTCGCCCTTGACGTAGTGGTCGAGCCACTGCGCGGTCAGGAACCGCATCCGGTCGCGGTCGCTCGCGGGGCCCTCGCCGCCGTCGTGACCGCCGGTGAACCAGGCGACCCGCACCGGGGTGCCGGTCGCGGCGATGCCCCGCGCGTTGGCGTCCGCCTCCGAGAGCGGGAAGAGGCTGTCGGCTTCGCCCTGGATGAGCAGGGTCGGGGCCTTGATCTGGTCGAGTACGGGCGCCGGGCTGGAGCGGCGCAGCAGCTCGACTGCCTCGGACGTCGCCCGCCCGGTGGTGGCCATCGCGAGGTACGCCTGGCAGACGTCCGGCGCGAACCGCCCGCAGGTCGGGTCGCCCGTGGTACCGCCGAAGAAGTAGCCGGCCCAGCCCTTCTTGAACACTCCGTCGATATCGTCCCGGCCGATCGACTGGGGCAGGAACGAGCGGGACAGGTCATTCCACGTGATCATCGGGACGATCGCGTCGACCCGCGGGTCCTGGGCGGCGAGCAGCAGGGCGAGCGCCCCGCCGTACGAGCCGCCGACGACGCCCACCTTCGGGTCGCTGGGCGCGTCCTTGCTGATCTCCGGCCGCGCGGCCAGCCAGTCGAGCAGGCGCTGCGCGTCGCGTACCTCGTAGTCGGGGTTGTCCAGGTGGATCTGCCCGCCGCTGCGCCCGAACCCGCGCGCCGTGTACGCCAGCACGGCGTACCCCAGCCCGGCGAGGTCCTCGGCGTCCCCGGCGACGCTCCGCTTGGTGCCGCCGAAGCCGTGCGCGAGCAGCACCGCCGGCACCGGCCCGTCGGCGTCCGCGGGCAGGTACAGCGTGGTGTCCAGTTCGATCGGCTCGTTGCCGTTCGGGCCGGAACGCACCGTGACCGTGGCGTCCTCGGTGGTGTAGGCCGGCGAGTCCGGCCACGCCACCCAGACCACCGCGCCGGTCACCGCCACGACGACGGCGACGGCCACGGGCAGGGCACGGCGGAGCCGCGCCGGAAGGCGTGCGAGCATGCGCAAACGGTACGTCGTCCGACATCAGGCTCCTGAGAGAACTCTCAGGAGCCCGGGCGGGCTACTCTCGGCGCGTGGCCGAACGCGATCTCACTCTGACCGCGAGCATGCGTCCAGCGGCGCTGGATGCCAGGCGTGGCATCGTCCGGCTGCATCCGGAGGTCCTGACCGCGTTGGGGCTGACCCCGGGCGATCCCGTGCACCTCGCCGGCCGCCGCAGCACCGCCGGCATCGCCGCCCGCGCCGAGCCGGGAGCCAGCCGCGCCCTGCTCTACGCCGACGACCTCATCCTCGGCAACCTCGGCATCCGCGACGGCGGCCAGATCACGATCACGCCCGCGCCGGTCGTCGCCGCCGGCCGCGTCACGCTCGCCGGCCCGGTGGAGATCGTCGCCGCCGTGTCGCCGGAGATGCTGAGGCTCGCGCTCCTCGGCAAGGTGGTCACCGCGGGCGACAACGTGTCGCTGCTGCCGCAGGACGTCGTGCCCCAGTCCGAGACGCGTACCCTCATCGAGGGGGCGCGGCGCAGCCTCGCCAATACCGTCGGGTACGCGTGGACGAGCACCCTGCTGACCGTCGAGGCGGTCGAGCCGGCGGACGCCGCACTGGTCACAATGGACACCGTGGTCGCCTGGGAGGGCGGCCAGGCGACTCACGCACCCGGGACCACGCCTCCTTCTGCCGCGCCGGCTCCTGCTACGCCCACCGTGACCGTCGACGACCTCCCTGGTCTGCGCGCTCAGGCGCAAGAGCTGACCGAGCTGCTCGACCTGGGCTTCCACCACAGTGAGGTACTGGGGCGGCTCGGCACCACCGTCTCGCTCGGCGTGCTCATCACCGGCCCGGCCGGCTCCGGCAAGTCGTCGCTCGTCCAGGCGGTCGCTGGCAAGGTCGGTGCCCGGGTCGAGCAGCTCTGGGCGCCCGAGATAGCGGCGCTCACCAACAACGACGCCGCCGCCCGGCTCCGCGCGGCAGCCGGCGCGGTGCGGTCCCGCGGTCCAGCGATCCTCCTGATAGCCGACGTCGACGCGCTCGCACCGCGCGAGCAGCCCGGTCCACTGTCGACTGTGTTCCGTCAGGTGCTCGCCGAGACCGTACGCGCCGGGGCGGCCGTCATCTGCACGACGAGCCGGCCGGAGTCGGTCGACACCGCCCTGCGGGCACCCGACCTGCTGGCGGTGCAGCTCGCGGTACCCCTGCCCGACGCCGCCATGCGCCGCGAGCAGCTCACCGTGCTCACGAAGGGCATGCCACTCGCCGACGACGTCAAGCTCGACGACGTGGCCGGCCGTACCCCTGGCTTCGTCGCCGCCGACCTCGCCGCGCTCGCCCGCGAAGCCGGCGTGCGTGCGGCGCTGCGCATCCGGTCCGGCGCGACCGGCGCCTCGCCGGTCGTGACGATGGCCGACTTCGACGCCGCCCTCGAAGTGGTTCGACCAACGTCGATGTCGTCGTCCACACTGGAGCTCGCCGTGGTGACCCTCGACGATGTCGGTGACATGGCCGAGGTCAAAGAGGAACTGACCGAGACCGTGCTGTGGCCCCTCACGTACCCCGACACGTTCGCCCGCCTCGGCGTGCAGCCGCCGCGCGGCGTGCTGCTCTACGGGCCACCCGGTTGCGGCAAGACGTTTCTCGTCAAGGCGATCGCCGGCACCGGCAAGGCCAACGTGCTCTCGGTCAAGGGCGCGGAGTTGCTGTCGAAGTGGGTTGGCGAAAGCGAGCGGGCGGTCCGCGAGCTCTTCCGCCGTGCCCGAGAAGCCGCGCCCACGCTGGTCTTCCTCGACGAGGTCGACGCCTTGGCCCCGGTACGCGGACAGGCCACCGACGGCGGCACCACCGACCGGGTCGTCGCCGCCCTGCTCACCGAGCTCGACGGCGTCGAGGCCCTGCGCAACGTGGTCGTCGTCGCCGCCACCAACCGCCCCGACCTCGTCGACGCCGCCCTGCTCCGCCCCGGCCGGCTGGAGCGGCTGGTCTACGTCCCGCCACCGGACGCTGAGGCCCGCGCCGAGATCCTGCGTGCCTCGTCACGCAACGTGCCGCTCGCCGACAACGTCGACCTCCGGGCACTAGCCGCATCGCTGGACGGCTTCTCGGCCGCCGACTGCGCTGCCTTGCTACGCGAGGCCGCGCTGGCCGCGATGCGCGAGTCGCTCGAAGCGTCCACGGTGACGGCGGCACACGTGGCAACGGCCCGCCAGCGCGTAAGGCCATCCCTGGACCCGGCCCAGGTGGCGTGGCTGGAGACGTACGCGACCGCCCGCGAGACCCGTTGACCGAGCCGCCAGACCCTGCGGCCGCCGGCCCGAAGGGGCATCCTCGCGGCGCGCTCGTGGCGATCGCGATCGTGGCTTCCGTGCTGCTGTGCGGGTGCGGCGGCCTCTGGGCGGCGTACTCGCTTTCCCAGGACAACCCCGCGTCCACCGAGGTGGCGTGCGCGCCGCAATCCGGCGACACATACGGGTACTGCGACCGCCTCGACGAGATCGAAGTCGGCCGCCGGGCACTCAACGCCGAACAGTGGGCGGCCACGTCGGCGGTGGCCCGCTCCATCCGCGAAACCCTCGCCGGTGCACCGGCCACCACCCGCCCGAACGACGTCGCCCGGACCCTGCTGGAAGCCGGTTATGGGGGTGCGGTGGTGCGCAAGGCGCGCGATAGCGATCCGGCCCCGCGCGGCTCGATCGTCTACGGCGTACCGGCCGGCCCTGCTTGCGTCATCGGCTACGTCGCCGCGGACGCGGCCGCCAACATTCCGGCCGGCACCCTCCCGAACCGCACCTGCTTACTCCCCTGACGCGCCGGGGTCAGAGCCAGGCGCCGGCGCGCATTACCCGCTGGACGCGCAAGCCGGCGTCGAGGATGACCAGGTCGGCGCGTAGACCGGGACTCAAGGAACCGACCTGGTCCGCCAGGCCTATCGCGCGGGCCGGAGTCGTCGAGGCCATGCGTGCGGCGTCCACGATGGACAGACCCGCCTGTACCGCCTGGCGGAGGGCGGCGTCCATCGTGAGGGTGCTGCCGGCTATGGAGCCGTCGCGGGCGAGCCGGGCAACTCGATCGGCCACCACGACGGTCTGGCCGCCCAGCTCGTACTCGCCGTCCGCCATGCCGGCCGCGGCCATCGCATCCGTGATCAGGGCCGCCCGGTCGGGCCCGGTGACCGTCGCCGCGAACGCGAGCGTGCCGTCGTGCAGGTGTACACCGTCGGCGACGAGTTCGCAGATGACGCCGGAGGCCCCGAGCAGGGCGAACACCGGGCCGGGCTCGCGGTGGTGTGGCGGGCGCATGCCGTTGAAGACGTGGGTACCCACCGTCGCGCCGGCGGCCACCGCGGCCAGGGTCTCGTCGTACGTGGCGTCGGTGTGCCCGACGGCGGCCACCACGCCGTGCGAGACGAGCAGCTTGATCGCTTCCAGGGCGCCGGGGCGCTCGGGCGCGAGCGTGACCATCCGCACTCCGCCCAGCGGCAGCAGCTCGGCCAGCTCGTCGACGGACGGGTCGCGCAGGAACGCCGGGTTCTGGGCGCCGCAGCGGATCTGCGACAGGTACGGGCCCTCGTAGTGGACGCCGGCCAGTACGCCCTCGGTGACCAAGGGCGCGAACGCGACCGTGGCGTCGCGCATCAGCTCGAAGGGCGAGCTGACCAGGCTCGCGAGCAGCGTCGTGGTGCCGTGGCGCAGGTGGAAGTCGGCCGCTCCCCGGGCCGCTACCGGGTCGCCGGTGGTGAACGTGTGCCCGCCGCCGCCGTGCGCGTGGATATCGACGAAGCCCGGCACGATCCACACATCGCCACCGGTGCCGCCGGCACCGACCGCGGTCACGGACGCGCCGTCGACCTCGACGTACCCCTGCTCGATGACGCCCGACGGCGTCACCACCCGTCCCTCGATCCTCGTGGGGTGCTTCATTTCACGTCCAACGCCAGAAGTGCCGCGCCGACGCAGCCGGCCTCGTCGCCGAGCGTGGCGCGAGCCAGTAGCGGCTCGCGGTGGAATGTGAGCCGTTCGCGCATCGCGACGCGCAGCGGGTCGAGCAGGACGTCGCCGGCCTCCGCCAGGCCGCCGCCGAGCACGATCACCTCGGCGTCGTAGTGTGCCTGCGCGGTCACCAGCCCCTCGGCCAGCAGCTCGATCGTCTGGCGCCACACCTGCCGCGCCAGCTGGTCGCCGGCCGCCGCCTTCGCTACCACCTCGGCAGCCGTCGCCGGTGTACCCGCGAGTGAGGCGTACCGCCTGGCCACGCCGGCCGCGGACGCCTCGGCCTCCAGGCACCCCCTCGCGCCGCACCCGCACGGGGTGCCGCCCGGCCGGACGATGACATGGCCCACCTCGCCGGCCGCGCCGTGCGCGCCCGCGAAGCCGCGGCCCTCCACGATGTGCGCGGCGGCGATGCCGGTGCCGATGGCGACGAAGAGGACGTGTGCGGCGCCCCGTCCGGCGCCCAATCTCGCTTCGGCAAGACCGCCGGCACGCACGTCGTGGCCGAGCGCCGCCGGCAGATTCAGCCGCGCCGCCACCAGATCACGCAGGGGTACATCACGGAAGCCCACGTTCGAGGACCAGATCGCCATGCCCCGGACCTCGTCGACGACCCCGGGGACCACTACGCCGGCGGCCATCGGGCGTAGGCCACCGGCGCGTGCCTTGCCAGCGAGGCCCTCGGCGATGTCGAGGATCGTGGCGGTCACCGCCTCCGGGCCGCGGTCGGCGCCGGTGGGGTGCCGTTCGGCGTGCACGATCTCGCCCGACGGTGACACCAGCGCACACTTCATTCCCGTACCGCCGACGTCGAGCGCGACGAGCACGTCGCTCAGTGCCTCATGATTCGCTCGCTCCTCGGCGCCTTGCGGCGGCGTCTTCCCACCCTGCCTCGAAACCCCGACTTCGTCGGCGAGGCCGTCCGGTCCAGCCGCCGCCGCGCCGCTGCGCTCGCTCATGTCAGCACGACAGAGCGAGTGAGGTGTCTGGGCGCGTCGGGGTCGAGGCCGCGGCTGGTCGCGATCGCCACAGCGAAGCGCTGCGCGAGGATCAGGTCGGCCATCGGGTCGAGCGGTTGGCGGCCGGCAGCCCAGTTGCCCAGCACCGCGTAGCCACCGCTGGACCGGCTGTGCACGAACGCCGCTCCGGTCGCCTCGACGTCTTCGGCCAGGCCCTCGGGCACGTCGCCGAACGCCCACACCACCCGGCCGGGAGCCGCGATGGAGATCGGTCCGTGCCGGTAGTCCATGGCCGGGTACGCCTCGGCCCAGAAGCCGGCCGCCTCGCGGCACTTGAGCGCGGCTTCCTGCGCCAACCCGACCGTCCAGCCTCGACCGAGAAACGTCACCTGCTCCACCCGTGCGGGGTCGATCGGCAGCGGTGCGCGCACGGTGACCTCGGCATCGGCGGCCAGCGGGTCCAGGTCTTCGCCCAGATGGGCGCGGAGCAGAGCGAGCGCGCTGGTCGCGAAGCGGGTCTGCACCACCGAACGCTCGTCGGCGAACGGCAGGAGCACGCGCTCGGTGGCCAGCTCGGCAGCGGGCGCGTTGGGGTCGCCGACGATCGCGGTGGTCGGGGTGTCGACCGACCGGAGCAGGTCGAGCACCTCTGTCGTGGTACCCGACCGGGTGATGGCCACGACGCGGTCGTAGCGGCGGCCCGCCGGGAACTCGGACGCCTGGAACGCGTCCGTCTCACCAACGCCTAGGCGTTCACGCAGGCCCGCGTACGACATGGCCATGAACCACGACGTGCCGCAACCGACGACGGCGACCCGCTCCCCACGGCCTGGGAGCCCGGCGGCGCCGGCGGCGACCGTCTCAGCGCGGCGCCAGCAATCGGGTTGGCTGGCGATCTCCTCGTCCACGTACGACACGGCAACTCCTGCGCGTTACGGCTCGTTAGCGCCCTCTTTCGAGCGCCATTGTGCGCACTTTTCGTCTCTCGTGGCAACCATGCGCAGCTTCGCGCAACCAATGGTTTTGCGTGGCCGGGTTTTGAGCACTATTGTGCACGCATTCACTCACGGTCCGTACATCGGAGGCTACGGTGGACCGGTACGCCCGCTGGAACGCCCTGCTCGAACTGCTGACGGAGAGCGGGCGGGTCAGCGTGGAAGACGCCGCTGCCAGGCTCGACGTGTCACAGGCGACCATCCGGCGCGACTTCGACCAGCTCGCACAGCAGCAGATGATCACCCGTACCCGGGGTGGAGCGGTCGCCAACGGCGTGTCGTACGACCTGCCGCTGCGCTACAAGACGGCCAAGCACTCCGCGGAGAAGCAGCGCATCGGCGCGGCCGCCGCGGCCCTGGTCGCGCCCGGCATGGTGGTGGGCCTCAACGGCGGCACGACGATGACGGAGGTGGCGCGGGCGCTGGCCGTGCGGCCCGACCTCAACAGCGGCGCCGACGGCGCTCAGCTGACCGTGGTGACCAACGCGCTGAACATCGCGAACGAGCTTCTAGTGCGGTCCCGGATGAAGATCGTGGTGGCCGGTGGTGTGGTGCGACCGCAGTCGTACGAGCTGGTTGGACCGCTGGGCAGTGCCCTGCTGCGCGAGGTGACGCTCGACGTGGCGCTGCTTGGCGTAGACGCGATCGACGCGCAGCTCGGCGCGGCGGCACACCACGAGGGCGAGGCGTCCATGAACAACCTCATGGTGGCGCGGGCGAAACGGGTCGTCATCATCGCGGACGCGTCGAAGCTGGGCGGGCACGCGTTCGCCCGGATCTGCCCGATCGAGAGGGTGGAAACGCTGGTCACGGACTCCGGAGCCGCCGACGAGACGATCGCCACCTTCGAGGCCGCTGGAGTACAGGTCATCCGCGCCTGACCCCACAGGTTTGTGCATACCCAGTATGGTGTGCGCCATGGTTGCGGTGCTGGAGATAGAAGGCCTGCGTAAGACGTACCGGAGCAGATGGCGCGGCGAACGCAAGGCGCTTGACGGCTTCGACATGGTCGTCGAGGCCGGGCAGGTACACGGGTTCCTGGGGCCCAACGGGTCGGGCAAGACCACGACGCTCCGCACACTGTTGGGGCTCATCCGCCCCAACGGCGGCCGGATGGCGATCCTCGGTCGAGAAGTACCGGCCGGCTTGCCGGCGGTCGTGGGGCAAGTTGGCGCGATCGTCGAGAGCCCGCAGTTCTTCCCCCACTTCTCGGCCTACGACACGCTCTCGCTGCTCGCCGACGCGGGGAACCTCTCTCAGCAGCGGGTGCCCGAGGTGCTGGAGGTGGTCGGCCTCCGCGACCGGGCCAAGGAGCGGGTCAAGACCTACTCGCTCGGCATGAAGCAGCGGCTCGCTGTCGCGTCCGCGCTGCTCAAGAACCCACAACTGCTGATACTCGACGAGCCCGCCAACGGCCTCGACCCGGGCGGCATCCGCGAGATGCGCGACCTCATGCGCGACCTGTCGGCCTCGGGCATGACCGTGCTGCTATCCAGCCACATCCTCGGCGAGGTACAGCAGATCTGCGACTCCGTCACGATCATCTCGCTTGGGCGCCGGGTCGCCGCCGGGCCGGTCGCCGATGTACTCGCCCAGCACTCCAGCGGCGCCGTCCGGGTGCGGCTGGAGAGCCCCGCCGACCTGCCAGCCGCCGCGCAGGTGCTGGTCGCCTCCGGCGCTCGGGTCGACATCCAGCCCGATCACCTGCTCGTCACCGGCGTCGACAAACCATCCTCGGTCACCCGCATGCTCGCCGGCCGCGACCTTTACGTGAGCGAGCTCGCTCCCATCACAGTCGATCTGGAGAGCGTCTTCCTGGAGCTGACCGGCACCGCACCGGTGGCCGGCCAGCACCGCCAGGTGGACGAGTCCGCGGAGGTGCCGGCATGAAGGGCCTTGTTCGCGCCGAGTTCCGCCGCCTGTTCAAACGGCGCGTCACCCGGCTGATGCTCGCCCTGCTCGTGCTCGGCCTGGGCACGATCATCACGGCGTTCTCGCTCGCCAGCCACAAGATCGGCCCTTCGGAGCTGGCCGCTGCGGAGGCCAGGGCGCAGTCCGAGTACGAGACGCAACTGCGCTTCCACGAGCAGATGGTGACCGAGTGCGAGGCCGCGAAGTCGCGCGGCGAGACCATCACCGACCGGTTCCCGCCGGACTGCGGGCGGGAGTACAGCCCACAGCGGGAGCAGTTCGAAGCCGAGTGGTTCCTGCCTTACGAGTTCAACTTCCACGACGAGTTCGGCATCTTCATCTCGGTGTTCGCGGGCATCGTGGCGCTGGCCGCATACATCATCGGCGCCTCGTACGTCGGTGCCGAATGGCATAGCGGCGGCATGATGAACCTGCTGCTGTGGCGACCGAGACGGCTCTCCGTGCTCTTCACCAAGCTCGGCGTCCTGCTGACCAGCGTGCTCGGCGTGAGCCTTGCCCTCGGTGCACTGTGGACCGTGGCGCTGTGGCTGATCGGCAAGTTCGACGGGCAGACCGGCAAAATGACGCAGGGCGCGTGGGAGTCGTTCGCGATCAGCGGCGCCCGCGGCATCGGCCTCGTGCTCGCCGTCGCCGCCGTGGCGTACGGGCTGGCGTCGCTCGGCCGGCACACCGCGATGGCCCTCGGAGCCGCGATCGGCGTGGGCGTGATCAGCGAGATCGGGCTGCGGATCGCGTTGAACATCGCCGGCGTGAAGTTCGCCGACCGCTACTACCTGTCGACGTACGCGATGGCATGGTTCGAGAAGAAGTGGACACTGGAGGACTGGAACGCTTGCAACCTCTCCTTCTCCGGCGAATGCCGGCCGGACACCTTTGTGGTCACCTGGCAGCAATCCGCCCTGGTCTTCGGCTTGGGTACGGCCGTGGTGCTGATCGCTGCGACATGGTTGATGCGCAACCGCGACGTAACGTGAGGTAGCCTTTTAGAACTTCCGTGCTAGTCAATATGTGCAAGGAGCGCCATGAAGCCCCACGCCGACGCTCCGGCCGATGACGACCTCGATCTGGTGGAGTCCGAGCCGGATTCCGATCTCGACACCGACGCTCCAGCCTCCGCGCCCTCCGAGCAGACAGAGGCGGCGGCCGAGCCCGGTCTTACCGAACGCGAGGAGCAGATCCTCGCGTTCGAGAGCAAGTGGTGGAAGCACGCGGGCGCCAAGGAGCAGGCCATCCGGGACGCGTTCGACCTGTCCGCGACCCGGTACTACCAGATCCTCAATGGACTGCTCGACAACCCGGCGGCGCTGGCTCACGACCCCGTGGTCGTGGGCCGGCTCCGCCGCCTCCGCTCCACAAGAGCCCGCACCCGCCGCCGCTGACCCAGGCCGCCACATGGACGGACGAGCAGGCGACGCTGGTGACCGGGACGCTGACGCGGCTCGTGCTTGCGGGGCTCGCGACGCGCGAACGTGAGTCGGCGCTGCACGCGGTCGCGGAGGTCATCGAGTGGCATCCGGCCCCGCGGCCGGCGGCCGAGGGATTGTGCGCTCTGGACCGCGCGGCGCTGTCGGCGCCAGAGCTGGAATACCTGAACTTCCTCTGCGCCTAGATGCGGGGCGGGGGGTTATCGGAGGAGGGGGCGGATGGTCCACCAGGCGGTGCCGGTCGCTAGGACGGCGGCGCCGGCCAGGACGCTGGACAAGGGGAGGGTCACCGCGAGCACGAGGCAGCCCGCCAGGCCCAACGCCGGCACGATCCGGACGCCCCGGAGGGTCAGGGCGGATGCGTTGGTGATGGCGTAGTAGACGAGCACGGTGCAGCTCGAGAAGCCGATCGCGTCGCGGATGTCACCGAGGGACACCAGCACGATGACCACGGCGGCCACGGCCAACTCGGCGCGGTGGGGCACCTGGCGGCGCGGGTGGACGGCGGCCAGGACGCCGGGGAGGTCGCGGCGGCGGGCCATCGCGAGGGTGGTGCGGCCGACGCCGGCAACGAGCGCCAGGAGTACTCCGGTGACGGCGACCGCCGCGCCGATGCGCACCACCCAGGCGAGTCCGGGAGCGCCGGCGGCCGATACGACGTCGGCCAAGGGGGCGGAGGACGAGGCGAGACGCTCTGGGCCGAGCACGCCTAGGGTCACCACCGCCAGCACCAGGTAGATGGCCAGTACCAGGCCCAGCGCGAGCGGCACCGCGCGAGGGATGGTGCGCTCGGGGTCCCGCACTTCCTCTCCGAGCGTGGCGATCCTCGCGTACCCGGCGAACGCGAAGAAGAGCAGCCCAGCCGCTGCCAGGGTGCCCCGGATTCCGGTACCCGAGCCGTCGGACAGGTGGTCGAGGGTGGGGTGGCCGGCGGCCGCGCCCACGACGGCGACCGTGCCGAGCACGGCGAGGGTGACCGTCACGAGCCAGCGGGTGGCGCGGGCGGTCTTCTGGATGCCGCCGAGGTTGATCGCGGTGAGTGCCACGACCGCCGCGACGGCGATGGGGCGGGCGTGTGCGGGCCACAGGTAGGCGCCGATGGTGAGGGCCATCGCGGCGCAGCTCGCGGTCTTGCCGGCCACGAAGCCCCAGCCGGCGATGAAGCCGGCGAAGTCACCGAGGCGTTCGCGGCCGTAGACGTAGGTGCCACCGGACTCGGGGTAGAGGGCGGCGAGCCGGGCGGAGCTGTTCGCGTTGCAGAACGCCACGAATCCGGCCAGGACCAGCGCGATCAGCAGGCCTCGGCCGCCCGCTTCGGCGGCAGCGGGCGCGAACGCCACGAACACCCCGGCACCGAGCATCGACCCGAGGCCGATGACGACCGCGTCGGCCGTGGTCAGCCGCCGCGCCAGCTCACTCACGCGAGAACTCTCCGATCCCGCTAGGAGCCGTGGCCGACCGCGACGGTGCCTGACCGGGATTCCGGTCCAGTTCGCCAGGGGACGCGGTGGAGCAGGCGGTCGAGGACCACGCCCAGCATCAGGCCGGCGACCGAGTCGGTCACCCAGTGATAGTTGAGGAAGATCGTGGTGCAGAACACGATCGCGGGCGGCGCGATGCGCATCCACCGCTGGGCGGTGCGGCCCAGCCACGGCGACAAAAGGAGCACGAGTATCCCGTACCAGACCACGGTGTTCACCATGTGGCCAGAGGGATACGACAAGCTGTATTCGCCGGGCGGCAGCGTGTTGAAGATCTCGACCTTGTCAGGCAGCTTCGAGTTGGGCGCCGCACGGTCGGTCCACAGCTTGAGCGGCATGATGGCGAACCCGGTCACCAGAAACGCCGCGACCACCGGCGCCACCGGCCACGCCGACCGGCGGCGCACGGCCAGCCAGACCGCGATGAGCAGGCAGATCAGGGTGAGCGGGCCACCGTTGCCGAGGAAGTTCAGCACCCGGCAGAGCCACCAGACCGCGCCGCCCTTCTGGTCGGCCACCCAGTCGGAGACCGCGGTGTCCAGATCGAGCAGCCAGCCGGCCGCGAGCATCGCGGTCAGCGCGGCGAAGGCGGCGAGCAGGAGCCCGTCGAGCCACCACCCGGCGGGCGCGATCCTGCTACGCGTGGCGGTCTCCTGCACGCACCCAAGCTACAACTGAGACTTGATCTTGTTGTTGATCAGGTCGACCCGCACGCCGGAGTTAGGACAGCCGCCGAAGTGGTGCAGGGCGACGACCTTGTCCGTTGACTTGGACAGCACCGGCGAACCGGACGAGCCGCCCTCGGTGTCGCACATGTACGAGACGTCGGTGGCCTTGGCGTACCCGGTGTAGGTCGGGTTGTCGACCGCGCAGGTGCCGTTGGCGTCCTCGTCGCTGTCCATCGCGATCATGGTCGGGTCTCCGCTGGGGTGCTGCGGGATGTACAGCTCCTCGCCACGCGCCGGCCGCCGCAGGTCGAACTGGAGGTAGCCGAACTTCTTGACCGCCTCGAAGTCCTCGATCGTAAACAGCGTGTAGTCGAGCGTCTCGTCGGTGCTCAGCACCTTGTCGCCCCACACCTTGGTCGACCGGAACACCGCGTGCCCGCCGCACTGCGCGCACTGGTAGTTGAACCACACCTCGGTGTCGTACGCGTCCCGCGAGGTGACCATGCAGTGGTTGTTGGTGAGCAACCGGTTGTTCGGGCCGATCCGCCAGCCAGTGCACAGCTCGTTGCCGTTGATCAGCAGCCGGGTGACCGCCTTCGACCGCTCGTACGCCACCGGGTCACTGGACCGGTAGCAGACCGCGTCGGCCTTGTCGTCGCCGCCGCACACGCTCTCGGTACGCGGCTGGGCCGCCTTGCGCTCGTCCGCCGTGTACCCGCGAGCCACCTTGTCGACGCCCACGCCGAGCTGGGCGAGCTTCGAGCCGAGGCCGAGCAGGTCGGGACGGGAGGTGTGCAGTTCGACCACGGCCGTGTCGCCGGTGACCGACATCGCCCACCGGCCGGCGCTGTCCAGCAGACCACCGTCGACCCGGTGCACCTCCTGGCCGGTCGGGTCGGACACGGTGAGGTAGTCGCCAGGGAGCAGCAGGAGGCGGTTGAAGTGCGGCTTCACGTACGCCGCACCCGGGTGCCGGAAGGTCATCGTGCGTTCGGTGTCGAGGTACCCGAGCACCCGCTGGATGGGCTCGATCACGCCGATCCGCTCCCGGCCGACCTGCCGCGGCGCCTGGCGTTCCGGCTTGCCGCCCGCGGCCTGGGGCGCGGCGCCGCCGTCAGCGGCCGCGGCACGCTTTGGAGCGGGCGCGTCCTGCGCGGGAGCCGCCGCCGATGCGTCGGCGGGCTTCCGGAACGCCGGTGCGGTCTCCTGCCCTGTCAGCGCGTACGCCGTCGTGCCCGCCGCACCAGCCAGTACAGCCGCACACACCCCCGCGACCAGCGCCACAGTCCGCCGCATACGTGTCCCCCATGTGTCATCGCCAAGACTTTTGGTTCCGACACTGTGTAACGAGCCACGGTTGGCAGCGACGCGCGCCGTGAGCCGGCATGCTTGTCACCGTGCGGATCACTTCGGCCCTCATCGACCCGGCGCTGCTCGACCTTCCTTGGTCGACGCCGCTGGAGGAGTGGCCTGCCGACCATCTGGTGGCGCTGCCACAGGGCATCTCGCGGCACGTGGTGCGCTTCGTCAAGCTCGCCGGCACGGTCTACGCCGTCAAGGAGACCGGGGAGCGCGTGGCGGAGCGCGAGTACGACCTGCTCCGCGCGCTGGAGCGGATCGGCTTCCCATCGGTCGAGGCGGTGGCGATCGTCGCCGACCGGCACGCACCCGACGGCGAGCCGCTCGACCCGGTGCTGATCACCCGTCACCTACAGTTCTCGCTGCCGTATCGGGCGCTGTTCTCGCACACCCTCCGCCCCGAGACGATGGCCCGGCTGCTCGACGCGCTGGCCGCCCTGATCGTCAGGATGCACATCACGGGCTTCTTCTGGGGCGACTGCTCGCTGTCCAACACGCTGTTCCGGCGCGACGCGGGCGCCTTCGCCGCCTACCTGGTCGACGCCGAGACCGGCGCCCTGCACGCCAAGCTCTCCAACGGGCAGCGTGGCGAAGACCTGGAGATCGCGCGGGTCAACATCTTCGGCGAGGCGCTCGACCTGCAGGCCGCTGGGCTGCTGCACGAGTCGATCGACCCGGAGGTGGTCTCGGAGGAGGTCGTGCAGCGGTACGAGCGGCTGTGGCACGAGATCACGTATGAGCAGGAGTTCCAGCGGGAAGACCGGCACCACGTCGAGAGCCGCATCCGCCGCCTCAACGAGATGGGCTTCGACGTCGCCGAGGTGGCGATGTCGCTGGCCGACCGGGGCGCGTTCAAGGTGCGGCCGAAGGTGGTCGACGCCGGCTATCACACCCGCCGGCTGCTGCGCCTGACCGGCCTCGACGCCGAGGAGAACCAGGCCCGCCGGCTGCTCAACGACCTCGACACATACCGGGCCGAGAGCGATCTTTCCGACGAGCAGCAGGCGGCGCACCGGTGGTTGACCGAGGTCTTCGAGCCGGTGGTCCGGGCGGTGCCGGGCCACCTGCGTCGCAAGCTCGAGCCGACCGAGCTCTTCGTGCAGGTCATCGAGCACCGCTGGCGGCTGTCCGAAGAGGCGGGCCGCGACGTGGGTCTGGCGCTGGCGGTGCAGTCGTTCCTGGCTGACGTGCTCGTGCACCGCCCCGACGAGCAGGCGGTGCTGGGCGTGGAGGTCACGCAGGCGGTTCCGTAGGTGCCGGCGTCGTCTGCTTGACGAGCCAGCCCAGGCCGGCCCGGCGGGCCACCACGGTGAGCCGGTCGCCGCCCTGGACCCGGTACGCGGTCTGCGGGCTCCAGATCGGCCGCGGCTCGCCGAACTTGTGCAGCGCGATCACCCGTATCGCGTCGGGTCGGGTCGCCTGGCCGATCACCTTGCCGTCGAGGGCGGACCCGTGCGCTACCGGCACCTCGGCGACCAGGAGCGCGTGCCGGTCGACGGGGATGGTGGCGATCACGTCGCGGTTCATCATCGCGGCGGCGAACGAGGGCGCGGCCAGGTACGACACGCTCCGCGAGACCGCGATGTTGAAAGCGCGCTGGATGCGCTTGGCGAGGTCGCCGTCGAACAGGCGCATGACCACGCGCAGGTCGGCGCGGAGCGCGCGCCCGTTGAGCGCGGCCTGCAGGTTGGACACGTCGTCGGTGGACACCACGACGAGGGCTTGGCAGGTCTCGACCGAAGCGGAGCGCAGTACCTCCTCCTGGGCCACGTCACCGACGATCAGCGGGATCTCCAGCTGCCGCGCGACCGAGGCGCCACGGGCCTCCGGGTCCTTGTCGATCGCGACCACCTCGAGGCCGAGGTCGTTGAGCTGCCGGATCACGCGGGTGCCGACGTTGCCGAGGCCCACTACGACGACGTGGTCTACGCGCGGGGTACGCAGCCGGCCAACGTTGAGTGCCAGGCGGGTGTTGACGACGGCCTCGACAACGGCGGCGGTGATCAGCGGTATCAGCGCCAGCCCGGCCACGGTCAGGATCACCTGCATGACCTGCACGCCCCAGCCGGCGTCCAGTTCGACGTCGGAGCCGGTGATCGTGGTGAGGAGGACGAAGTACAGCGCCTTCCACAGCTCCAGGTCCTGCGTACGGGCGAGCAGCGAGCCGAAGACCGCGACGATGGCCAGTACCGCGATCGTGGCGACGCCGGTCTTCCGGTTCACGAACGCGCGCAGGCCGCGCACGACGGCGGCCGCGGGTCGGCGGCGGCGGCGCTGGCGTGCCAGCTTGCGCGCGGCGAGCACGGTGCCCGAGGGCTGGCCGGTGGCCTCGGCCAGTACCAGGTCGGCATCGCCCGGATTGGCCGGCAGCACTCGCGGGTTGTTGCGTTGCCGCGTGTCGGCGAGGCCGCACACGACGGTGTCCGGGCGTACTTCGTCGCGCCTGGCCACATACAGGGTGCGGCCGGCGTGCCGGAAATGCGTCGGCGCTGGCTCGCCCAGCGCCGCCGCCACGAACGCGGGTGCGGCCATCGCCGAGTCGGACATCACCTCACAGTCGGCGAAGAGCCGCTTCACGCCGCTTCCCAGCCGGCTGCTGAAGATACGCATGACCAGCCGTATCCGCGGCTCCACCGCCTGTGCGCAGAGGGCGGCGTGGATGTTGCCCACGTCGTCCTGGTGCACGAGGGCGAGGCATTCGGCGCCGGCGAGGCCCGCCGCACGGAACGTCTCCTCGGTGAGCCGGTCGGCCCGGATGATCTGGATTCCCTTGATGCGTGCGAGGTCGGCCACTTCGGACCGCCGCTTGTTGGGCACGATGACCGTCACCCAGCCGGCGGACGCCGACACCAGCTCTTTCACCAACCGGTACGTCAACGCGTCGTTTCCACAGACGACGTAGTGGGGACGCGTTTCGCCGTTGGGGCGCAGGCGTGCGGCGACCGCGCGGCGAGCCCTGTTTCGCCACGGGTCCACCGACATGACCGGGATGGTAGCCAGCGCGATCAACGATCATGAACTTCGACGAAGCCAGGAACGGTTTTGGACAAGCGTCGTTGACCACTTTGGCGTACTTAGCACCTATTGCGCGGTGCTACCGGTAAGCACCTGAATGGATGGACATGAACAAGTGGTTCTATCGCGCAGTCGGGACGGTCGGCGTCGCCGGCGGCTTCCTGCTGCTCGGCGGCGGCGCGGCACAGGCGGAGGACGTCGACGCCACCCCTGCAACGGACCCGTTGGAGCTGCAGGGCCTGCTCGACGACTTCTTCACCCCCAGCGGGGGCCAGATCTCGCAGGTCGCCCTCGGGCCCAACGCTCCGGCCGCCTCGCCCGACATCATGATGCGGGGCCAGCTCTCTAACCTGAAGGGCGACGTCGCACCGACCCGCGACCTCGGCTTCCTCGGCTCGGCGCCGTCGTCGCCGACCGCCGCCATCGACCCGTCCACTCTTGGCACCGCCTCCCTCGACAACGAGGCCGTGCTGACCGAGAAGCCGCAGCTCATCTCGACGCTGCCGGTCGCTGGCACCTTCACCGACACCATCGGCGCGGGCCGTGCGGTCGACGCACTCGGCGTCGCCGGCACGACCCAGTCGGTGCTCAACGGCGGCAACGGCATCAGCGCCAACGCCGGCAACGTGCACAACCTCGTGCCCGCCACGTCCGATGTGGACGCCTCGCGGGCCGGCGCGGCCCTGCCCGCCGCGCTCGGCGTCATGCCCGCCGACGCGATCCCCACCATCGCCACGCACAAGGCCGCGAAGGGCAACGCGAACGGCTTCACCCGCTCGACCAGCTCGCAGGCGCAGAACATGGTGCCGGCGCTCATCGGTGACGCGATGGTCGCGCAGAGCCCCGAGCTGTTCCAGCCCGAGGCGCTGCCTCCGGTGGCCACGCTGCCGCTGGTCGGTGACCTGAACCTCAAGGGCGTGCCCGGTGCGGCCGACAACCCGCAGAACGACATCCCCGTCGTGAGCGCGCTCGGCTCGCTCGGCCTGCCCGGCATGGGCGGCGCCACCACGCTGCCGGCTGACGCGGACGACGACGGCAGCCAGACCCGTACCAAGCGGCACAGCACCACCGACCGCCCGGTGGCTGGCGAGGACGCTGACTACGCCGAGGCAGCCAGCGTCGGCCTGCCGCTCATCGGCGACCTGAGCAACCTGACCAGCATCCTGCCGACCAACGGCACGCTGGCGGGCATGCCTGGCATGAAGCACATGGACGTCTGAGCAAGACGATTCAAGGGGTGGCGGGCGGCGGTAGCCGTCCGCCACTTGCTGTTGGGAGGAGATGGAGCCCCCGGCCGGACTCGAACCGGCGACCCTCCGCTTACAAGGCGGAAGCTCTGGCCAACTGAGCTACAGGGGCTTGCTTCGTCGCCAGCATAACGACCCAGTGGCATCGCCGGTGATCGGTGTCTCATCGACGCGCGGGGCGTTCGTCCCCGGCCGTGCCCGGATGCCCGAATGATCCGCACCAGGCGGTCCCAGAAACCACGTCGCACCTTGGCACGCAGCCGGAAACCGTTTACCGTTGCGTGACGCGGATGACACCTCGGTGCGCCGCTGGCCGGCGCTATGCGGCGCCGGTCGCTCCTTCACTCGGATCGTCCGGCACGTTCCTGCCGGTGAAAGGAAGCGCTCCACCATGGCTACGGTCACGTACTCCAAGGCGACGCGGATCTACGCGGGCACCGAACGTCCCGCGGTTGACCACCTGGATCTGGAGATCGGCGACGGCGAGTTCCTCGTACTGGTCGGCCCCTCCGGCTGTGGCAAGTCCACCAGCCTGCGGATGCTCGCCGGTCTGGAAGACGTCGATGAGGGTTCGATCTACATCGACAGCCGCGACGTCACTCACCTGCCGCCGAAGGCCCGCGACATCGCGATGGTCTTCCAGAACTACGCCCTGTACCCGCACATGACGGTGTACGAGAACATGGCGTTCGCGCTGAAGCTCCGCAAGACCCCCAAGTCGGAGATCGACCGGCGGGTCAAGGAGGCGGCGGCGCTGCTCCAGCTCGAGGAGTACCTCGGCCGCAAGCCCAAGGCTCTCTCCGGTGGCCAGCGCCAGCGTGTCGCGATGGGCCGCGCGATCGTCCGCGAGCCGCAGGTCTTCCTCATGGACGAGCCGCTGTCGAACCTCGACGCGAAGCTCCGGGTGCAGACCCGCACGCAGATCGCCACGCTCCAGGCCAAGCTCGGCATCACCACCGTCTACGTGACCCACGACCAGGTCGAGGCCATGACGATGGGCCACCGCGTGGCGGTCCTGCTCGACGGTGTGCTCCAGCAGGTCGACACCCCGCGTGAGCTGTACGACAAGCCGGGCAACGTCTTCGTCGCCGGCTTCATCGGCTCGCCCGCGATGAACATCAAGACCGTCCCGCTCACCGATCAGGGTGCCGTCTTCGCCGAGATGATCATCCCGCTGACTCGGGAGCAGATCGCGGCCGCCCAGGCCAACGGCGGTGACGGAAAGATCACCGTCGGCTTCCGGCCGGAAGACTGCGACCTCGTCAGCGCCACCGAGGGCGGCCTGCCCGTCGTCGTCGAGCTGGTCGAAGACCTGGGTTCGGATGCCAACGTCTACGGCCACGCCGCGCTCGACGGTGGTTCCGAGCGGTTCACCGTGCGCACCGACCGGCGTCACATGCCCAACATGGGCGACACCGTGTTCGTAAAGCCGCGCACCGACCAGCACCACGCGTTCCACGCCGCGAGCGGCCAGCGCGTCTGATCCAGCGCTACGAAAGGGGCGGGCCCAATCGGGCCCGCCCCTTTCTGTGTGGGAACCGCAAAGCTTTGTTGGGCCGGCCGGGGAGGGACGCGGGAGGCCCGGGCTGTAGCCGCCCGTGTCCCGCCCCCGACCGGGTGTGGTGCCCGCGGGCGGTGTCTGCCCACCGCCCGCGGTCACATCCAGCGCGCCACGATCTCAGAAGCTGAGCTTCGTACCCGCTCCCGCCGTGACGACCGACTTGATGGTGTTGGGGTCGGCGACCGTGTAGCTGTAGTAGGAGCTCGGCTCCTGCACGGTGCCGCTGCAGTCGGGCTGTCCCGACTCACCGACAAATACGTTGTTGCGTGCCACGCAGCGACCGGTCGGGCCCGCGTAGCTGTTGCTGACGGGCTCTTCGACGTCTTCGAAGTAGTTGCCTTCGACCACGCAGCCCGCGTTCGCTTGGCAGGCCACGCCGACGTCGGTGTTGTAGACGTAGTAGTTGTTGAACACATGCACCGGCTCGCCGAAGCGGACCCGCGGGTTGCGCTGGGGTGTCCGGTTGAACCAGTTGTTGTGATAGGTCACCTTGAGGTTTCCGGTGTCCTGGGCGGCGTTGCCGTCGTCGTGCCCGAGCAGCATCGTCTTGGTGTGGTTGTGGAAGTGGTTCCACGACACCGTGATGTACGACGAGCCACGCTTGATGTCGAGGGCCCCGTCGTAGCCGTTCGAGATGTCGTTGTGGTCGAGCCACACGTGGTGCGAGAACATCTGCACGTTGATCCCGTCATCGGGGAAGTCGCGGATGTTCAGGTTCCGGATGATGACGTTGTGCACGGCGTTGGCCGGCGGGGTCGTGACGTCACTGATCGGCAGGCCGATGTTGAAGCCGCCGCCGGTGATGCCGGAGTTGGCGCCGACGCCCACGATCGTCTTGTCTGAGGTCACGTCGTGCATCGGGCCGGGCAGCGCGATCATGCCGCTCACTCGGATGGTCAGGGGTCCGGCCTGGGCGATGGCGGCCAGCAGCTCGGCCGCGGTGTCCACCGTTACGGTGGGTCCGCCGGCGCCGCCCGTGGTGCCGTTCTGCCCGAGCGTGTTGACCGAGGCGAAGCCCTTGGGCGGCACGCCCGGCTCGATCGGCGGCTCGGTGGGTGGCAGGGTCGGCCCGCCGCTCGTAGGTCCAGGGGTCGGCTCGGAGACACCGGTGGCGACCGTGACGTCGTCGACGGTGACGCTGGCGTAGCTGGCCGCGATGCCCGGACGGCCGCTGGCGAAGGCCGTGTCCGTCGCGCTGACCGCTAGCGCCCCGTTGACGTACCCGCGCAGTGAGCTGCCCGCCGCGTCGAGGCGCAGTGTCGTCCAGGTGCCGACCGGGCCAGCTCCGGTGCCGCTGCCCAGCACGATCGGGCTCCCGCCCGCTCGCTTGATCAATTGCACGGCACCGAAGCTGGTGATTGTGAGCGCGTAATAGTTGCTGCTGCTCTGCGCGCGGGCGATCAGGCCGGCAAAGCGACCCGATCCGTTGAAGCCGGTCGGTTTGACCCTTGCCTGCACCGAGTAGTCGGTCCAGCTCGTCGATCCGACGAGGCTTCGGGAGTCGCTGCTGGTGCCCGACTGGCGGTACGCGCGGGTGCCGTCCGTGACGACCGACCACGTGCCGCCGGACGTGGACCAGCCGCTCGCGTTGCCGTCTTCGAAGTCGTCGGAGAGCAGCGTGTCCGCGAACGCGTACGGCGCGGCGATGACGACGAGTGCGCCGGTGGCGACCGCCGCTACCGCACCGAGATACTTGCGCTTCACGTGCCAGACCTCCTCAGCTTCACTGCCAGACCTCCTCAGCAGAGCCTTCCGGCACCGGCAAGTACCGGAACCAGGATGGATACGAACTGCGCGGGCAGGACAGGACCGTGCCGCAGGGTCGGCGTCCAGCCGGAGTCGGCGCCCAGGTCGGGATCGTGCTCGGCGTTGTACGCGTCGAGCAGGTCGACCGCCGCCGCCCGGCCCTTACCTGACCGCGCCCAGGTGCCCTTCTCCGTGATCGCCGTGCCGCCCCAGTCGTAGATCACGTCCGCAGCGGTCACGCCCTCGCCGAGCGCGAAGAAGTTGTTCTCCGCGTAGATCGACGACTGGACGCCGACGCCCCAGGCGTACGAGAACCCGTCGCCGGCGACCTTGTAGTAGTTGTTGTAGATATCGACCTGGCCGAAGCGCACCCGGGGGAGGCGCTGGAGGCTGCCGTCGAACACGTTGTGGTGCAGCGTGACGTTGAGCCGGCCGACGTCCGGGCCGACGGTGTTCGACGAGCCGATCAGCATCACCTTGTCGCGCGCCGAGAACCGGTTGAACGACGCGGTCACGAGGCTCGCCGTGTGAGTGATGTCGAGCGCACCGTCGTGTACCTGGTACGGCCGTCCAAAGTAGACAGACTGTTCGCTGTCGGGGTTGTCGCCGTCGGTGAACGTGTTGTGGTCGACCCACACGTTTTCGCTGCGCCGCACCGACATCAGGTCGAACTGCGAGTTCCAGTTGCCTAGCTCACCGTCGGTCGGCGACCAGGCCGGGAAGCAATCCTGCGCGTCGACGAAGTTGAGATTGCGGACGATCACGTTGTTGGCCCGGTCGACCATCAGCGTGAGGTGCTTCAGGGTCGCGCCGCGCGTGCCGATGATCGTTGTGTTCGCACCGACGTTGACCTGGGTGTACCGGGTCTGGTTGGCGACCGAACGCACCCGCGCTTCCTCGAGCGGGCCGCTCGGGTTGACCCGTCCCCAGACCGCCGGGTCGTACGTGGCGAGGTACGCGTCGAGCGAGTACGCCGGGTCGGCAAGCGCCGCACAGCCGCCGTCCAGCCCTTCGAAGCCGTCGACCGTGCCTTTGACGTACACGATTTTCGGGGTGGTACCAGCGACCGCGGCGATGAGCTCGGCGCGATTGTCGACGACAAAGACGTTTTCCTCGGTGGCGGCGGAACCGCCAGTGGTGCCGGGTCCGGATGCGGCCCAGCCATCGTTTGCCGGCAGCACTTGCCGGCCCAGTTGACGTGCTCCCCAGGACACTTCGCCTTCGGCGCGGGCCGGTGCGGCGAACGCCGCCACCATGCCGAGCCCGGCCGCTACAGCGGCCAACTGCCTCAGTTGCATCGCACTCTCCGCGCGGGATCTGGTTAACGCGTTCTTAACAAGAAAGCTACGGATCTGCGCTTAAGAGAGTCAATGCCTTCGATTTGCAGAAATGTTGCAATAAAAGTAGGCAAAGAAGAATCGCTCGGCCGCTATGTGCCGAGATGGTGGGGGTTCGGTCCGATTTCTACCGAACGACAGTCACCAATGTTTGCAGTGCGTTTTCAGGCACCGGTTACCTCCTCGGTCAGGGCGGCCCGGAGCGGCTGTCCGGCCCACGGGACACCCAGTTCAGAGAACAGCGCGAGCCGCTCCGTCGCTTGGCGCAGCACAGCGTTGATCCCCTTGATGGTCAGTAAGCGCTCGGGCGGGACACCATCGACGGAGACCGCGTCTTCGCCCAGCTTCGGCGGAATTGGCGCGGCGTGGAGTACGTCCAGCACCGCGGTGAACGGCTTGGTGCGCGCGAGCGGCGCGATCAACGGCTCGCCCGTCGCGCGGTGCGCCAGCAGGTTTTCCAGCAGGCTCGTGCGGCCGGGTACCTCGCGGAACTCGGAGTCGTCCGGCAGCCGGAGCCGGTCGGTCGGGTACTCCAGCACCGCCGTACCGGCCGTGCCGTACACGATGACCTCGCCCTCGATCTTCTCCTCGCCGCACAGCGTCACGGCGACCAGAATCGGCAGGCCGGACTCCAGCGTAATCCGCATGCAGGCGGTGTCGTCGACCTCGATGTCCCGGCAGCGGTACCGCTCCAGCTCTACTGTGGACGGCGGCAGCCCGGCCACGGCAAGGCACTGCATCCAGGCGTGCGCCAGAGGGTTGGCGAGCGCACCGTCGAGCGATGGGTGCCCGTCGACCATGCGCTTGCCGGCCCACGGAGACCGCTGGTAGTACGAGTCGGCGCGGTGCCACGAGGCGACCGCCGCGATCCCGGTGACCACGCCCAGCCTGCCGCCGGCGACCGCTGCCATCAGCTCGGCGAGCGCCGCCGAGCCGAGCGCCTGGAACCCGACCTGGAGGGCCCGGCCGGTCTCGTCGACCACGTCGCTGAGCGCGTGGTGCTCGTCGAGCGAGAGCACCGGCGGCTTCTCCAGCAACACGTCTGCACCGGCGCGGAGCGCGTCGGTGGCGATCGGCAGGTGGGTCTGCGGCGGCGTGCAGATCACCACCACGTCGGGCCGCACGGCGCGCAGCATCTCGCGGTGGTCGGTGAACAGTCCGGCGTCTTCGGGTACCGGCGCACCCGGCGCCGCCTCGATCGGGCGCACGTCGACCAGGCCGGCGAGCCGCACCCGCCCGGCCTCCTGTAGGGGCGCGATCTGCCGGCGGTGCCAGAGACCATGCCCATTGGCGCCGACCAGTGCCACCCGCGGCTCACTCATGCCGCGTCCCCCTCGCTCACGCCGCCTCCGGGGAAGTGATCATAGTGCGGCCTCGCGGAGCGTCTGCTCGACGCCGTGCTGCTCAAGGGCGGTGAGCCAGCCGGCCACCAACTCCCGCACGACGTCGTCACCGACCAGCTCGGCCGGGAAGACCTGGGTCAGGCCGAAGAGCGCGTCGACCACGCCCTCCGGAGAGTCCTTGCCTTCCGAAAGCGCCGTCCGGATGCGCTCGGCCAGCGGGTCGTCGAGCGGCAACGGGGCGCCACCGTCGGCCTGCCCTTGCACGAAGCGCATCCACGCGGCGAGCACGAGAGCGCCCCAGCGCGGCACGGCACCGGTCGCGCGCCGGTCGATGAGGGTGTGTAGCACCCGCTGCGGCAGCTTCTGCGAGCCGTCCATGGCGACCTGGATGGTCCGGTGCCGGATCGCCGAGTTGGCGAACCGCTCCAGGACCGAGTCGCCGTACTCGACCACCGACACCCCGTCCGGTGGCTGGAAGCTGCCCGCGACGTCCTCGGCGACGAAACTGCGCAGCGCCTCTCGCATCCCCGGGATGGCCAGCGCCTCCGCGATCATCTCGCGGCCGGCGAGCGCACCCAGGTACGCGATCGCCGAGTGCACGCCGTTGAGGGCGCGCAGCTTCAGCCGCTCCCAGGGCCCGGCGTCGTCGGTCATCACCGCACCGGCCCGTTCCCACGCCGGCCGCCCGCCGGGGAACGCGTCCTCGATCACCCATTCCCGGTACGGCTCGGCCGCCACCGCCGCCAGATCGCTCACGCCCAGCAGCCCTTCGGCCGTGGCGAGCGTCTCCGGGGTGGTCGCCGGCACGATCCGGTCGACCATCGTGCCCGGGAACGTGACGTTGGCGCGTACCCATTCGACGACCGGTCCGGGGGCGCCGCCATACTCCAGGGCCTGCGTCACGAGGCCGTGCAGCCGCTTGCCGTTGGACGGCAGGTTGTCGCAGCTCAGCAGCGCGATCGGGCCGGCGTCGGCCGCCGCCCGCGCGATCAGGCCGCGTACCAGCAGGCCGGGCACGGTCGCCGGCGGTCCGTCGCCGGTGAGGTCGGCCGCGACAGCGGGGTCCGGCCGTAGCCGCCCGGTGGCAGGGTCGAGCTGGTACGCCTTCTCCGTCACCGTCAGCGTTACGACCCGGATGGCCGGGGAGGCGATCAGGTCGAGCACGCCGTCGGGATCGCTCGCCGCATGCCGTACGCCGGCGAACGCCCCGACCACCTCGCTGTGCGTGCCGTTGCCGCTCAACGACGTGACGCTGAAGAGGCAATCCTGCTCGATGAGGCTGCGCACCACGTCGAGACTGCGCGGCGCGACACCGACGATGCCCCAATCACCACCGGCGAGCGCGACGGCCGCCTCGGTGTACACCGCCTGGTGCGCGCGGTGGAAAGCGCCCAAACCGAGGTGGACGATGCCTGCGGGCACGGTGCCTGGGCGCACCCGAGGCCGGCTCGCCACCGGCACCTGGCGCAGGCCGCCCAGCGAGAGCCTCACTGCTGCCATACCGGTCCGTCCGGGAAGGAGTATTCGGCGATCGATTCCGGCTTCATGGTGGCGCTGTACCCGGGCTGCTCGGGCAGCAGGTACCGGCCGTCGCGGGTGCGCACCGGGTCGACGAAGTGCTCGTGCAGGTGGTCGACGTACTCGACCATGCGGCCGTCGAGCGACGTGCCCACCCGCAGGTAGTCGAAGATCGCCAGATGCTGGACGTACTCGCAGAGGCCCACGCCACCCGCGTGCGGGCAGATCGGCACGCCGAACTTCGCGGCCATCAGGATCTCGGAGAGCACCTCGTTGACGCCGCCGACCCGGCAGGCGTCGATCTGCATGACGCCGATCGCCTCGGCCTGGAGGAGCTGCTTGAAGATGACCCGGTTGGCGGCGACCTCGCCGGTCGCCACCCTGCACCGGCCGTTTGTCAGCTGCGTCACGGTCCGCTGAATCTTGGCGTGGCCGAGCACGTCGTCGGCGTGCGTGGGCTCCTCGATCCAGTACGGGTCGAACTCGGCGAGCCGCGCCATGTTGGCGATCGCCTCGTCGACGTCCCATACCTGGTTGGCGTCCATCATCAGCAACGCGTCCGGCCCGATCTCCTCGCGGATGATCCGGGCACGGCGGACGTCGTCGTCGATCGGGCCGCCCACCTTCATCTTCATCGCCCGCCAACCCTCGGCGTACGCCTGGCGGGTCAGGGCGCGCACCTTGTCGTCGGGATAGCCCAGCCAGCCCACCGACGTGGTGTACGACGGGAAGCCATCCCGCTCCAGTTCGCGGAGCCGGTCGTCCATGCCGACCAGGCCCTTGTCGAGGATCGCGGCCGCCTCGGCGGGTTTCAACGCGTCGGTGATGTGGTGGAAGTCGATGCTGCGCACCAGCTCTTCGGTGGGCATCTCGGCGAGCAGCCGCCATAACGGCTTGCCCGCAAGCTTCGCCCGCAGGTCCCACACCGCGTTGACCACCGCGCCGGTGGCCATATGGATGACGCCCTTTTCCGGGCCCAGCCACCGGAGCTGGACGTCGGCGCTCAGCGACCGCCAGAACGCGACCGGCTCAGCGAAGATGTCCTCAATGGAGCGTCCGGTCACGTGGTGCGCGAGGGCACGGACAGCGGCACAGGTGATCTCGTTGCCGCGCCCGTTGGTGAACGTGAAGCCGGCGCCTTCTACTCCGGCGTCCGTCTTCAGCGACACGTACGTCGCCGAGTAGTCGCCGCGGTTGATCGCGTCGGATCCATCGCCGGCGGCCGCCGTCGGAAACCGAACGTCGTGTACGTCAACGGACGTGATGACTGTGGTCACAGCTTGAAGATCCTCTTGGGCAGTCGGTAGGCGAGGTCGACGATCGTCTCGGCCGCCTCGTCGAGTGGCAGCCGGTGCTCGGCGACCAGTCGGGCGAGGAATCCGGCGTCGATCCGGCGCGACACGTCGTGCCGGACCGGGATGGAGCAGAAGGCGCGGGTGTCGTCGACGAACCCGGCCGTGTTGTAGAAGCCGGCGGTCTCGGTGACCGCTTCGCGGTACCGGCGCAGCACCTCCGGCGAGTCCAGGAACCACCAGGGCGCGCCGAGGAAAAGCGCGGCGTACCCGCCGGCCAGCGGCGCCAGCTCGCGGGTGAACGTGTCCTCGTCCAGCGTGTACAGCACCACTCGCAGGCGCGGGTCGTTGCCGTACTTCTCCAGCAGCGGCATCAGGTTGTACACGTACTCGGTGGCCCGCGGGATGTCACCGCCGACGTCACGCCCGTGCGTCGCGTACAGCCACTTGTTGTGGTTGCGCACCGCACCCGGGTGCAGCTGCATCACGAGGCCGTCCTCAATGGACATCCTGGCGAACTCGACGAGCATGTGCGCCCGGAAGATCTCGGCGTCGATCTGCCCGGCCTCGCCGCGGATGCCGCGCTCGAAGATCTCGGCTGCGTCTTCGTCGTCCAGCGCCTCGGTCTTCGCGGTGAGGTGGCCGTGGTCGGACGAGGTCGCGCCCGCCGCGATGAACGCCTGCCGCCGGCTGCGCAACGCGGCCAGGTATCCGCTGTACGTCGCCGTGTCTTCGCCGGTGATCTCGCCGAGGCGTACGACGTTGTCGGCCCAGTCGTCGAACTCCATGTCGACCACGTTGTCCGGCCGGAACGTGGTGACGACCCGGCCACCCGGGCCGCCCCAGCCGTCCGCCGCAAGCTTCGCGTGCCGGCCCAGATCGTCCAATGGGGACTCGGTCGTGGCCAGCACCTCGATGTTGAAGCGCTCGAAGAGGGCCCGCGGCCGGAACTCGGGCTCGGCGAGCTTCGCCGCGATCGCGTCGTACACCTCGTCGGCGGTTTCCGGGCTGAGCCGGGTGGTCACGCCGAACACGTTGGCGAACGTCTCCTCCAGCCACAGCCGGGAGGGCGTGCCGCGGAAGAGGTACCAGTGCTCGGCGAACCGGCGCCAGATGGTCCGGCCGTCGGTCTCGTACGGCTCGCCGGTGCGGGTCGGTACGCCGAGGGACGCAGGCGACACGCCCTGGCTGAGCAGCATCCGGGTGACGTAGTGGTCTGGGCAGATGATCAGTTGCGCCGGGTCGGGGAAGGGCGTGTCCTCGGCCAGGATCGACGGGTCTATGTGCCCGTGCGGGGAAATGATCGGCTGGTCCTTGGCGAGGGCGTACAGCTCCCGGGCTAAGCCCCGCTGCGTGGGTTCGGCGGGAAAGAGCAGGTCGGCTCGCGACACGGATGGCTCCTAGGGGATGGTGAGCAGGTCGGCGACCTTGACCGGCTGGCCGGTCTCGAACGAACGGTTGGCGGCCAGGCCGGTGAGGAGAGCCAGCGCGCCGTCCCGAGCGGAAGCGCCACGACCCATTGGATCATGCACGCCGCCGAAAAGGACCGCGGTCATGCGGGCGTCCGCACCACCATGGCCCGCTCGGGTGTATCCGGGCACCGGCACCTGCCGCGGCTGCGCCCAGAACGGCCGCAGGGTGATCCGTGCCCAGCCTTCCTCGACGGCTGCCTGCACGCCATGCAGGGCCGCGCCTTTCAACTCGGTTGCGGCGTACGGGCTGACGAAGTCGCTCTCCACGACCTCCAGCTCGAGCCGTCCCTTGCTGCCGTTGAACATCACCCGGTAGCCCTCCCACGGGGCGTACGCGGTGAGGTGGTACGTCATCGTGGCGCCGGTGGAGTACTTGGCCAGCACCGCCATGTCGTCTTCGATCGTGACGCCGGGTGCGAAGACGTTCTGGTCCCGGTGGTATCCATCCTCCGCCTCGGCGTCCAGGTAGAGCGCTCGCAGTTGCGGGTTGGCGGCGAGGTGCAGCGCGAACGGGTCACCGGCCGCCTCGGGGCTGCCGTGCGCACGCTCGTAGTCGCGGGCGTACCCGTGCCGCCGCCCCTGCTCGCCGTAGAAGAACAACCCTCCGTACGCGAACACCTCGACCGGCACCGCGCCGAGCCACCAGTTGACGAGGTCGAAGTGGTGACTGCTCTTGTGCACCATCAGGCCGCCGGAGTTGACCTTCTCGCGGTGCCACCGCCGGAAGTAGTCGGCTCCGTGCCGCACGTCCAGCAGCCACTCGAAGTGCACCGAGCCCACCTCGCCGATCTCGCCGTCGGCGAGCACCTGGCGCACTTTCTCGTGCAAAGGGTTGTAGCGGTAGTTGAATGCGACGGTGACGTTCCGGCCAGTCTCGGCGACCGCGTCGAGAATGCGCTGGCAGCGCGGGACGTCGGTGGTCATCGGCTTCTCGGTCACCACGTCGCGGCCGGACTTGAGCGCGGCCACGATGTACTCGTCGTGTGTGCGGTCGACGCTCGTCACCAGTGCGACGTCGACCCGCTCCTTGTCGAGCATGTTGGTGAACTCGGCCGCCTGGTACGTCGGCACCGCATCCGCGCCGAGCTCCTCCAGCCAGGAGTTGTGCGCGTCCATGCGGGCCTGGTTGACATCGGCGAACGCCACCAGCTCGGCCCGGTCTGCGTGGTCACGGACTATCGAGCGCACGAACATCTCGGCACGCGAACCGGTGCCTACGAGGGCGTAGCGGAGCCGCCGCTGCGGCTGATCCGACATCGAGGCTTCCTCCAGAAGGTGCAAAGGTTTGCAGCAGAAGGATTCCGGAGTGCCCGCCATGCGTCAACGCTTTCCGGAAAAGTGACCTGATAAATCCCTTTTGTCATAGGCTGGAGCGCTCCCGGTGCTGGTCGTCGCAACGAAGCCGTAACCTCAGCCCGTTGACACGTGAGCAACCGTTTGCATTAATTGGCCGATCCCAGTGACGACCACCACATGCTGGCTACCTCACCAGAGGTGAACGCCTAGACCAGATCGGAGAAGACCGTGCCCGCCACCATTCGCGACGTCGCCCGCGCGTCCGGCGTGCACATCTCCACCGTCTCGCGCACCTTCTCCGCACCCCACCTGGTCAACCCCGACACCCGCAACCGCGTCCTGGCCTGCGCCGAACACCTCGGCTACCGACCCAACCGCGCCGCCCGCGCCCTGATCACCGGAAGAACCCACAACATCGGCCTCATCGTCGCCGACATCGCCAACCCCTTCTTCCCACCCCTGATCAAAGCCGCCGAAAGCCAAGCCAGACACCGCGACTACCACATCTTCGTCACCGACACCAACGAAGACCCCGCCGTCGAAGAAGACCTCGTCCACGCCCTCGCCAAACAAGTCGACGGCATACTCCTCTGCTCCCCCCGCATGAACAACAGCCTCATCGAACAACTCAGCAGAGAAGTACCCCTCGTCGTCATCAACCGCCACATCACCGGCCTACCCACCGTCGTCATGGACGTCGCCACCGGCACCCGCCACGCCATCGACCACCTCACCACCCTCGGCCACACCCACATCGCCCTACTCGGCGGACCCCGCGGCTCCTGGACCAACCGCGAAATCCGCCGCGCCGCCACCACCGCCACCCGCACCACCGACACCCAACTCACCATCCTCGGCCCCAACCCACCCACCGAACACGGCGGCCACCACCAAGCCGAAAACATCACCCGCGCCGGCGCCACCGCCGTCCTCTGCTACAACGACCTCATCGCCATCGGACTCATCGAAGGCCTCCACCAACAAGGCCTCCACGTCCCCACCGACATCAGCGTCATCGGCATCGACGACATCACCCTCAGCCGACTCACCCGCCCCAAACTCACCACCGTCGCCAACCCCACCGCAGCCGCCGGACGAGCCGCCGTCGACATGCTCCTGCAGCACGACGGTCATTGGTCCGGACGTATCGGTCGCGGTGGCCTCCGCACGGCCACTGGCGACCGACGCACCACCGCACAGGTAACGCTCCAAACCGAATTGGTCGTCCGCGACTCGACGGGCCCAGCGCCCGGCGCAGTCGTCTCCGAGGACAAGGAGTGAGCACGGAAATGCACCCCGCCACAGGCAACTCCAGGCGCCGGCTTCTCCGCGGCATCGCCGCGGTAGCGGTGGCGCTACCCCTCACCTTCGGCGCCGCCGCATGCGGTGGCGACGACAACGAAGGCAGCGGCAGCACCGATGCCAACAAGCCGGTCGAGCTATCCGTCTTCTACTGGGGCAGCGAAAAGCGCGCTGAGCTGACCCAGAAGGCGCTCGACGCGTACAAGGCGAAGAACCCCAACGTCAGCTTCAAGATCACGTGGCAGGCCAACCAGGGCTACGCCGACAAGCTGGCCACGCTGGCCGCTTCCGGTGACGTACCGGACCTGTTCGCCACCGACGACAACATGCTGGCGGACTTCGCCACCCGTAACGTCACCGCCGACCTGAACGAGTACAAGGGCAACAAGCTCGACCTCAGCAAGTTCCCGCCCAGCCTCGTCGAGTACGGCACGGTCGACGGCAAGCTGGTCGGCATCGCGGCCGGTGAAAACACCCAGGGTCTGGTGTACAACAAGACCCTGCTCACCTCGAACGGCCTCCCCGAGCCCACCACGGGCATGACCTGGGAGGCGTTCATCGACTGGGCCGCACAGGTCACGGCGAAGACCAAGGTGCCCGGCACCATGGACCCGAGCGCCGATTACAAGGCGTTCTGGGTGTGGCTGCGCCAGCAGGGCAAGGACCTCTACAACGGCAAGCAGCTCGGCTTCACGGCCGACGACGTGGCCAAGTGGTTCACCCTGTGGAAGGGCGCTCGCGACAAGAAGGCGACCCCGACCGCGGACATCATCCACGAGGGCAACGTCACCGACATCTCCAAGCAGCTCGTCGTGACCGGCAAGGCCGCGACGTCGTTCGTCTGGGCCAACCAGATGCCCGAGCTGAAGAAGAGCACCAAGGACGAGTTGGGCGTCGTCGCGTACCCCGGCGACCCGAGCGCCCAGTGGGCCCGCGCGGCCATGTACTGGAACGTCGCGAACAACAGCGACAACAAGGACGTCGCGGTCGACGTCATCAACTTCCTGGTCAACGACGAGGCGGCGGTCACCGCGCTCGGCACCGATCGTGGCCTCCCGTCCAACATGGACCTGCGGACCAAGTTCGCCGAGACGGTCACCGACCCGGCGATGAAACTGTCCATCCAGGTTGAGAACGACCTGGCGACCAAGTTCGGCAAGGCGCCGCAGGTGCCGCCAAAGGGCCACAGCACGTTCCGGTCCGAGCTCGTGAAGGCGGCGGAGAACGTCCAGTTCGGACGGGCTACGCCGGAGAAGGCCGCAGCCGACTTGATCGCGGTCGTCCAGCCGAAGCTGGGTTAGCGGCGCTGACTCGGCTAGAGGATCTGAAGGGAGAAAGCTCGTGGCGTTGACCACGGCTAACACGCCGTCGGTACACGCGAGCCAGGCCACCGGGGCTTCCGCCAAGCGGCGGAGGCCCCGGCGCGGCCAGCAGCGCGAAGGTCTGGCAGGGTACATCTTCCTGTCGCCATGGCTCATCGGATTGATGGGCATCACGGCGATACCGATGCTCCTGTCGCTGTACCTCAGCTTCACCAACTACGACGTCCTCAGCCCGCTGGGCGAGGCTGAGTGGGTCGGGTTGGCGAACTACAAGCGGATGTTCACCAGCGATCCGTCGTACTGGCGCTCGGTCACCGTGACCGTGTCGTTCGCGCTGATCGCGGTACCTCTGAAGCTCGCCGCCGCGCTCGGCGTCGCGCTGCTGCTCAACAAGGCCTGGCGCGGCGTCGGCCTTTTCCGCGGCCTTTTCTACCTGCCGTCGCTCATCGGCGGCAGCGTTGCCCTGGCGATCGTCTGGGTCAACATGTTCAACCGGGAAGGCGCCTTCAACGGCTTCCTCGCGATCTTCGGCATCGAGGGCAAGCCGTGGGTCAACGACCCGAGCTGGGCGCTGGAGACCCTGATGGTGCTCGCCATCTGGCAGTTCGGCGCGCCGATGGTGATTTTCCTGGCCGGCCTGAAGCAGGTGCCCACGGAGCTGTACGAGGCGGCTTCGGTCGACGGCGCCGGCCGGTTCCGGCAGTTCCTGAGCGTGACGCTGCCGATGCTGTCGCCGGTCATCTTCTTCAACCTCGTACTGGAGACCATCAACGGCTTCCAGGGCTTCACGGCGGCGTTCGTGCTCAGCGACGGCACCGGCGGGCCGGTCGACTCGACGCTTATGTACACGCTGAACCTCTACCTCAAGGGCTGGCGGGAATACGAGATGGGCTACGCGTCCGCCATGGCGTGGGTGTTCCTTTTGGCAATCGGCATCATCACCGCGGTGTTCTTCTCCACCGGCCGGTTCTGGGTGCACTACTCGGATGGGGATGATCGCTGATGGTCGCTTCGACTCCGGCGGTCTCCCGCCGCCGCTCCGGTCTCGGCCGCGGGGTGGTGCGCACCGCGATCCTCCTGCTGATCCTCGCCGTCGTGCTGTACCCGCTGATCTGGATGGTCGGCACCTCGTTCAAGGGCCAGACCGAGATCGTCAGCAACACCGGCGTGTTGCCGGGCGACTTCACGCCCGGCAACTACACCGACGGGTGGAACCACTTCGACGTCAGCTTCTCGCGGTTCTTCCTGAACAGTGCGATGGTGGCGCTGCTGACCGTCATCGGCAACGCGATCTCCTGCCTGGTCGCCGCGTACGCCTTCGCGCGACTGCGGTTCCCGCTGCGCGGCTTCTGGTTCGCCGTCATGATCGGCACCCTGTTGCTGCCGCAGCACGTGCTGACGATCCCGCAGTACATCCTGTTCAAGCAGTTCGGTTGGGTGGGCGGCGAGTGGCCGTACCTCCCGCTGCTGGTGCCGCAATTCCTCGCGACCGAGGCGTTCTTCGTCTTCCTGATGGTGCAGTTCATGCGGGGCATCCCGCGCGAGCTCGACGAGGCCGCCAAGATCGACGGCGCGAGCCCGTTCGGCATCTTCCGGTACGTGATGCTGCCGCTCAGCCGGCCAGCGCTCGTGACCACCGCGATCTTCTCGTTCATCTGGACCTGGAACGAGTTCTTCCGCCAGCTGGTTTACCTGTCTGACCTGTCGGACTACACGATTCCGGTGGCGATGACGCTGTTCATCGACTCGACGGGGCAGAGCGCGATCGGGCCGATGTTCGCGATGTCGGTGCTGTCGCTGCTGCCGGTGTTCCTGTTCTTCGTGGCGTTCCAGCGGCTGCTGGTCGAAGGCATCAACACCAGCGGGCTCAAGGGATGACGCACATCGAAGAGCCGGTGCCGGTCCGTCGCACGTGGATGGACACGTTCCGCAACGCGAGCGACCTCGCGCTGCTCGGCATCCTGACCACGGTCGGTTCGCTCGGGGTGGTGACCGCCGGCGCGGCGGTCGCCACGGCCAGCGCTGCCGTGCACGACTGGTCCGCAGACGAGAGGTGGCCCGAGTTCCGGGTCACCCTGCGCCGGTACGTGCGCAGCCTGCTGCCCGGCATCCCGGCGACGCTCGTGGCACTGGTCGCCACCGCTCTTCTCACGCTCAACCTGTCGGCCATCGCCCGTGGCGTGGTGCCCGGCGGCGGGCCTCTCGCCGCGGCGGCGCTCCTGCTGGTCGGCGCCGCGGCCGGGGTGGGCGGCCCCTCCGACGTGCGGGTGGGGCGGCGCGGG
>NZ_JAIBNX010000022.1:51918-62171 GCF_026130045.1 Micromonospora sp. CPCC 205371
TGCGGCGCGCCCGCGCCGGCCCCGGGTCCCGCGGGCATCGCCGTCGTGGAGGGGCGCCGCCGCGGCGCGACGGGCTGGGGGCCCGCCGCTCGCGCCGCCGCCCAGACCTCCCAACGCCGCCCGGCCGCGGTGCTGGCCTGCGCCGGCGTGATCGGCCTGGTGGTCGCGCTCGCGCTGATGATCATCCCGGTCCTGGTACCGGTCCTCACCGGCTACGCCATCTTCGCCCTCCACGCCGTTATCCACCGCCTCACATAACCCGTACGAAGGGATCTCGCATAAGCGGCGGCGCCGGCCTAAGGTCGGTTGCGTGCGTCTGACTATCGGGGTTGTGACCGCGCTGGCGGTGTTACTTGGCGGTGCCGCCTGCGGCGACGACGCGGACCCGGCCGCAAGCGGCGACGGAAAGGTCGAGCTCAACGTCTACTGGTGGGGCGGTGACAAGCGGGCCGAGGTGACCGAGCAGGCACTCAAGCTGTATACGCAGCGCCACCCCAACGTCACGTTCAAGACGCACTGGCAGGGTAACCAGGGGTACTACGACAACCTGGCCACCCAGGCGGCCGGTCCGGACGCGCCCGACCTGTTCCAGATCGACGACAACTACCTCACCGAGTACGCCGAGCGGAACGTCACGCTCGACCTCAACCCGTACGTCGACAGCGGCGCGCTCGACCTGTCGAAGCTGCCCGACAGCCTCGCGAAGTACGGTCAGGTGAGCGGCAGGACGGTGGGTGTCGCGAGCGCCGAAAACACACCGGCGATGGTCTACAACAAGACCCTGCTACAGAAGCTGGGCGTGCCGGAGCCCAAGGTCGGCATGTCCTATACGGAGCTTGTCGACTGGGCCCGAGACATCACCAACCGCACCGACGGCGAGGTGGCCGGCACGATGGACCCGTCGGCCGATTACAAGGCGCTGTGGCTGTGGCTGCGCGCGCAGGGCAAGGAGCTGTACAACGGCCGGGAACTCGGGTTCACGGCCGACGATCTGGCCGCCTGGTACGAGATCTGGAAGAACGCGCGCGACACCGGCTCGGCGCCGCCGCTGAGTGTCATCAAAGAGGCAAACGGGGGCGACGTCACAAAGCAGGCCGTGGCCACCGGCAAGGCGGCCACCTCGTTCATGTGGTCCAACCAGCTTCCCGAGCTTCAGCGGGCCACCAAGGACCAGCTCGCCCTCGTCGCGTACCCGGGAAACCCGAAGGGTCAGTGGGCGCGCGCCTCGATGTACTGGTCGGTTTTCCGCGGCAGCCAGCACGCCGACATCGCGGTCGACGTCATCGACTTCCTCGTCAACGACACCGAGGCCGGCAAGATCCTCGGCACCGAGCGCGGCCTGAGCCCCAACACCGAGGTGCGGAAGGTGCTGAGCCAGTCGCTCAGCGACCCGACCACACGCGCCACGATCGAATACGAAAACTCCATCACGCCGAGGTTCGGCCCGGCGCCGGCGCCGCCGCCCAAGGGGCACGTCAAGGTGCGGGCGCTGCTGGTCGCGGCGGCCGAGAGCGTGCAACGCGGCGAGGCGACCCCACGCGAGGCGGCGGAAACCCTGATCCGGCAGGCGAACGCCGCGCTGGCGACGTGATCCCTAACTGTGTTTGATGCCCTCGCTTCGCTCGGGCCGCTCGCGCGCTTGGGTGCCGCCCTGTAGACCGCAGTCGCTCTGGTCGCTACGCTCCCGCCGCTTTGTGCGGTCTGCGGGCGGCGCGCGCTCACTCCTCGGCGAACTGGCTCACCGAAAAGTCGTCCTGCCGGGCGCAGACCATGTACTGGTTGTTCCAGGAACAGCTCGACGACCGCACGTCGTTGAGCTGCCCCATCTCGATCGGCTTCTTCGAGTCGGTATGCAGCCCGGCCACGCTGTAGTCGCCTACGGAGTCGCTGGCCGACTCCAGGAAGATCATGTTGCCGCCGTCCACCCGGCCGATCGCGCCTTCCCGGTTCACCAACTCGGTGCCGTCACCTGCGAAGACGCGCACCCGGTACTCGCCGGTGAGCGTGCGGGCCGCGACCTGATCGCCGAAGTGGATCAGCAGTTCGGCCTGCGGGGCGGCCGCGTGCCACAGACGGCCGCCCTTCTCCAGGTCGACCGCGACCACCTGGGTCGTCGCCCCGTCGCTGCCGGCGGTGTCGAGCACGCACAGCCGCTGCTCGCCGCACATGGCGATCAGGTCCAGGTCGCGCTGCTTGTCGTCCGACGTGTACAGGTTGGTGGGCTCGCCCATGCTGTCCAGGTCGTACTTGGACAGGCGGTAGCTCTCGTCCTCCGAGGCCACGATGAGCTGCCCTTTGTACACCATGACCTGGTCGTCCGGGTCGGCCACGTTCGGCCGGGTCTTGAGCACCTCGCCGCTCACCGCGTCGATGACCCGCGCCGACCGATCGGCGGCGATCTGCACGATGCGCTGGTCGTCGTCGGGTTTCTGGGCGAAGGGGGTGCCGCGCACGTCAGATGGCCCGGACACGTCGGCCACCGTGAGCGCCTGGTACACCGCGTCATCGCCGTCCCCGTACTCGTCCTTGGGGTTCGCGTGCTCCCACTTGGTCTTCCCGTTGCGCAGATCGAGCCCGAGCAGCCGGTCTTCGCCCCGGTTGACCAGCACCATCACGCCTTTGGCGAAGATCGCTCGATCGTCGCCCCGGATCAGGCGGTTCCACAGCTCCTCGCCCGAGTCGGCGTCGAAGACGATCATGTTGCGGAACTCGGTGTTCGAGGTGCGGTCCTCATAGGCCACGACCACGTCCGGCAGGACCGTGATGCCGGCCCACCGCTCCGAGCCGCTCGACGTCTGCTTCCGCCACCTCTCCTGCTTGCCGGGCGGATCCACGGCCACTATCTCCAGCCGCTTGTCCTTGCGCTCGTACGCGAGGTACGCGCGGTCGCCCACGAAGCCGGTATAGGCGTAGTACGGCGTCTCGCCGTCGCCGACGGGCAGCGTGTAAAGCTCGCTCACCGGCTCGAACCCGATCTCGTCGTAGTCGCCACTCGTGAGGAAGAGCACCGCCGCGGCGACCACACCCGCAAGGGCCACGGCCGCCGCCGCCAGCCAGAGCGCCGGCCGTTTGAGCAGCGTCCGCGCCGGTCCAGGCCCGGCATCCTGTACCGCCGACATCCGCACCGTCGGTTCCGCTGGCGATACCGGAACCGCGCTCGTGGGAGCCATCGCACCCGGCACCCCCACCGCGGCCCGGAAAGGCCCGGATGCCGGAGCTGAGCTAGCTGGGGCTCGCTCCGCTCGCGCGGATCCAGGAGCCTGAAAAGCGACGAATTCGGTCAGTGCGCCCTCGGCGACCGGCAGTTCCGGCTGCTCCAGCACCGTCGGCGCGATGCCCAGCTCGGCGTGCAGCATCCGGGCCACCAGGGGCACCCGCGACGACCCGCCGACCAGGAACAACCCGGCCAGCTGATCCGGGCGCAGGCCACAGTTGCCGATCACCGCGCCGGCCTCGTAGACGCTCCGCCGCAACAACGGCGCGACCAGCCGCTCCAGCTCGTCGCGGGTCAGGTGGACCGCCTGGTCGATGCCCGGGACCGCCACGGGGGCGGTGGTCGTGCGGGAAAGCATCTCCTTCGCGCCCCGCACGTCGTCCCAGAACTGCCGGCGATGCCGCCACTGCGCGGCGGTCGTCGGTGCGGCGAGCGCCTGCCAGGCCGCCGGTTGCGCTCCGCCGAGCAGCCGGCCGAGGTGGTCTACCAGGGCGGCATCGAGGTCGAGGCCGCCCAGCTCGGCGAGGCCGCCCGAACCGACCACCACGAACGTCGCCCGCCCGTTCGCGTCCACGGCCTCGTTGCGGACCACCGCGACGTCGAGCGTGCCGCCGCCGAAGTCGAACACGGCGATCGCGGCACCGACGGGCACCGGCCGGCGCAGCACGTCGGCGAAGTATCGCGCCGCCGCGACCGGCTCTGTCGCCAGCCGGGTGCCGCCGTTGTCGGTGCCGACCGGTGGCCAGCCCGCGCGGGCGACCGCGGTGGCCAGCACGTCGCGCCGGCGTGCACCCCACGAGGCCGGATAGGTCAGCACGGCGGGCGGCAGGAAGCCCACCGCCTCCACAGCCGTACGGCCAACGGTGCCGAGGACCGCGCCGAGCAGGTCGGCGGTCGGGACCTCATGACCGCCGAGCAGGACGCCGGGGTCGTCGACACGGCGCTTCGGATTCGGCTCGTACCGCGCCGGGTCGGCCTGGCCCAGCCGCTGGGCGTCCCGACCGGCGTGGAGCCGGCCCGAGTCGTCGAGATAGACGGCGGACGGCATGATCGGCTGGCCGTCGAAGAGGAGCGGCCGGGTGCGCCCATCGGGCCAGCGCAGCACCGCGACCGTGTTGGAGGTACCCAGATCCACGGCAAGGGCGTAGGCGCCGTCCTCCTGTGCCATCCGACCGGTCCTCCAGCTGGGTGAGGGGTTACCCGGTCGGCATCGTATTGCCTGGTGTCAGGCGGCGCTCCGGCGGCGTGTGACCTCGGCCAGGGTGACCGCGGCGGCGACGCTGGCGTTGAGCGACTCGACGCTCGACGCCATCGGGATGCTGGCCCGCAGATCGCAGGTCTCGCCGACGAGGCGGGACAGGCCACGCCCCTCCGAGCCCACCACGATCACCAGCGGCCCCACCGCGGCCTCCAGGTCGTAGACGTCGGTCTCGCCGTCGGCGTCGAGGCCGACCACGATGAACCCGGCCTGCTGGCAGGCCTTGATGGCGCGGGTCAGGTTGGTCACCTGCGAGACCGGCAGCCGTGCCGCCGCGCCCGCGCTCGTGCGCCACGCGGTGGCGGTGATGCCTGCCGCGCGCCGCTCGGGCAGGAAAACCCCCTGTGCGCCGAATGCCGCCGCCGACCGGATCACCGCGCCCAGGTTGCGCGGGTCGGTGACCCCGTCGAGCGCCACCAGCAGCGGCGCCGGGTGCTCCGTGGAGGCGGCGATCAGATCCTCGAACGGCTCGTACGCGAACGGCGGCACCTGCAGGCCGACACCCTGGTGCAGCACCCCGCCCGTCATCCGGTCGAGCTCGGCGCGGCTGATCTCCAGGATCGGGATGCCCCGGTCTGCGGCGTTGCGCACCAGCTCGTTGACCCGGTCGTCGATGTCGATGCCGTGCGCCAGGTACAGGGCGGTCGCCGGCACGTGCGCGCGGAGCGCCTCCACCACCGGGTTGCGCCCGACCAGCAGCTCCGGCGCGTCCCTGGGCGTCGCCGACTTTCGGCCGGGAGCGACCCTAGGCCCGGATCGGCCCGTGGTCTTGCCCGGTTTGGTCGCCTTCTTACCGCTGCCGCCCCGGCCCCACGTGGTGTCCTTGGTGCCGGGCTTACCGATCTTGGGGACGCGCCCCTCGGCGGCCGCCGCCTTCCGCTCCTTCTCCTGCTTCCAGGCGGTGCGGTTGGGCAGCTGCTCGGTGCCCGAGTACCCCTTGTGCCACGGACGCTCGTCGGCGGGCAGGGTGCGGCCCCTACCCGCGAGACCCGACTTGTTTTTCCCGCCGGAACCGCTCGTGGCGCCCTTTTTCGGGGTGACCCGGCGGTTTCGCCGCTGGGAATTACCGGGCATCGTCAACCGTCCATCGTGGTCCGGCCGGCGTGTCTTCGACGTTGATGCCGGCGTGCTTGAGCTGGTCGCGGACCGCGTCGGCGGCCGCCCAGTCTTTCCGGGTGCGGGCCTGCGCCCGCTGGTCGAGCGCCAGCGCCACCAGCGCGTCGACAACGCCGCGCAGATCGCCCTTCTGCTCGCCGCCACCCCAGGCGGGGTCGAGCGGGTCGATGCCAACGATGTCGAGCATCGCCCGCACGCCCGACAGCGCACCGCGGACGCCATCGTCGTCGCCGCTGGCCAGGGCGGTGTTGCCCTCGCGAACCAGCTCGCGGACGGCCGCCATCGCGGCCGATGTGTTGAGGTCGTCGTCGAGCGCGGCCACGAACTCGGCGCTCGGCTCACCGGGCCGCACCACGCCAACCCGCTCGACGGCCCGCTGCACGAAGCCCTCGATCCGGCGGTATGCCACCGCCTTCTCGTGCAAGGTTTCGTCGGAGTAGTCGATGCGGCTGCGGTAGTGCGGCTCGACCAGGTAGTAGCGCAGCTCCGCGGGGCGGATGCCCAGGGCGGCCACGTAGTCGAGGTCGATGACGTTGCCAAGCGACTTGCTCATCTTGGCCTCGCCGAGGTTGAGCAACGCGTGGTGCACCCAGTACCGGGCGAAGGGCAGGCCGGCGGCGCGCGACTGGGCGATCTCGTTTTCGTGGTGCGGGAACGTCAGGTCGAGCCCGCCGCCGTGGATGTCGAACTCGGCGCCCAGGTATCGCCAGCACATCGCCGAGCACTCGATGTGCCAGCCAGGCCGGCCACGGCCCCACGGTGACGGCCAGGATGCCTCGACCGGCTCGCCGGCCTTTTCGCCTTTCCACAGCGCGAAGTCGTTGGGGCTCCGCTTGGCCCGCACGGGACCGTCGTCGGGTGCCTGCATCGCGTCGGGCTTCTGCCCGGAGAGGGCGCCGTACTCAGGGAACGACCGCACGTCGAAGTAGACGTCGCCGGAGCCGTCCTGCGCGGCGTAGGCGTGCCCCTTGTCGATCAGCACCTTGATCAGCTCGTGCATCTCGGGGATGTGCCCGGTGGCGCGCGGCTCATAGGTCGGGGGAAGCACGTTGAGCGATCGATAGGCCGCGCTCAGCACCAACTCGTTGGCATAGGCGATCGACCAGAACGGCCGCCCGAACTCGATCGACTTGGCAAGCACCTTGTCGTCGATGTCGGTGATGTTCCGGATGAAGGTCACCTCATTGCCAGCGCGCAACAGCCACCGGCGCAGCACGTCGTAGTTGACGCTGGAGCGAAGGTGGCCAATGTGCGGCTCGGACTGCACGGTGAGACCACACAGGTAGATCGCAACCCGGCCGGCCTCCCGCGGGACGAAGTCCCGCACCGATCTGGTCACGGTGTCATACAAGCGCAGCGTCACCTAGCAAGGGTAACCGTCCGCATATCGGAGCGCTGTCAGCGGTACGTGATGTCGGCTGTCGAATAAACGCAGTGGGTGTCGTCGGCGCCGCTACCGATCTTCGTGGGCTCGCCGCTCGTGACGCCCTCGTACTTCTCGCAGATGGCAATCTTGTTGGCGCCGTTGCCCGCGATCGTGATGCCCGAGAACCGGGCGGTGTCGCCGTAGTTGGTGTTGATGCCGGCCAGCGCCTTGCCGGGCGCGGTGACCGTGATGTTCTCGAACACCACCGCGCGCTTCTGCTGGGTGCCGCAGTTGCCGCACGACCGGTACAGCTTGCCGAAGTCTTCGACCTGGAAATTCCGGACGGTGAGCGTGCCGCCGCCGTTGTGCTGGAACACCTTGTCGGAGGCCGAACGCGCACCGCCGCCACCGACCAGGTACCTCGCCGAGGGGCCGCCCTTGAAGGTGGCCGCGTCCTCGCCCACGTCTTCCCACCAGACGTTCTTCAGGATGCAGGAGCCGGAGCAGTGCACGCCATCACCCGCCGGGGCGCCGATGATCACGTTTTCCAGTACCGCGCCATCCGCCAGCTTGAACATCGGGTCCTGGCTCTCGCCCTGGCCGCCGTCACCGAGGCCGTAGTACCGCTTCATGCCGCCGTCGAGGCCGCTGGCCGGCACATTGATCGTTCCGTCGACCTTTTCCTCGCCGGTCGACTTCGGCCAGGCACCCGCCGCGGGCTTGGCCGGTGCGCTAGTCGTCGGAACGGGCGTGGTGGCCGTAGGCGCGCTGGTCGCGGGCGCCGGGAGCGCGCCGATCTCGGAGACCGCGATGTCGTCGAAGTCGGCCGTGGCGTGGCCGGTGGTCAGGCCGATCTGACCGGACGGCAGGAGCGTGCTGCTGCCGGACAGCAGCGCCTTGCCGTCGACGGACCCGCGCACGGTGGCGCCGGAAACCTCGATCTTGAGCGTGTACCAGGCGCCGGGCGTCACCGGCACCGTGGCGCTCGACAGCACCTGGAGCGCACCGCTGTTGAGCGTCTGAAGCTCGACCTTGCCGGCGCCCGTCAGCACCAACCGGTACAGGCTGGTGGCGCTCTGCGCGCGGGCGCCGATGCCCGCGAAGCCCTCTGGCCGGCTGAAGTTGGTGGGTTTGACCCGCGCCTGCACGGCGTATGCGGTCAGGTCCTTGTCCCCCGCGAAGACGCGCGCGACCTCACTATCCAATTTGGACTGTCGGTATACGTTGTTGCCACCGTCGGACGCGACCGCCCATGAGCCTCCCGACCTGGACCAGCCGCTGGCGCTGCCGCCGGCGAAATCCGTGCTGAAGGACGCCTCAGCGAACGCGATAGTGCCGGCCGCCCCCACGGCCGCTACGACCCCGGCAACTGCTGCCCCCAGCAGCACACGCCGACGCCGTGTGCCTTTCTCCCCCACCAGCTACCTCCCGACAGACGCATTCAGCAGGTTCCGGCAAAGGTTCATCGAATGAAAAGGTCTTTCATGAAGACTTAAGACAAGCGATCGCTCGTACGCTGACGGCGTGACGGACAATGGCCGGCCCGCTGAGACAGCGCAGACCCTCGATCGAGGGCTCCGGCTGCTGCACCTCGTGGCCGACGCTCCTGGCGGCTTGACCGTCACCGAGGCCGCAGCGCGGCTCGGTGTCGGGCGCGCGGTGGTGTACCGGCTGGTCGGCGCGCTGGCCGAGCACGGCATGGTGCGGCGGGACAGCCGGGGACGGCTGCGGCTGGGCGTCGGCGTGCTGCACCTCGCCCGCAGGGCTCAGCCGCTGCTCGCCGACGCCGCCCTGCCCACCCTGCGGGGCCTGGCCGAGCGGATCGGCGCCACCGCCCACCTCACGGTCGCCGAGGGCACCGAGGCGGTCGCGCTCGCCGTGGTCGAGCCGAGTTGGACCGCCTTTCACGTCGGATACCGGGCCGGCTCTCGACACCCGCTGGACCGGGGCGCGGCCGGCCGGGCCATCGTCGCCGGGCGGCGTGGCGTGGCCACTCCCGTGACGACGAGCGGCGAGTTGGAGCCCGGCGCGTACGGGGTGGCCGCACCGGTCCTGGGCGTCGAAGGGCTCGAAGCGAGCGTCGGCGTGGTCGCCATGAGCGCGCTCGACGTGGCGACCGTGGGGCCTCTGGTGCGCGCGGCGGCCGACGAGGTAGCCGTGGCACTCCGCTGAGCGGGACATGGTAGCGGCAGGCTGCCGAGTCGGGCCGGTTATCCACAGGCTGTGGGGATCATGGAGGCCGCGGTTGTCCACAGGCCCTGTGGTGGGCGTGGTGGGGTTGCGACGCTCGGAGCCATGCCAGCTGTACCGAGCCGACCCGAGTCCTTGGAGTGGCGCGTCTTCCGCGGCAGCGACGCCGTGCGTGACGGCCTGCTGTCCGAACACCAGCTGCGCAACTCGGCGTGGGTGCACCTGCGCCACGACATCTATGCCGACGCGCGGCTAAAACTCGACCACACGCTGCTCTGCCGGGCGTACGCCCTGCGGCTGCCCGCTCCGGTGGTGTTCGCCGGCCCCTCCGCGGCCCACCTGCACGGCGTCCCGCACGCCGCGACGTACACCGACGACGTCCACGTGATCGTGCCGCCCAACATGCGGGTGGCGCACCGGCGGGGCCTCCACAGCCACGCCCTCGCCCTCACCCCGGAGGAGAAGACCCTCGCCTCCGGCCTCCACGCCACGAGCGGTCCCCGCACCGCCTGGGACTGTGCGGTCTGGCTGGAGCTGGGCGCGGCCGTGGCGATCGTCGACAGCCTGCTCGCCCTCCGCGCCGCCACCCGCGACGAGCTGACCGACCTCGCCACGCGGCACCTCAACAAGCCCTGGACCAGCCGCGTCCGGCGGGTCTTCGACCTGTCCGACGGGCTCTCCGGGTCACCCGCCGAGTCGCACCTGCGGATTGGGCTGATCACCGCCGGTCTGCCCCGCCCACTCGTGCGCTACCCGGTCGAGCTGGCCAGCGGCCGGGTGGTCCGCCCGAGACTGTCGTGGCCCCGATACAAACTGGCCGTCGAGCACGAGCCGCGCGAGGCCCGCGACCTAGACATGGTCCACCGGAAACAGCGCGGGCGGCTCATCTCGGCCGGCTGGACCGTGCTCACCGTGACCAGCCCCCGCGCCCACCGCGACTTCACCGGCGTAGCCCGCGAAGTCCGCCGCGTCCTAACCTCGCTCGGCTGGCACTAACCCCCTCCACGGCCCGCGCCCCGCCCGCCGCCTGCGCCCCCGCCCGCCGCATGGGCCCGCCGCAAGACCCGCGCCCGCCGCACCGACCCGCGCCCGCCGCACGGGCCCACCCC
>NZ_JAIBNX010000220.1 GCF_026130045.1 Micromonospora sp. CPCC 205371
GGCAGGCGCGGGGAGCGCGGGCGGGCGCGGCGGGCGGCGGGCGCGGCGGCGGGCGCGGCGGGCGTGCGTTACGGCGCTGCGGAAGGGGTTGACTCTGACACCGTGTCACAGGGGAGTGTGTTGACCGTGTTCAGTATCGGAGACTTCGCCAAGCTGGGCCGGGTGTCGGTCCGGATGCTGCGTCACTACGACGCGCTCGGGCTGCTCGTGCCCGCGCAGGTCGACGTCGGCTCCGGATACCGGTCCTACCGGGCCGAGCAGCTGCGCCGGCTCAACCGCATCCTCGCGTTGAAGGATCTCGGGTTCACGCTCCAGCAGGTCCGGTCGATTCTCGACGAGAAGCTCGGGGCGGAGGAGTTGCGCGGCATGCTGCGGATGCGCCGGGCCCAGCTCCATGAGCAGATGGCGGCCGACGCGGCCCGGTTGGCCAGTGTCGAGGCGAGGCTCCGCAGCATCGAGAGGGAGGGACGTATGAGTACGGACGACGTCGTCGTCAAGCAGGTGCCACGGACTCGGGTCGCGGAGCTCACGGCGGTCGCGGCGAGCTATGAGGGTGCCGACATCGGGCCGGTCATCCAGCCGCTGTACGAGGAGCTCTTCCGCCGCCTAGGAGCGGCCGGAGTGAGGATGGCCGGGCCACCCATCGCGTACTACGACCCGGCGCCCGATGAGTCGCCGGAGGCGGTGACCGTGCACGCGGCGGTGGTGGTCGCGGTCGAGCCGGAGCCGGGTTACGACTTCGCCGTACTCGACCTGCCGGAGCTGCCCAACGCGGCAACGATCGTGCACCACGGTTCGATGGACGAGGCCGACAGCAGCATGCACACGCTGGCCCAGTGGATCGACGACAACGGGTACAGGATGGACGGGTATGCGCGCGAGGTGTGCCTGGAGTTCGATCCGGACGACCCCCGTAAGTGGGTGCACGAGTTCCAGGTCTCGGTCGTTTCGTAAAGGCGTGTTGTTCTTGACAAGATGTCCCATCGTGGAGTCGTGCCTGACCTGACGTTGCCCGAGGCCGTGTTCGTTCTCGCTCACTCCCCGTCTGGCCAGCGCGACCCTGTGTGGTCCATTGTGGAGCCGTTGGTCGGAGCCGCCGTCCTGGCTGAGCTGTACCTTGCCGAGCGCATCGAGCTCGACCAGGACGGCGTCTCCGTGCTGGTCCGGTCGCCCATGGCCACCGGAGACGCGCTGCTCGACGGCGTGCTCGCCCGTATGGTGGATTCCGGCGCGCACTCGCCGGTCGAGTGGCTGGCGGAGTTCGCGCCTTCGGTGATCGCCGATGTGGTCGAGCGGCTGCGCGACCGCGAGGTGTGCGAGCCCGACGAGCCGCGCGGCGTGCGCTGGCTTCGGTTCGATGTGGAAAACGACATACGCCGCCCCACGAGGGAGGCGCTGGCCGCGTCGCTTCACGACGGTGACGAGCACGCCCGCGTGGTGGTTCTGGGCGTGCTGTTGGCGGGCGCCGGCCTGGAGCGCACGGTGGCGTCTTTCGGCGCCAAGCGCCGGTTGCGGGAGCTGGCCGCGGACGACTGGCTCGCCGTGTCGTTGCGCAGCTACGCGGGATACCTCGGCCACGTGGCCCGCGGTACCACCGGTCGTGCCTACACCACAGGGGAGCCCGCGGTCAGCCGGCGGCGCCGCCTTGTGTACTGGGCGGCCCTGATCCTTGTCGGCGTGGGTATCGCGGGCGTGTCGCTGCTGCGGCAGAGTCACCATGATGCGAACGCGAAGGCTCTGAGCGACCGGGGCGAGCCCGTGATGGCCAACGTCGTCGACCGCACCGACAAGTACCACAGGAAGGAAAAGGTCACGCGGTCGAAGCTGACTCTCACCTACTGGTACGCCGACAAGCCACATCGGGCAACGGTGGCATGCATGCGAACCTGCCCGGCGGAGGGCGACCGGACTCGCATCATGGTCGACGCCTCGCAGCCGCGCGTCTTCCTGACCGAGTGGGGTGAGTTCACGGACGCCTCGCCGGACGGAGACATGATGATCCTGGTTGGCGGGGCCGCCATCACGGTCGGTCTCATGGGTGCCGCCACCCTGTTGATGCCGGGTGGCTCCGGCCCGCGCCTGTCGCATCCTCGACGGCGCTGAACGCGAGTCTCATTCATGACCACCAAACGGGTGGCGGGTGCATCGGCCATTGAGGGATTCTTAATCGTCCATATGGCGCCCGTGTTTGCGTAATTCCACGGATGCCGTCACCGTGCGTGTTCGTCAAGACTGTGGCGCATGCGCATTCAGGTGCTCGGTCCGGTGCGCGCCTGGCGGGGAGACGACGAGCTGGAGTTGGAGCTCGGGCCCGCGGCCCAGCGAGCGGTCCTCGGACTGCTGGCCCTCGCCTGCGGCCAGCCCTTGACCCGTTCCCAGCTCGTCAGCGGCGTCTGGTACGACCGGGAGCCGCCCTCGACGGCCGCCAACGTCATCCAGACGCACGTCAAACACCTGCGCAGGCTCTTGGAGCCCGACCGTCGCCCGCACGCGCCGAGCACGCTGCTGCGGCAGGTCGGCGATGGGTACGCGCTGCACGTGCCGGCCGCGGCGGTCGACGTCTCGCGGTTCCGGGCTCTGGCCGCGGCGGGGGCGACCGCGCAGCGCGAGGGGCAGCTCGACAGGGCGGCTGAGCTGCTCGACGAGGCGCTCGGGCTCTGGCACGGGCCGCCGTTCGCCGACGTGCCGGCGCTGGCCAGCCACCCGAAGGTGGTCGCCCTGGCGGGGGAGCGGCATGCGGCGCTCGACCGGTACGGCGAGGTGAAGATCGCCGCCGGACGGGCGGCCGAGGTGCTGCCGGCGCTGGAGGAGGCCGCAGCCGAACAGCCGCTGGATGAAGCGGGGCAGGCCCGGTTGATCCGGGCCTACCACGCGGCCGGGCGGCGGGGACAGGCGTTCACCGCGTACCACGAAGCTCGCCGGCGCCTCGCCGACGAGCTGGGCGTGGCACCCGGCGCGGAGCTGTCGGCGGCGCACATGCTGCTGCTGCGCGATGACGCCCCGATCGCCGCGTCCGCGGGACCGGCGCGGCGCGCCGCCGCCCGGCCGCTCCGCCCTGTGCCGGCCCAGCTGCCGACCGACGTGCCGGGTTTCGTCGGGCGCGCGGCCGAGCTGGCGCAGCTCGGCGAGCTGCTGGAGGCGTCCGCCGTGCGGATCTGCGTGGTGTCGGGCACGGCCGGGGTCGGCAAGACCGCTCTCGCCGTACGCTGGGCGCACGACGTCGCGCACGAGTTCCCCGACGGACAGCTGTATGTGAACCTGCGCGGCTTCGATCCCGGCGGCGTGGCCATGGACCCGTCCGAGGCCGTGCGGCGCCTGCTCGACGCGCTCGACGTGCCGCCCGAGCGCATACCGTCCGATCTGGACAGTCGGGCCGCCCTGTACCGCAGCCAGCTCGCCGGCCGCCGCCTGCTCGTGGTGCTAGACAACGCCCGCGACCCGGCGCAGGTGCGGCCGCTGCTGCCCGGCGCCCCCGGCTGCGCCGTCGTGGTCACCAGCCGCCACCAGCTGTCCAGTTTGGTGGCCACCGAGGGCGCCCAGCATCTGCCGCTCGACCTGTTGACCGCCAGCGAGGCCCACGACCTGCTCGCCCGCCGCGTCGGCGCCCGCCGGGTGGCCGGCGAGCCCGATGCCGTGGCCGAGATCCTCGCCCGGTGCGCCGGGTTGCCGCTGGCCGTGGCGGTCGTGGCGGCGCGCGCGGCGGTCAGCCGGCACCTGCCGTTCGTGGCACTCGCCGAGCAGCTACGGCACGACGGTGGCCGGCTCGACGCGTTGACCACCGGCGACCCGAGCACCGACCTGAGGGCCGTGCTGTCCTGGTCGTACCGCGCACTCGTCCCGGAGGCGGCACGGCTGTTCCGGCTGCTGGGCCTGCATCCCGGCCCCGACGTCTCGGTGCCGGCCGCCGCCAGCCTCGCCGCGCGCCCGGCGGCCCACGTCCGGCAGCTGATCGCCGAGCTGGCCGGCGCCAACCTGCTCACCGAGCACACGCCCGGCCGGTACACGTTTCACGACCTGTTGCGCGCCTACGCCAGCGACCTGGCCGAGCGGTTCGACCGGGAGCGGTCGCGCCGCGCCGCCACCCGGCGGATGGTCGAGCACTACCTGCACTCGGCGTACGCCGCAGACCGACAACTCGACCACAGCCGGGCGCGGCTCACCCTGCAGCCGGTCACGACCGGGGTGGTGCCGGAGCACCCGGCCGACCTCGCGGAGGCGCGCGCCTGGTTCGCCGCCGAGCGCACCACCCTCCTCGGGATCTTGGTTCGAGCGTCCACTGTGTCTAATAAACACGAGTGGCAGCTCGCGTCCACCCTGTACACCTTCATGGACCGCGACGGGCACTGGGACGACCTGGCGGCGACGCAGCGCGCGGGCGTCGCGGCCGCGCGCCGCGACGGTGAGGTGACCGCGGAGGCCGCCGCCCGCCGCTTCCTCGCCCGCGCGCACACCCGGCGGCGGCGCTTCGACGACGCGCACGCCGAGCTGCACCGCGCCCTCGACCTGTACGGCCAGGCCGGTGACAGGCTCGGCCAAGGGCACACCCATCTCAATCTGGCGCTGTTGTGGGACAGGCGTGGGCGGCAGGTCGACGCGCTGCACCACGCGCAGAAGGCGCTCGCGGTCTTCGAGGCGGCCGGTGACAAGCACGGTCAGGCTCGCGCGCTCAACGCCACCGGCTGGTACCACGGGCTGCTGGGCGACCATCGCCAGGCGCTGACGTACTGCCGGCAGGCCCTGACACAGCTGCAGGCTCTCGACGACGTCAACGGCCAGGCGGGCACCTGGGACAGCCTCGCGCACGCCCACCACGGTCTCGGCGACTACGCTCGGGCGGTCACCTGCTACGAGCACGCGATCGCCCTGTACCGCCGGGTCGGCGATCAGCACCTCGTCGCGATCGTGCGGTCCAGCCTCGGCGAGACGCATCTGGCGCTCGGCGCGCACGACAAGGCGCGCGAGGTCTGGCGCGAGGCGCTGGCGGCCCTCGCCGATGTGGACCATCAGGAGGCCGAGTCGGTGCGCGCGAAGCTGTCCGCGCTCGCCGATGCCCGGAACGGGCACCTTCGTCGCGTCGCGGTGTGAGCGCAATCCAGCCGGGGTCCAGCGGGAATCCAGTCGTACTGGTCAGGCTGGGGTCACGCTCGGCGATTGCTCGCCGTGACCGGAGGGGGAGACCAATTTGCGTTTCGCGGTCCTGGGGCCATTCGAGGTGACCAGCGGCGAGCTCGTCTTGACACCGAGCGCGCCGAAACTACGCCAGCTGCTGGCCCAGCTGATACTCCAGTCCAACCAGATTGCGCACATCGACCGGCTCATCGAGGAGTTATGGGACGACGATCCGCCCGCGAGTGCCCGCACGACCCTTCAGACCTATGTGTACCAGCTACGGAAGCTGCTGGCGAAGGCCGGCCGCGGGCGCGATGACCTGGTGCTGACCAAGCCGTTCGGCTACGTGGCGTCGATACAGCCCGATGCGGTCGACGCCTACCAGTTCGACCAGTACATGAGCCGGGGCCAGGCCGCGCTGGAGCGGGGGCAGCCCGTCGTGGCGTCCCGCGAGCTGGGCCAGGCGCTCGGGCTGTGGCGCGGCAAGGCGCTCGCCGACGTGGTGACCGGTTCGGTGCTGAGCGCCCAGGCGATCCGCCTGGAGGAGAACCGGTTGCGCGCGCTGGAGATGCGCGTCAAGGCCGACCTGTGCCTCGGCCGGCACCGCGAGCTGGTCAGCGAGCTCAAGGGACTCGTGTCGGCGCACCCGCTGCACGAGGGCCTGTACTCCCAGCTCATGCTCGCGCTGTACCGGTCCGGCCGGCGGTTCGAGGCGATGGAGGTCTACCAGCAGCTCCGAAGGTCCCTTGTGGAGGAGCTGGGGCTGGAGCCGTCGAGTGACCTGATGCGCCTGCACCAGGCGATCCTGGCCGGTGACCCGTCGCTCGACCTGCCGCTCGACGCCGCACCAGCCGCGGAGTCGCTCCGGGCCGGCGGCGCAGTCCCGGAGGCGGCACCCGCCCAACTGCCGGCCGAGCCGGCCTCGTTCGTCGGACGGGTCGACGAGTTGGCGCGTATCCAGGCGCACTTCGAGGTTTCCGGCGGTGCCGAGCCCAGCGTGGTGGCGATCGACGGTGACGCTGGGATGGGCAAGACCACGCTCGCGGTGCGCGCCGCACACCGGCTGCGGGCCCGATTCCCGGACGGGCAGTTCTTCGCACCGCTGGCTGGCAGCGAAGCCGAGCCAGCCTCCGCGAGCGACGCGCTGGGCCGGATGCTGGTCTCCGTCGGAGTGCCGGCCGTGGAGCAGCCCTCCGACGTGGCGGGGCGCGCCGAACTGTTCCGGGCCTGGAGCGCGGGCCGGCGGGTGCTGGTCGTCGTCGACGACGCCGCCAGCGTCGCGCAGGTGGTGCCGTTGCTGCCGGCCGGGGCGGAGTCGGGCGCGATCGTCACCAGCAGGCAGGCGCTGTCCGGTGTGGCCGGCGCCCGTGCCGTTCGGTTGGCGGCGCTGCGCGACGGCGAGGCGGTGGCGCTGCTCGCCAGCATCGTCGAGCCGGCCCGGGTGATGGGCGATCCGGCGGCCGCGTACGCCATCGTGGAGCAGTGTGGGCGGGTGCCGCTGGCTGTCCGCACCGCCGGCGCACGCCTCAACGCGGTGCCGCACTGGCCGATCGGGCGGTTCGCCGCGCGCCTGGCCGACGAAGACCACCGCCTCGACGAGCTGCGCGTTGCCGATCTGGAGATGGCCGCCGCGCTGGAGCAGGCGTACCGCCGCCTGGACGCGGCCGCACAACGGGCGCAGCGCCTGCTGAGCCTGCTGCCGCCAGCGCAGGCGGTCTCGCCGCGAAGCGGTGGGGCCGCGTGAAAGGGGTGGCTGCTGTGGACAAGACCGATGTGCTCGTGGTCGGCGGTGGTCTGGTGGGCCTGTCGAGCGCGCTGTTCCTGGCCCGGGCGGGCGTCGACGTCACGCTCGTCGAGCGGCACGCGGCGACGTCGGTGCACCCGCGCGCCCGTGGCCTAAACCCGCGCACCGTCGAGATTCTGCGCGGCTGCGACCCGGCGATCGAAGAGGCGATGCGGGCCACCCCGTCGGCGCGTGCGCTGGTCGACAACGACGGCGTGCTCGCGATGACGAGCCTGGCCGGTGAGCAGATAGCCGAGCTGGACCAGCCGTACCTGCTCGGCCTGCGCGCCGACTGGAGCGTGCTCAGCCCGGCCCGGTGGTGCCTGTGCGACCAGGACGAGCTGGAGCCGATCCTGCGCGACGCCGCCCGGCGGCACGGGGCCGACGTGCGCTTCGGCACCGAACTGTCCTCATGGGACCAGGACGACGACGCGGTCTACGCGACACTCCGCGTCGATGGTGCCGAACAAGCGATACAGGCGCGGTATGTCGTGGCCGCGGATGGTGTGGCCAGCCCGATCCGCACCGCGCTCGGCATCGGCACGACCGGCCACGGCACGCTCGCGCACTACCTGAGCATGTACTTCCGTGCCGACCTGCGCGAGCCGTTGGGCGACCGGCGGTTCGTGCTCGCGTACGTGGTGAACGACGACGTGATGGGCGCCCTGGTACCGGTCGACAACGCCGAGCGCTGGTTGCTGCACGTGCCGGTGGACCCCGAAGACGAGGACGTGCCGCACTGGCCCCGCGAGCGGCACGTGGAGCTGATCCGGGCCGCCGCGGGAGTGCCCGACCTCGACCCGGAGATCGTGGCGGTGCTGCCGTGGGAGGCCTCGGGTACGGTCACCGAGCGGATGCGGGCGGGCCGGGTGTTCCTGGCCGGTGACGCCGCGCACGTGATGCCGCCGACCGGAGCGTTCGGCTCCAACACCGGCATCCAGGACGCGCACAACCTGTGCTGGAAGCTGGCCGCGGTGCTGCGCGGCGACGCCGGGCCGGCGCTGCTCGACACCTACGAGGCGGAACGGCTGCCGGTGGCACGGCGCACTGTCGAGCAGGCGGTGCGCCGGTCGCAGGACCGGCCCAGGCTGGTGCGGGCGGTCGATTCGCGGATCGCCGCCGGCATCGTGCCGGACCCGGTGGTGATGTTCGGGTACCGGTACGGCGTCGAGGCGGACACCGAGGTGTTCGACACGTCCGGCGACGGCGGGCCAGGCACGCGCCTGCCGCACGCGTGGCTGGAAGACGGGCGGTCCACCTTGGACCTGGTCGACCCGAACGACTTCACGCTCCTGGTCGACAGCCCGCTGGGCGGGGCGATCCTGGTACGCCCCGACGGCTTCGTCGCCTGGCAGGGCGAGACCGCCGACGGCGCCTCGGCCGCCCTGGCGAGCCTTCTCGGCCGGTAGACACGAAGGAGGCGGGCGCCCACGCCGCCCGCCTCCGCACGGTGTCGCCACCGCGTGCTACTCGGTCGGGAACCAGTCCCGGATGGACATCGCCGCGACCGTGTCGCCCTTCACCTTGATTCGCCCGGTCATCGCCAGCATCGCGCCGTTGGCCTTGCCCAACGACAAGCGCAGGAAATCCGACAGCGACATGCTGATAACCGACGTGGCGTCCGGCGAGGTGCCGGGCCCGATGGCGCACGTGCCGTCGTCGACCGTGAGGGCGTAGCTGATCGGGCCGTCGGGCGTGCTGATGCAGAACTCGAACTTGCCGTGCTCGCCCCGCGCGCGTTCCGCCGAGAAGCTTTCGCGGTACATCGCGAACATGGCCTCCAGGATCTCCGCACTGGTGAGACCCTGACCGATCAGCGTCTCGGTAAGCTTCTTCGCCGGCGTCGAGTCGACCGTCTTCCGGATCTGCTCGAAGCGCTCGTTGACCACGCTGGTCATGCTTGTCACCTCCGTATTGGGTGTGCACTCACCTTCACGGTGCGTGCTGGTGTCCGGGTGGAGCGGTGCTGGGATCGGCCTACTTGGCAAACCGCATCCCCGCGATCGAGAGTTGAGACAGGCAGCGCATCTCGCTGGCGCGCAGCGCCGCCGCGAAGGCCGCCCCGTCGGCCGGTGCGGGCGTCGAGACGAGGTGCGCGGCGAGCCGGCGTTCACCGGCCACCACGTCGGGGTCGGCGGCGAGCGCGGCGAGCGCCTGCTCCCACGCGCCGTCCTCGTACTGGACGATGCGCAGCACGGTGCTGCCGTGCCGGAAGGCGGCGGTGGCGACGATCGGGCCGCCGGCGGCCGCCCACTGCTCGCCGACGAGCTCCTTGAGCAGCAGGTCGACCTCGTCCGTGCTGTCGCTCTCGGCGAGCGTGGCCGACGTGGCGTACAGGCCGGCGATCGGCTGGTCGTCCACGATGGACTGCGTGACGCAGCGCATGAGGCTGCGCGAGAAATACGCCAGGAACCCCTCCACCGTGGTGGTGTCGCGGGGCTCGCGCAGCAGCGGCGCCAGCCGCCGTTCCGCCTCCTGCACGCCCTCCTGCATCGCCATGTGCCGGGCCACGTCGTCGACGTCGCCGCGGAACTGTATGACGCGTGCCATCCGGTCGTGCCGGATGAACAGCCCGGTGCCCATCAGCATGCCCACCCGTGCGCCCGTCGCGTCGCGGAGGATCGGGGAGCTGGCGCGCTTGAAGTTGCGCCGGGAGAAGATGTCGGCGATCTCCTCCTCGTGGCCGAGCGCCACCGGATACGTGATTGCCGCGAAGGTCATCGGGTCCTCCTAAGGACTAGCCGTGCGTGGTGAGCAGGGCCAGACCGATCGCGTCGGCGGCCAGTGCCAGCACGGCGAAATAGGTGCGCACGAGGTGCCAGCCGCGCCACGCGGGTCGCGGGTCCGGCCAGCTGGCCGGTACCGCCAGCGGCCGCACCGCCCGCACGCGCCGGTTGATGCGCTCGTTGCGCAGGTGCGACACGACCTGCACGCCGAGCAGCGCCACGACCGCGGTGGCGTACGCGGTGCGCGGCGCCGCCCCGGCGGCCAGCGGGATCGCCGCCAGGTTGGCGAGGAGCCCGCCGAGCACGACGATAGGCATCAGCGGGTGGTACCCCTGACCGAGCCGCTGGTGTATCTCCACGTAGCGCTCCGGTGGCAGGGCGGCCAGCGTCGGCACCACGCTGACCGCGACCGCCACGAAGACGCCACACACCACCCCGGTGCAGACCACCGCGACGGCACCAGCGACGCTGGCCAGCATCGGACCACCTCCCACTGTCGACGGTCGCTGACGGCAGGCTGACACGCGCCACTCGAACCCGGATCGAGCCGCCGGTGGACCGGTCTTCGACTCGTGCCCGAGCCCGCGCTGCGACGGTCGAGAGGTGACGAGCAGGGGTAGCCGCATACTGGGTGTCGGCGCGTACCGCCCGCGGCACGTGGTCGGCAACGACGAGATCGCCGCGCGGATCGGTGTCACCGCGGAGTGGATCGAGCAGCGCTCGGGCATCCACAGTCGACGGTACGCCGGACCGGATGAGACGCTGACCGCGATGTCGCTGGAAGCGGCCGGCAAGGCGCTGGCCGCCGCGGGTGTGAACGCGAGCGAGGTTGGCTGCGTCATAGCCGCCACCACGACGCACCTGACCCAGATGCCGGCGCTGGCCACCGAGGTGGCGCACCAGCTCGGTGCCGAGCCCGCCGGCGCGCTCGACATCAGCGCCGCGTGCGCGGGATTCTGCTACGGCTTGGCGCTGGCCAGCGATCTGGTCCGCGGCGGCTCCGCGGAGTACGTGCTGCTGCTGGGCGCGGAGCGGGTGACCGACATCCTCGACCACGACGATCCGGCGACCGCGTTCCTGTTCGCCGACGGTGCGGGCGCCGTGGTGGTCGGCCCCTCCGACACGCCGCGCATCGGTCCGGTCGTCTGGGGCGGTGACGGCTCCCGCCGCACCGCGGTCGGCATGACCGGGTACTGGACGCGAGACCTGCGCGACCCGACCACCCCGTGGCCGGTGCTGGGCATGTCGGGGTGGCGGGTGTTTCGCTGGGCCACCGGTCAGCTCGGCGAGGTGGCGCGCACCGCGGTCGAGCGGGCGGGCCTGCGCGTGGACCAGCTCGGCGCCTTCGTGCCGCACCAGGCCAACGAGCTCATCACCGACGCCATCGCGGCCAAGCTGGGCCTGCCGCCCGAGGTCGCTGTCGCGCGTGACATCCGGCATAGCGGAAACACGTCAGCCGCGTCGATACCGCTCGCGATCGACGCGCTGATGGAGTCGGGCGAGGTCGCACATGGCGCGAGCGCCCTGCTGATCGGCTTCGGCTCGGGCCTGGTGTACGCGGCGCAGGTGGCCGACCTGCCCTAGCGAATTAGGAGCCGACCTGCTCCTGGGCCTGCCCCGGGGCGCCGTGGTCGCGCAGCTGGCTCTCCAGGTACGCCATCAGGCGAGTGCGGTATTCGCGCTCGAAGTTTTCGAGCTCCTCGATGTGCTTGAGCGTCGCGGTCCGCTTCGCGTCGAGGCCGCCCATCGCCTCCTGGTGGCGCTGGCGCGCGTCGCGCTCCAGGGCGTCGGCCTTGGCGCGTGCGTCGCCGGTGACCTCGGCGGCCCGGGCCCGCGCCTCGGACAGCACCCCCTCGGCCTCGCGCCGGGCGTCGACGACGTGGTCGTCGGCGGTGCGCTGCGCCATCATCAGCACTCGCACGGCCTGGTCGCTGTCGGCGCCACCGCCGGCCGGGCCGCCCATGCCGCGCACCTGGTCGAGCTCGGCCTGCATGGCCCGCGCCGCCTGGTCGGCGGCCGCCGCGTCGCGCTGGGCGCGGTCGAGCTGCGACTTCATCCGGCTCAACTCCGCGACCATCCGCGGCTCGTCGTCCGAGCCGCCGGACAGGCCGCCGTAGGAGCCGCCGCGCTCGACCTGCGCGCGCAGCTGGTTGTTCTCCTCGATCAGGCGGGCGAGCTCGCGCTCGACCTCATCGAGGAAGGCGTCGACCTCTTCCTCGTCAAACCCCCGCTTGCCGATCGGAGGCTTCTTGAAGGCGACGTTGTGCACATCGGCCGGAGTAAGCGGCATCGGAAACTCCTCAGGTCAGCGGCCAGCTTATGCCGTGACCAGATAGTCGTCGGCCTCGGGGCTCCACTCCAGGCGGACCGACCCGTTCGTGGCGGCCGCCTTGCAGAACTGCAGGAAGCTGCGGTATCCGAGCTTCTTCTCGCTGAAGTCCGGTCGCGCCCTGCGCACCTGGTTCTTGAGCCCCGACAGCGCCACCGAGCCCTTGCCACTGGTCAGGTCGAGGACTACGGAGCGTAACAGTGCAAACGCTTCCTCCCGATCGCCGTGTTCGGGCAGTGACAGCTCGGGGTCGCCCTTGGCCGGCCCATCGCCCAGCTCGATCACGTTGTTTTCGGCCAGATGCCGGAGCAATTCGCCGAACGTGCGAAACCCGTAGTCGGACTCGCTGAACGTCGGATCTTTCCGCAGCAGTGTGCGCTTGAGCGTCGAGGCGGTCACCGCACCACTGGAACTGCCCTGCAGGCCCGCCACTGTCTGCGCGACCAGGACGGACAGCGTGTCGACGTCGCGGGCCGGCTCTTCGGCCGGCGGCTGCGGCTCGGGCTCCTGCTCCACCCGCCTCGGATCTGGCTCGGGCGGCCGCGCCGGTCGGGCACGCCGCGCGCGTGCGACCGGGATGTCGACGCCTTCCAACCGGTCATAGTAGAGAAACTCGTCGCAGGCGGGCGGCAGCAGCGCCGACGTCGACTTCTCGACACCGACCCCGATGACGCGCTTGTTGAGTTCGCGTAGCTTGTGGACCAACGGAGTGAAGTCGCTGTCACCCGTGCAGATCACGAACGTCGAGATGTAGTCGCGTTCGAAGGCCAACTCCACCGCGTCGACGGCCATCTTGATGTCCGCGGCGTTCTTGCGCGAGGCGCCCATGCGCTGAGGTATCTCGATCAGCTCGACGTGGGACCGGGTCAGCATCCGGCGGTCCTCGTCGAAGAACGACCAGTCGGCGTAGGCCCTGCGCACCACCACCCGGCCCCGCTCCGCGAGCGCGTCGGCGATGGGCCGGAAATCGAAGCTCATGCCGCCCCGATCGCGCGCCCCGAGCGCGAGGTTCTCGTAGTCCAGGAACAGGGCGATGCGATCTTCTTGATCCACGCGAGCCAGCCTACGCCTCAGCGAGGTGTCGCCCAGAGCCTTTCGAAGCCGCGGCGCACCGCCCGGCGAGGCAGCAGCCGGGCCACCCCCAGCAGCAGCCGGTAACGCGTGCTCGGCACGCTGACCACGCGGTCAGCCGCCAGCGCCGTGAGCGCGTCCCGCACCACCGCCTCCCGGTCCAGCCACAGGAAGGCCGGCATCGGCGACGACCGCGTTCCGCCCCGCTCCACGACGTCGCCGCGCCGCGTAAACCCCGGGCACACGGCGACCACCCGCACCCCGAACTGCCGCATTTCGCAGTGCACCGTCTCGGTGAACGACGTCACGAAGGCCTTCGTCGCGGCGTAAACCGCCCCCTGCGGCTGCGGCAGGAACGCCGCGACCGACGAGACGTTGAGCACCGCGCCGGACCGCCGCTCCCGCATGGCCAAAACGGCCGCCCGGGTGAGCTGAACGAGCGCGGTAACGTTGAGCGCGATGGTGTCGTCGAGGCGGTCCGGCGGCTGGTCAGCCAGCAGGTTCGGCCGCCCGGACCCGGCACCGGCGTTGTTGACCAGAAGATCAATAGGATGATCAGAATCGGACAACCGCGCCGCGACCAGGGCACGGTCCGCCGGTTCGCTCAGGTCCGCCGCCAGCACTTCCACGTGTACGCCGTAGCGGTCACGCAGCCGTTTGGCGACCCGTTCCAGCATCTCCTGCCGCCGCGCCACCAGCACCAGCGCCACGCCGTTGCGGGCGAGCGCCTCCGCGAACGCCTCCCCGATACCAGCGGAGGCACCGGTGACGAGAGCAGCGCGCACGGTCATGCGTTGAGGTTTCCCGTACCCGGTGGAGCCCCGCTGGAACACCAGTCCACACTGGCCCGACCGGCGCTGGACACCGCCTCGACCCGCCGTTGCGACCGTGTCCGGTATGGACGCTCTGTTGAACGGCAAGAACGCGCTCGTCACCGGCGGTGCACGCGGCATCGGACGCGCCATCACGCTCGGTCTGGCTCGCGCCGGAGCCACGGTCGTCGCCTGCTACCGCACGCCCGGTGAGGCTGTGGACACGCTGGCGACAGAGCTGAAGGAGATCGGCGGCGAGCACCACCTGATCCGTGCCGACGTCTCCGACCCCGTAGAGGTCGACCAACTCGTGCACGAGTGCCGCGAACGCGTCGAGACGCTGCACACGGTCGTCAACAACGCTGGGGTGATCAGCCACGTGTCGCTCGCGGAACTGCCGCTCGAAGAATGGCACCGGGTGCTCGACACCAACCTCACCGGCGCGTTCCTGGTCACCCAGAAGTGCCTGCCGTTGCTCGGCCCCGGCGCCTCGATCGTCCACATCGGATCGCGGGCGGCGCGGGCGGGCGTGCCGCTACGTTCCCACTACACGGCGGCCAAGGCTGGCCTGGTGGGGCTGACCCGTTCCCTGGCCAAGGAGCTGGGACCGCGCGGCATCCGCGTCAACGTCGTCGCGCCCGGCGTCATCGACACCGACGTCGACCGCCGGATGCCAGCCGAGCAACGCGCCCAGATCGAAGCCCGGTACCGCCAGCTGACCGCGCTCGGCCGCCTCGGCACCCCCGACGAGGTGGCCGGCGC
>NZ_JAIBNX010000221.1 GCF_026130045.1 Micromonospora sp. CPCC 205371
CCGATCAAGGGCGAATGCACGCGGTTTGATCTCTTTTCCGCGTGCATTCGCCCTTGATCGATGGAGATCTCCTTGATCGGCGGGCCTCGCGGCGGTCACGACGGGCATCGCGCTGGGTGGCCCTGCGCCGGTCGGCTTCGGGACTGCGGGGTCGTGCGCTGGGTGAAGTCGCGCCACGCCGGGCCGGACTGCGCGGCCAAGCTCGTACGGTCACGCGCCGAGTGGCCGACGCGGCGTGGGATGCCGCAATATCCCGGATATCCCGGCCTCCGCCGCGGTCTGATGCCGCGATATCCGGGACCTTGCTGTAACGCCGCCAGGTACGTGCTGTCCGGCCTGTGGGAGGCCGGCAGGCCCGCGATCAAGGAGAGGGCCGCGGGAGGGTGCTGCGGGGTATTCAAGAGGTTGACTGTCGGTGGTGGGAGTCGGTACGTTCTTCCGGAATCCTTTCGGAAATAGCGGCTCAGGGACGCGGAATGAAGATCAGTGATGCCCGGGTGATCGTCACCTGCCCGGGGCGCAACTTCGTCACCCTGAAGATCGTCACGGACGAGGGGGTGACGGGCGTCGGGGACGCGACGCTCAACGGGCGCGAGCTGGCCGTCGCCGCCTATCTCGCCGAGCATGTGGTGCCGCTGCTCATCGGGCGCGACCCGCACCGCATCGAGGACACCTGGCAGTATCTCTACAAGGGGGCGTACTGGCGGCGTGGGCCGGTGACCATGACGGCCATCGCCGCCGTCGACACCGCGCTGTGGGACATCAAGGGCAAGGTGGCCGGGCTGCCGGTGTACCAGCTGCTGGGCGGGCGGTCGCGTGAGGGCGTGACTGTGTACGGGCACGCGAGTGCGGACACTGTGGACGGTGTGCTCGCCGAGGTGGCCAAGTATGTCGCCGACGGGTACAAGGCTGTGCGCCTACAGGCGGGGATTCCGGGACTGTCCGGTGTGTACGGTGTGCACACCGGGCCGGGTGTCTACGAGCCGGCCTCGGCGGCGGTGCCTGCCGAGGCGGTCTGGTCGACCGAGCGCTACCTGCATCACGTGCCGTCGGTCTTCGAGCGGGTTCGCGAGGAGTTTGGCCCGACGCTCAAGCTGCTGCACGACGCCCATCATCGGCTCACCCCGATCGAGGCGGCACGGTTGGGCAAGAGCCTGGAGCCGTACGCGCTGACCTGGCTCGAAGATCCCGTGCCGGCCGAGCTCCAGGAAGGATTCCGGCTGATCCGGCGGCACACCACGACGCCGCTGGCGGTGGGAGAGGTCTTCAACAGCGTCTGGGACTGCCAGCAGCTCATCACCGAGCAGCTCGTCGACTACATCCGCACCACCGTCGTGCACGCGGGCGGCATCAGCGCGCTGCGTCGCATCTTCGACCTGGCGGCGCTGTATCACGTGCGCAGCGGCTCGCACGGCGCCACCGACCTGTCGCCGGTGTGCATGGCAGCGGCGCTGCACGTCGACGTGAGCATCCCCAACTTTGGCCTGCAGGAGTACATGCCGCACACCGAGGAGACCGACGAGGTCTTCCCGCACGGGTACCGGTTCGAAAACGGATATCTGCATCCGAGCGAGGCGCCGGGGCTGGGCGTCGACATCGACGAGGAACTGGCCGCCAAGTACCCGTATCGCCCGGCCGCCCTCCCGGTCAACCGCCTGGAAGACGGCACCCTGCACAGTTGGTGAGTCAGGCGATCGGTTGCCACCAGCCGTCGACTGGCGGTGGCTCGGCTACCTGTACTCGCTCGCCCGGCCGTGGCACCGCGAGCCGCGCGTCGACCGCTTTGGCCTCGCGCCACACGAGGTCGGCGGGCTCGCTCCAGCCGTGGAACGCCAGGTTGAACGTCGCCCAGTGCACTGGGATCAGCAGCCCGCCGCGCAGGTCGAGGTGTGCTTGCACGGCCTGCTCGGGGTTGAGGTGGATGTCGGGCCAGGCTGGGCTGTACGCGCCGATCGCCATGAGCGTCGCGTCGAACGGCCCGTGCTCGGCGCCGATCGCACCGAACCCGTCGAAGTATCCGGTATCGCCGCTGTAGTACACCCGCTGCGTCGTGCCGGCGATCACCCATGACGCCCACAGGGTGCGGTCACGGGCGAAGGCGCGTCCCGAGAAGTGTCGGGCCGGCGTGGCGGTGAACCGCAGCCCGGCCACCTCGACGCTCTCGTTCCAGTCGAGCTCGACGATGCGGTCGCTGGGCACGCGCCAACGGTCGAGATGGGCGCCTACTCCGAGAGGTACCAGAAAAGGAGCCTGCTGCGACCGCGCGAGGGTGCGGATCGTGCGGAGGTCGAGATGGTCGTAGTGATCATGAGAAATGATCACGGCGTCGATCGGCGGGAGCGCCGCCAGCGGCACCGGCGGCGGGTGCGGCCGCCGCGGGCCGAGGCGCGTGAACGGGGAGCAGGGCGCGCTCCCGATGGGATCGGGCAGGACGCGGGGGGCGGTGGCCTCGACCAGCGCGGACGCGTGCCCGTACCAGGTGATGTGCAGGCCGTCGACGGGCGTCGCGGCACTCTCGCTGACCAGCGGCACAGGCAGCTGCGGCTTGCGCCGCTGCTTGCCGGAGCGCCACTCGCGGTAGACTTCGCCGCCCGACGGCCGCGAGCTTCCGGGCATGGTGTTGTGGAAGGCGCCATCGCGGTACTGCGCGGACTGGCTCATCCGGGTCGCGCGCTCGCCCTCGGGCAGCGCGCCCAAGGACGCCGGTAAAAGACTCACCACGCAACCGTAGCCCGATCTTGAGACAATGATGCGGTGTACGACTTCGACGTGCTCGTCCTCGGCTCCGGCCCCGGTGGACAGAAGGCCGCGATCGCCGCTGCCAAGCTAGGCCGGCGGGTCGGCGTGATCGAGCGCCGGCACATGGTGGGTGGGGTGTGCATCAACACCGGCACCATCCCGTCCAAGACCCTCCGGGAGGCCGTGCTTTACCTCACCGGCATGAGCCAACGAGAGATGTACGGCCAGAGTTATCGCCTCAAGGACGACATCACGGTCGCCGACCTGGCCGCCCGCACCCAGCACGTCATCGGCCGCGAGGTCGACGTGATCCGCAGCCAGCTCGCCCGCAACCGGATCCGGCTGCTCACCGGCACGGGTGTGTTCGCTGACGAGCACACGATCCGTGTGGTGGAAGACACCGCCGGGCGAGACACCAAGGTCACCGCCGAAAAGATCATCATCGCGGCCGGGACGCGGCCGGCGCGGCCCGCCGCAGTCGAGTTCGACGAACGTACGATCATCGACTCGGACGGCATCATCAACCTGGAAAACATCCCGCAGTCGCTCGTCGTGGTTGGCGCCGGGGTGATCGGCATCGAGTACGCGTCGATGTTCGCGGCGCTCGGCACCAAGGTCACGGTGGTCGAGCGGCGCGAGCGGATGCTCGAGTTCTGCGACCTGGAGATCATCGAGGCGCTCAAGTACCACCTGCGCGACCTGGCGGTGACGTTCCGGTTCAGTGAGGCGGTGGCGTCAGTCGAGCGGCACCCGCGTGGAGCGATCGCCGTGCTGGAGAGCGGCAAGCGGATCGCGGCCGACGTGGTCATGTACTCGGCGGGGCGGCAGGGCATGGCCGACCAGCTCGCCCTGGAGGCGGCGGGCCTTTCCGCAGACGGGCGCGGTCGCATCCAGGTCGACGAGCACTTCCGCACCCCGGTTGACCACATCTACGCCGTCGGCGACGTGATCGGGTTCCCGGCGCTGGCGTCGACCTCGATGGAGCAGGGCCGGCTGGCCGCCCACCACGCCTGCGACGAGCCGGTGCGAGCGATGCACGAGCTCCAGCCGATCGGCATCTACACGATCCCGGAGATCAGCTTCGTCGGGCGCACGGAGGAGGAACTCACCGGGGCGGGCGTGCCGTTCGAGACGGGCATCGCGCGATACCGGGAGCTGGCGCGCGGCCAGATCATCGGCGACTCGTACGGGATGCTGAAGCTGCTCGTTTCGCCGGACGACCGGACGCTGCTGGGGGTGCACGTGTTCGGCACGGGCGCCACCGAGATCATCCACATCGGGCAGGCGGTGATGGGGTGCAACGGCACGATCGACTACCTGGTCGACACGGTGTTCAACTACCCGACACTCGCTGAGTCGTACAAGGTGGCGGCGCTGGATGCGATGAACAAGATGCGCCATATAGATCGCTTGCGCGACTAACCGGGCCCGCCTAGTGCGGGCGTGGCGCGTGGCGGTTGGGTGGCCCGCGGCGGTTGCGGGGCCCGCCGGCCGCGCTGGGTTTCGTCGATCAAGGGCAAATGCACGTGGTTGGATCTCTTTTCCGCGTGCGTTTGCCCTTGATCGATGCGGATGCCCTTGATCGCGGTGCGTGGCTTGCGGTAGGCGGGTCGGCCGGTGGGTTGCGGTGCGCCGTGCGCAGGCCCGCAGGGCGCACGGCGTCTGAGGGCGCTCCCCCGACGGCGCTTCGACGTAACAGCGCGGGACCGCGCGGACAGGGCGGGACAGGGCGGACAGGCGCCTCGGCGACGTCGATCAAGGAGATCTGCGTGGATCAAGGGCAAATGCACGCGAAAAAGAGATCGAACCGCGTGCGTTCGCCCTTGATCGGCGGACGAGGGGCGGGGTGGGCGGCGCGGGAGAGAGGTGGATCGGCCACAACGGCCGCGCGGTAGACCCGCACCCGTGCGCCGATCAAGGGCATTCGCATGGATCAAGGGCAAACGCACGCGGTTTAGAGATCCAACCACGTGCGTTCGCCCTTGATCGGCGGAGGAGAGCGGCGCCAACGCCGCCAGGCCCGCCGCCGCACGCGGAGAGCAACGCGAGCAGGGAGGGCGGCGCCAGCGCCGTCAGCGCCGCCGAACGCGGCGTGCGAGCGGAGCGGCGCCGGGCGCGGCCGTGCCGAGCGTGCGCCGTTGCTGGAGCGCGCTGGCGACGGGCGTTATCAGACGTTGAAGCCGAGGGCGCGGAGCTGGTCGCGGCCGTCGTCGGTGATTTTGTCGGGGCCCCATGGCGGGAGCCAGACCCAGTTGATGCGGAAGTCTTTGACGAGGCCGCCGCCCGGGCCGCTCGTCAGCGCCGACCGGGTCTGGTCTTCGATCACGTCGGTCAGCGGGCACGCCGCCGACGTCAGCGTCATGTCGAGGGTCGCGATGTTGTCGTCGTCGACGTGGACGCCGTAGATGAGGCCCAGGTCGACGACGTTGATGCCCAGCTCAGGGTCGACGACGTCCTTCATCGCCTCTTCGACGTCGGCCACGGCCGCTTTGGTCACGTCACTCATGCCTTCACCTCCGGAGCCTCCTGCGCCTCCGCCGTCGACAACGATGGCGACGACGACGGGGCCGATGGGGACGGCGCCGACGACGGAGCGGCAGGGTCGACGCCCGCCCGTGCCGCCGCGTCCTTGAACGCCATCCACGGTAGCAACGCGCACTTGACGCGCGCTGGGTAGCGGGCCACGCCGGCGAACGCCACGCCGTCGCCGAGCAGGTCTTCGTCGGGCGTGACCTGGCCTCGGCCGCCCATCAGCTCGACGAAGCCGTCGACCACACGGAACGCCTCACCCGTGGCCCGGCCGGTCAGCAGCTCGTGCAGCACGCTGGCCGACGCCTGGCTGATCGAGCACCCCATGCCGTCATATGAAATGTCCGAAAAGGACGCTCCGTCGGTGGCTACGCGGATCGTCACCTCGTCGCCGCACGTGGGGTTGACGTGGTGCGCTTCGCCGAGGAAGGGTTCGCGCAGGCCACGGCCGTGTGGATGCTTGTAGTGGTCCAGGATTATCTCCTGGTACAGCTGGTCGATCTGCATCAGTCGAACACCTTCCGCACCTGCTCCAAGCCGCGCACGAGAGCGTCGACCTCTTCCACGGTCGTATAGAGGTAGAACGACGCGCGGGTCATCGCCGGTACGCCGTACCGCTGGCAGATCGGCCGTGCGCAGTGGTGGCCGACCCGCACCTCCACACCGACCGAGTCGAGGATCTGACCCACATCGTGTGGGTGTACCCCGTCGAGCGCGAAAGATAGCGTGCCGCCCCGACCCACGGGCGTGTTCGGGCCGAAGAGGCGCAGGCCGGGCACCGTGGCGAGAGCGTCCAGCGCGTACGCCGTCAGCTCCTTCTCGTGCCACTGCACGGCCCGCATGTCGAGCGACGTGAGGTAGTCGACGGCCGCACCCAGCCCGACCGCCTCGGTGATCGGCGGGGTGCCCGCCTCGAACCGGGCCGGCGGCGGCGCGAACGTCGACCGCTCCATCGACACCGTCTCGATCATCGAGCCGCCACCGAGTACCGGGGGCATCTCGGCGAGCAGCTCGTGGCGGCCCCACAGGACGCCGATGCCGGTCGGGCCGCACATCTTGTGCCCGGTGAACGCGATGAAGTCGACACCGAGGCCGGTCACGTCGACCGGCATGTGGGGCACCGCCTGCGAGGCGTCGAGCATGACGAACGCGCCGACCTCGTGCGCCCGTGCGGTGATGGCTGAGACCGGGTTGATCGTACCGAGCACATTGGACACCAGCGCGTACGAGACCAGCTTGGTGCGCTCGTTGACGAGCTCCTCCAACGGAGCGAGGTCTAGCCGTCCGGCGTCGGTGACGCTGAACCACCGCAGCTTCGCACCGGTGCGCTCGCACAGGAGCTGCCACGGCACGATGTTGGAGTGGTGCTCCATCTCGGAGATCACGATCTCGTCGCCGGGCTTCAGGGCGAAACGGGAGCCGGGAGCGGCGTTCGAGAACGCATAAGCGACCACATTGATGGCCTCAGTGGCGTTCTTGGTGAACACGACCTCGTGCGGCGTCGACGCCGAGATGAACTGTGCCACCTTCGCGCGTGCACCCTCGTACGCCTCGGTCGCCTCGGTGCCGACCTGGTGCACCGAGCGCGCCACGTTGCCGTTGTGGCGTTCGAGGTGCTCCCGCATCGCGTCGATGACCTGGCGCGGCTTCTGCGAGGTGTTGCCGCTGTCCAGGTACACCATCGGGTACCCGTTGACCTCCCGACCCAGGATCGGGAAGTCGGCGCGCACCTTCTCGACGTCGAAGCGCGGCACGCCGTCGTACTGCGGCATGCCCTGCGGGATCGCGATCGTGGTCATGGAAAAGCCCTTCAGGCCTTAGCCGGTCCAGCACCTGCCAGGTAGCGCTCGTAGCCCTCGGCTTCGAGCTTCTCGGCCAGCTCGGGACCGCCCTCTTCGACGATCCGGCCGCCGACGAAGACGTGCACGAAGTCGGGCGTGATGTACCGCAGGATGCGCGTGTAGTGCGTGATCAGCAGCAGGCCGGCCTCGCCGGTGGCGCGGACGCGGTTGACGCCCTCGCTGACGACCCGCAGCGCGTCGATGTCGAGGCCGGAGTCGGTCTCGTCGAGGATCGCGATCTTCGGCTGGAGCAGCTCGAGCTGCATGATCTCGTGCCGCTTCTTCTCGCCGCCGGAGAAGCCCTCGTTGACGTTGCGCTGGGCGAACGCCGGGTCCATGTGCAGCCGCTCCATGGCGCTCTTCAGCTCGCCGGCCCAGGTGCGCAGCTTGGGCGCCTCGCCGTCGATGGCGGTCTTGGCGGTACGCAGGAAGTTGGCCACCGAGACGCCCGGTACCTCGACGGGGTACTGCATGGCGAGGAAGAGCCCGGCGCGGGCCCGCTCGTCGACGGACATGGACAGCACGTTCTCGCCGTCGAGCAGCACCGACCCGCTGGTGATCTCGTACTTGGGGTGACCGGCGATGGAGTAGGCCAGCGTCGACTTGCCCGAGCCGTTCGGGCCCATGATGGCGTGGGTCTCCCCCGCCTTCACGGTCAGGTTCACGCCAGCGAGGATCGGCTTCAGGTCGCCCTCGGGCAGCTTGACCGACACCTGTAGGTCGCGGATCTCCAGGGTGCTCATGATGGGGTAACTCCGTTACTTGGCGTGAGACTGACAAAGACCTCGCCGTCGCGGACCTCGACGGGAAAGACGGGCACCGGCTCGGTGGCGGGCAGCCCGGTCGGCTCGCCGGTCCGTAGATCGAAACGCGAGCCGTGCAGCCAGCATTCCAGCGTGCAGCCGTCGACCTCGCCCTCGGAGAGCGGCACCTCGGCGTGCGAGCACTGGTCGTAGATGGCGTAGAAGTTGTCGTCTTCCGCGTGCACGATCGCGATCTCGGTGCCGTCGATGTCGGCGCTGACCGAGCTGCCCTTCGGGACCTCTTCTACCGAACAGACCTTGATCATGCGAGCCCCCCGCGCATCATGCGCCGACCTTCTGGAGGCGGGACTCAATCGCGTCGCCGAGCCGGTCGCGCAGCTCCTCGACGGGGATCTTGTTGATCAGCTCGGCGAAGAAGCCGCGCACGACCAGCTTGCGCGCCTCGCCCTCCGGGATACCCCGGGCCATCAGGTAGAAGAGCTGCTCGTCGTCGAAGCGGCCGGTCGCGCTCGCGTGGCCGGCGCCGGCGACCTCGCCGGTCTCGATCTCAAGGTTCGGCACCGAGTCGGCCCGTGCGCCATCGCTCAGCACGAGGTTGCGGTTGATCTCGTACGTGTCGGTGCCGGTCGCCTGCACCTGGATCAGCACGTCGCCGACCCAGACGGTGTGCGCGCCCTCGCCCTGCAACGCGCCCCGGTAGCCGACGTAGCTGCGGCAATCCGGCACGCTGTGGTCGACGAGCTGGCGGTGCTCCAGGTGCTGGCCGGCGTCGGCGAAGTACAGCCCGTACAGCTCGGCCTCGCCGCCCCGCCCGGTGTACTCGACGCTGGTGAACTGCCGCACCAGGTCGCCGCCCAGCGACACTTGGATGTGCGTCACCTTTGCGTCGCGGCCAAGCTTGACCTTGAGGTGCTGGACCTGCACCGCGTCGGGCGCCCAGTCGGCGACCGTGACGAGCGTCAGCTTGGCGCCGTCGGCGACCGTCACCTCGACGTTGTCGGCGAGCGTGACCGAACCGGTCTGCTCCACCACCAGCGTGGCCTCGGCGAACCGCCCGACCTCGATGAAGGTGTGCCCGAACGACGGGGTGCCGGCGTCATCACTGGTGATCCGGACGACGGCGGGCCGGTCGAGGACCGCCTCGGCGGCCACGGTGACCAGCGCGGCCTCGGCGAAACCGCCGTACGCCAGCGCGCTGATCCGGTCGAAGGGCACCAGGACCGAACCGATCCTGGGGTCGCCCTTGTCCGCTGTGGACACCGTGACACCGGCCGGCAGGTCGGTGTACCCGATCTGCGGCGTCGCTCCCGCGGTGACCTGCCCGGTCAGGCCGCGAAGCCGCTTGAGTGGCGTGAAGCGCCACTCCTCCTCCAGGCCCGTCAGGGCCGGGAAGTCGGCGACGTCGTATGACCGCAGGGCCTGGGACTTCGTCTTCGGCGGTGCGGCGAGGGTGCCGGTCATTAACCGACCGCTCCTTCCATCTGCAGCTCGATGAGGCGGTTCAGCTCCAGGGCGTACTCCATGGGGAGTTCCTTGGCGATCGGCTCGATGAAGCCGCGCACGATCATCGCCATCGCCTCGTCTTCGGTCAGGCCCCGGCTCATCAGGTAGAAGAGCTGGTCTTCGCTGACCTTGGAGACGGTCGCCTCGTGCCCCATCGACACGTCGTCCTCGCGGATGTCGACGTACGGGTAGGTGTCCGACCGGGAGATCGTGTCGACGAGCAGCGCGTCGCACTTGACGGTGCTCTTGCTGTGCGAGGAGCCTTCGAGCACCTGCACGAGGCCGCGGTACGAGGTGCGGCCACCGCCACGGGCGATCGACTTGCTGATGATCGTGCTGGAGGTGTGCGGCGCCGCGTGCACCATCTTGGCGCCCGCGTCCTGGTGCTGGCCCTCGCCGGCCATGGCGACCGACAGCACCTCGCCCTTGGCGTGCTCACCGGTCATCCACACGGCCGGGTACTTCATCGTGACCTTGGAGCCGATGTTGCCGTCGATCCACTCCATGGTCGCGCCCTCGTGCGCCACGGCGCGCTTGGTGACCAGGTTGTAGACGTTGTTCGACCAGTTCTGGATGGTCGTGTACCGGCAGCGGGCGTTCTTCTTCACGATGATCTCGACGACCGCGCTGTGCAGCGAGTCGGAGGAGTAGATCGGCGCGGTGCAGCCCTCGACGTAGTGCACGTACGCGCCCTCGTCGACGATGATCAGCGTCCGCTCGAACTGGCCCATGTTTTCCGTGTTGATCCGGAAGTACGCCTGGAGCGGGATCTCCACCTGCACGCCCTTGGGCACGTAGATGAACGAGCCACCGGACCACACGGAGGTGTTGAGCGCGGCGAACTTGTTGTCGCCCACCGGGATCACCGTGCCGAAGTACTCCTTGAAGAGGTCTTCGTGCTCCTTGAGAGCGGTGTCGGTGTCAAGGAAGATGACGCCCTGCTCCTCGAGGTCTTCACGGATCTTGTGGTAGACCACCTCGGACTCGTACTGCGCCGCCACACCCGCCACGAGCCGCTGCTTCTCGGCCTCCGGGATGCCCAGCTTGTCGTACGTGTTCTTGATGTCCTCGGGCAGGTCTTCCCAGCTCGCCGCCTGCTTCTCGGTCGACCGCACAAAGTACTTGATGTTGTCGAAGTCGATGCCGGTGAGGTCGGCGCCCCAGGCGGGCATCGGTTTCCGACCGAACAGCCGCAGGCCCTTCAAGCGCAGGTCGAGCATCCAGGCCGGCTCGTTCTTCTTGGCCGAGATGTCACGGACCACGACCTCGTTGAGGCCGCGCTGCGCCGACGCGCCGGCGACGTCCGAGTCGGCCCAGCCATACTCGTAATTGCCGAGCACGGCGAGCTGCTCTGCTTGTGTCATCTGCTCGGTCACTACTTATTCCTCACCATGGTTGGTTGAGCTGGAATGTGCGTCGTGCACACGCCATCACCGTGGGCGATCGTGGCCAGCCGCTGCACGTGGGTGCCGACCAGGCGGGAGATCACCGCCGTCTCGGCCTCGCAGAGCTGGGGGAACTCGGCGGCAACGTGCGCCACCGGGCAGTGGTGCTGGCAGAGCTGCCCGCCGGTCGCGATCGCTGACGCGCTGGCAGCGTAGCCCTCCGCGGTCAGGGCGGCCGCGAGAGCCTCCGCCCGTGCGATCGGGTCGTCGCCGGCGCCCTCCAGCGCCGCCTGGCAGCGGGCCTCCAGCCCGGAGACCTGCTCCGTCGCGAACGCTTCGACGGCCTCCGGACCACCCGTGCGCGCGATCCAGCGCAGCGCCGCCGTGGCCATGCCGTCGTAGAAGTGCCGCCCGCAGTCTTGCCGGCCCGCGTCGGTCAGCACGAACAGCTTCGCCGGGCGGCCACGGCCACGGGCACCCCGCACCGGCCGCTCGCGGGCGACGACCGCCCCGTCAGCGAGCATCGCGTCGAGATGGCGGCGAACCGCCGCCTGCGTCAAGCCCAGCTCGGCGCCCAGCTCCGCCGCGGTGGCGGAGCCGTGCTCGAGCAACAGCCTGGCGACCCGGTCGCGCGTGCGCCCGTCGGCCACCGGCTGGAGCTCAGATAGCGCCGCCGCGTTTTTCACAACGCCAACGTTACGTATTTCCGAGAAGCGCCGCAAACCCACGTCCCGGTGATCCGCGCCACCGCGGCTACTACGTAGGATAGTGGCCGTGCCCCTCCTCCCCCGTCTCGCCCTGGCCTCGGTGATCGCCAACGTCGCCATCGTCGTAACCGGCGGCGCCGTGCGGCTCACCGACTCCGGTCTCGGCTGCCCCACCTGGCCCAGGTGCACCGACCAGTCCTACACCGCCACGCAGGAAATGGGCATCCACGGCGCCATCGAGTTCGGCAACCGCTTGCTCGGCGTCATCGTCGTCGGGGTCGCCATCGCCTGCCTGGTGGGCGCCCTGCGGCAACGGCCCCGCCAGCGCCGGCTCGTGTGGCTCTCCGGCGCGGTCGTCTTCGGCGTCTTCGCGCAGATCCTGATCGGCGGGCTCACCGTGCTGACCACGCTCAACCCGTGGCTGGTGGGCGTGCACTTCCTCGGCTCGATGGCGGTGCTGGTGGCGGCGTACGCGTTCTGGCGCGCCGTCCGCGAGCCGGCGCCGCCGGAGACGATCCCCCGGCCGCTGCGCGCGCTGGGCTGGATCATCGCGGCGGTTAGCGCCTCCGTGATCACGGTGGGCACCTGGGTCACCGGCAGCGGCCCGCACGCCGGCGACCACGGCGCCGCCCGCATCGACATCGACGCCGAGACGATCTCCCAGGTCCATGCCGACCTCGTGTTCCTGCTGGTCGGGCTCTCGGTCGCCGCCTGGCTCGCCCTCTGGGGCGTCGGCGCTCGCCGCGCCGCAAAAGCAGCTCTGGTACTGGTAGGAATCGAGCTGGCGCAGGGCCTGATCGGCTTCGTCCAGTACGTCACCGGGGTGCCCGAAGTGCTCGTAGGCGCCCACATGCTCGGGGCGTCGCTGGTGTGGCTCGCGACGCTGGCCCTGGTCGCCAATCTCGCGCCGGTGAGATCCGACCGGCTACGCGAGCTTGTAGGCGCGGATCACGGTCTGCTCGACCGTGTTGCCTGATTCGTCCTCCGCTGTCGCTCTCAGCGAGACGTAGCCGGGGGCGGCGGGGTGCTGTAGCACGACCGCGTTGCCGGTCCGCGCGGCGACGGCCCACGTCTTGCCGTCGTCGAACGACGCCTCCACGCGCAGGGACGCGTTCGGAGCGGCGGCCGAGTCGGGCTGCGGTGTCACGGTCACCGGGATCGTGGCGGGGCGGCCAGCGGGGGCGGCGTTTTCGCTGTTGACCGGCGGCGCGAACTGCACCGTCGACAGCGGCATCCGCACCGCCTCTACACCCTCCACGTGCCCGGACCGGAACGTCCACGCCACCCGCACCTCGGTCGACAGCGTCGCCGGGCCGGCCCGCTGCGCCACCATCTCCAGGCGGTACTCCGCGGTCTCGGGTGGCACCTCGAACTCCCCGGTCAGCTCGCCGACCTCGGCTTTCTGGACACCGTCGAGGAAGAGCGTGATCCTGCCCGTCGCGATGCCCGAGTACCCGGCCCGGCCCACGCCGTCGCCGTACAGAGGGGCGAGCACGAGCAGCTTGTCGCCGGTGCGGGTGACCCACTGGTGCTCGTACGCCGGTGACGCCACCGTCGGGCCGAACACGCCGCGGCTCCACTGCTCCTGGTACGCCTGGCCCGGCTTGTAGGCCAGTGGCGGCGCGACCGTCGTCGTGACGTACTGGTCGGCGGTCATCTCGTCGAACGACCGGAACCACCGCATCCGCCCGTCCGCGTTGTAGTACTCGGTGCGGGTCGACGGCAGCGCGAACGACAGCGGGTGCGCGAAGCCGCCCATCAACGCGTCCGGAAGCACCGGCCAAGCCAGCTTCCGTCCCGTCGTACCGGACGCCTCATGACCGTGGTCGGCCCGCACCGTGGCGAGGTCGGCGGCCGTCACCTCCTGCGACATCCCCGTGATCATGTGGTCTTCGGTGAGCCAGCCCAGCAGGTACGCCGCGCCGGGCGCCTCGAACGTCGCCGTCACGCGGGACACGAACCCCGCCGACGTGCTGGTGTCGACCGCGGCGGCGTACAGGGCAGCGAACGTGCGGCCCAGCGTGCCCACCTCGACGGTGCGCCCGGTCGCGATGGCGCTGGCCGCCACCTCGGCGAACGCCTGGCCGGCGTCCGCGCGCGGCACCGACACCGACAGCCGCTCGCCGCGCCGGGAGTCCAGCGTCAGGGTCATCGCTGCGCCCACGTCGAGGCTGGGCTGCGCGAGCATCGTCGTGGCATAGCCGGCTCCGTCCGGCCCGGTGATCGCGCTGAGCACCGCGTACCGGCCCTTCGGCAGCCGCGTGCGCACCGTGCCCGTGGAGGCGGGCAGTGTGCGCGCGATCTTGCCGTCCCAGCTCGCCAGCACCGTCACGTACCCCTCGGCCGGTGCGCCGTCGCGGCCCACGTGCGCCACCGTGACCTCGTAGCTCTCCACCTCGCGGTCGAACGCCACCGGCGTCACCAGGTCGCCCGCCGTGAGGTGGCCGGTGAGCAGCCCGTCCGGCCCGTCCACCCGCCCGTCGACGGTGACCGTGACCTCCGCGGCGCCGCCCGCTGGCACGGTAACGGTGGCCGGCTCGATCGTGACCATCGCGGCGGGCAGCCCGTCGACAGCCGGCGTGAGGGTGACCGGCTCGGTGCCGTCGTTGCGGTACGTGACGGTCTTCGCGACCGGGGAGTCGTCGTCGTGCGGCCACGGTTGCCGGCCGAAGCTGAGGCTCGCCGGCGTGGCAGTGACCGTACGGGTGACCGCCGCGGCCACGTCGAGCCGCCCGGCGCCCTGCGCGAACACGCTCAACGCCGGATCGGGCTTCGCCGCACCCATCAGCCCGGCCTTGAGCTGCGCCGGGGTCCAGTCGGGACGCCGCTGGGCGAGGATCGCGGCGGCACCAGCGGTGTGCGGGGCGGCCATGGAGGTACCAGACAAGGTGGTGTGCGTGTCACCTGGCAGCGTCGAATCGGCGCTGCGCGCGGCGGTGATGGCGACGCCCGGAGCGGTGAGGTCCGGCTTGAGCGCGCCGTCGTCGGCGCGCGGGCCCTGGCTGGAAAAATCGGCGAGCCGGTCGGCCTTCGTGACCGCGCCGACCGCGAGCGCCGCGGCCGCCGTGCCCGGCGACGGGGTCCGGCCGGGGCCCGGGATGTTGCCCGCCGCCTCCACCGAG
>NZ_JAIBNX010000222.1 GCF_026130045.1 Micromonospora sp. CPCC 205371
GTCGCCGGGCTCACCCGACGCCGCGAGCAGGTGGCTCGCCGAACCGAGCACGTGCGCCCCGAGCGGGCGGTCACCAGCCGCACCGGCGGTGACCAGCGCGACCCGGTACGCCGACAGCGCTCCCGCGACGTCTCCCGCGTCGGCCGCGACCCAGCCGGTGAGCTGTGCGGCCTCGGCCACCAGCGCGAGCAGACCGTGCCGAGCCGCCGGCGTGCCGCCCGCCTCGACCGTCGCGGCGAGCGCGCCGTCGAGCCGGTGGCTGGCGGGACCAGCGAGGTCGGCGCCCCCGACGAGGTCGTCGAGGCGGCGCAGCTCCGCTACGGCGGCGCTCAGATCGCCGGCCGGTTCGGTGGGCGCGTCTGGAGGTGCTTCCGGAGATGCTTCGGTGGGCGCTTCGGCGGGCGCGAGCCCGCGTGCCAGCGCTGCCGCCGCGGCGGCGAGGCGTGCGGCGGGGCCGTGTGGCTCGGTGGCTGGCCATCGGTCGGCGGGACCGGGCCACCCAGCCGGGTCGACCAGCCAGGCGCCGGCCAGCCGCAGCAGCTCGGCCTGCCCGCTGGCGCCGGCATCGCCCACCGGCCGCCGGGCCGGTCTCCGGCGCGCCCTCGCCGCCGCCGCGACCAGCTCGGCGTGCGGCGTGTCGAGCACGACGGCGAGCCAGCCCAGCCAGAACTCACCGGGCACGCGTTCGCCGCGCTCCCAGCGCGAGATCTCGTGCCGGCTGACCGTTGGCACGCCAGCCGCCGCGCAGAGCTGCTCGGCGAGGCGCAGTTGTGACCAGCCGCGCCCCATGCGCAGGGCGGCCAGCCGGGCGCCGAAGATCTCCGGCGCCGTGGATCGTGTGCCGTCAGGGTCGTGAACATCTTGTCGATCGGACACGTGCATCTCCAGCAGCCTCGATGTGCTCGACGGTGCTGACCCCACGACCGTCCGGCGGCGCCTCGATCGAAGCGCCGCCGGACGCCCCCGTGTTGCCGCACGGGTTGACCCGCCGTCGCGCCCGGCCTTCGCGTGGGCCGGACGTGACTCCCCGTGCTGGTGGGAGTTGTACGCCGGGGGTACGACGTTTTCGGGGGCGGCGCGCCACGAGCTGAGATGCGGCAGGGTCGTGATTGCGAGAACCGATACAGTCGCACCGTGGCACTCGGACTCCCTTCCACCCTCCCCGGATCACAGCCGTCGATCGGCGAGCTGATCCGCGACGGCGGGCCGACCTTTTCGTTCGAGTTCTTCCCGCCCAAGACGGCGGAGGGAGAGCGCCTGCTCTGGCAGGCGATCCGCGAGCTCGAGTCGCTGCGCCCCTCCTTCGTCTCGATCACCTATGGGGCGGGTGGTTCGACCCGCGACACCACGGTGGCCGTGACCGAGCGGGTCGCCACCGAGACCACGCTGTTGCCGATGGCGCACCTCACGGCGGTCAACCACTCGGTGGCCGAGCTGCGGCACGTCATCGGCCGCCTGGCCGGAGTGGGCGTGCGTAACGTCCTCGCCGTCCGGGGTGACCCGCCGGGCGACCCCATGGGCGAGTGGGTGCGGCACCCCCAGGGCGTGCTGTACGCCGACGATCTGGTCCGCCTGGTGAAGGAGTCCGGCGACTTCTGCGTGGGCGTGGCCGCGTTCCCGTACAAGCATCCGCGCTCGCCGGACATTGCGTCCGATACCCGGCATTTCGTGGCGAAGTGTCGCGCGGGTGCCGACTTCGCGATCACGCAGATGTTCTTCGACGCCGACGACTACCTGCGGCTGCGCGACCGGGTCGCCGCGGTCGGCTGCGACACCCCGATCCTGCCAGGCGTGATGCCGGTGACCAGGATGGCCACCATCGAGCGCTCCGAGCAGCTCTCCGGTGCGCCGTTCCCGCCGGCGCTGCTGGCGCGGTTCGAGCGGGTGGCCGACGACCCCGACGCGGTCCGCAAGCTGGGCATCGAGCAGTGCAGCGAGATGTGCGCGCGGCTGCTCGCCGAGGGCGTGCCCGGCATCCACTTCATCACGCTCAACAGGTCGACCGCGACCCGCGAGGTCTGGCAGCACCTCCAGGTCGGTGCTCGTATCTGACAGCCCGCTTGGTCGGTTGACCGATGGTGGGTAACTGGGATGGCTACGCCGTCGAGTGGGCACGCCTGCACGGCGGCTTCGACCCGCGCCGGGCCGGTCCGGCGGTGCGGCGGTGGCTGCGCTCGGCGTACGCGATGGGGTCCGCGCTGGCGCGCGTCGGGATATCACCGGCGGCGGTGACCGGCGCCGGCGTGGTGCTCTCCGCGTCGGTACCGGTGCTGGCCGGGCAGTCGACCGGACGGCTCGTGCTGGCGGCGGTGTTCGTGCTGCTCTCCGCCGTCGCCGACAGCGTCGACGGCGCGGTGGCGGTGATCTCCGGCCGGACCTCGCGGCTCGGGTACCTGTACGACTCGCTCGCCGACCGGATCAGCGAAGCCTGCTGGCTGGTGGCGTTCTGGGTGGTGGGCGCGTCGGCGCCGCTCGTCGTGCTGGTCGGGGCGGTGTGCTGGCTGCACGAGTACGTGCGGGCGCGGGCAGCGGCCGCCGGCATGCGGGAGATCGGCGTGGTGACCGTCGGAGAGCGGCCCACCCGCGTCGTCCTGGCCGTTGCCGGGTTGCTGCTGGCCGGGGCGTCCGGCTTGGTACAGCACGATCTGCCCGCGGGCGTCATCACCATGGTGAGCGCGATCTGGCTGACGCTCGCGGTGTTCGGGCTGGCTCAGCTGCTCGCCGCGGTCAGGCACGCGCTTCGCTGACCACCATGCGGGCGACGATCTCGGCCGAGAGCAGCACCATCGGCAGGCCACCGCCCGGATGCGTGGAGCCGCCGACCAGGTACAGGCCGCGCACCGGGCCGCGGTTCGGGGTGCGCGTCAGGCCGCCGGCGGTGCCGTAGATCGCGCCACCGGGGGCGTGCGCGCCGTCGGCGAGGTCGGCGGGCGTGCGAATCTCTCGAAAGACCAGGCGGTCGCGCACGTCGGCGCCGCGCTCGGCGAGCACGTCCACGATCCGGTCGGCGTACGCCTCGGCCAGTCCCGGCCGGCGCCAGTCGACCGCACCCGCCGCGGTGCCGTGCCGTGCCGCGTTCACCAGGACGAACCACGCCTCGTGCCCCGGCGGCCGCACCGCCGGGTCATCGGCCACCGTGACATAGACAGCCGGATCGGGGGCTGGCCGCGCGCGTTGCCCCGGACCGCCGAACACCGCGTCGAACTCGGCGTCGTAGTCCCGCGGGAAGTAGACGGTGTGGTGCGCAGTGCTGGATTTCCCTCGCACACCGAGCAGCAGCACGAACCCGGCCAGGCTCCGGTCGGCGAGCCGGGCCAGGCGGCGCGGCGCGGGCAGCAGTTCCCGGTACGTCTCCAGCGCGTCTACATTGGACACGACGGCGTCGGCCGCCACCGGTGTACCGGCCACCCGCACGCCGCGTACCCGGCCGCCGGCCGCCTCGATCCCGGTTACCCGCGCGCCGGTCTCCACCGCCACGCCCAGGTCGAGGCAGCGGGCCAGCAGCGCGTCGGCGAGCCCGGCCAGCCCGCCACGCAGGTACCAGCCGCCAAAGGCCAACTCGGCGTACGGCACGGCGAGCAGCGCCGCCGGCGCGCGGCGGGGATCGGCGCCCGCATAGGTGGCGTACCGGTCGACCAGCATCCGCAGCCGCCGATCGGCCACCCCGAGCCCGCGCAGCGTCTGCCCCGGGCGGACCGCCCACAGGTCTCGCAGCCGCCAGGCGAGCGGTGCCAGAGCCATGGGGGAGCCGACGTCGGCACGCAGGATGTCTCGCCACGCGGCGCCCCACACCCGCTCCGCCCGCCGCCACAGCCCCGCCCACTCCCGGGCGGCACTCGCGCCGAGCGCCTCGCCGATCCGTTCACCGAAGGCCGCCGGATCGCGGCAGGAGTCCAGCACCGTCCCGTCCGGAAACGCGTGCCGCACGATCGGGTCGAGCGGCACGAGATCGAGCGGCCCGAGCAGGTCGGTGAACACCTGCGGCAGCGTCAGCAGGCTCGGGCCCGTGTCGAAGACGAACCCGTCCCGCGCGTACCGCCCGAGCTTGCCGCCGACGGTGCCGGAGCGCTCGAACACGGTGACGTCGTGCCCCGCGAGCGCCAGCCGGGCGGCGGTGGCCAACCCACCCACGCCGGCCCCGACCACCACCACCCGCACGCGTTGGAGCCTACGCGCGCGCCGCTCGCGCGCCTCCGCACCGTGATCAGGGCGTCCTTGAAGTCGCCCTAACGACTTGAGGGACGCCCTGATCACGAGGGGGGCAAGGGGCCCGCGAAGGAGGGGGGGGGGGGGGGGGAGGGAGGCCGCCCGCGCCATGCCAGGCGGGCGCGGCGTTTCAGGTAAACCGAGCGGAGGGCTAGCCAGCCCAAGAGAGCGATCGAGATCGGGTGGGCGAGGGCGTCCGGCCAGGCGCGGCCGCCGGTCGCCCGTGCGGCGACGACTCGGCCGGCGACCCCGAGGGCGTACGCGGACAGCCCCACCACGGGTGCCATCGGTGCCAGGGCCGGTGGTAAGGCGTACAGGATGAGCAAGAGAAGCACGACGGCGGGTGAGATCGTCCAGAGCGACTTGGTGTAGCCGGCGTCGAGCTCGCGCCACGAGCGGTACATGCGGCAGGCCGCGACGCGCGAGCCGTCGGCGAGCGCGATGCGGCCGCCGGAGCGCCTGACGGCGCGCGCTAGCGCGACGTCTTCCACGACCTCGCCGCGCACGGCCGCGTGGCAGCCGGCCCGGGCGTAGGCCGCGCGGTCCGCGACCAGGAACTGGCCGCCGGCGGCGGCGAGCGACGGCCGCGGCGAGCGTTCCATCGCGCGCAGTGGCAGGAACGTCAGCCACGACCACTGCAACAGCGGCTGCACGAGGCGCTCGCCCACCGTCTCGGCCACCATCCTCGGGTACACGGACAGCAGGCCGAACCCACCCGCGCGCAGCTCCGACACCGCACCGGCCACGGCGTCCGGTGCGAGGACGACGTCGGCGTCGACGAAGGCGAGCGCGGTGGCATCGGCCGCCAGGTCGGCAAGTTGCTGGCAGGCGTGCGGCTTGCCGAGCCAGCCGGGCGGCGGGGGCGTGCCGGTGACGACGGTCGCGCCGAGCGCCTCGGCGACGCCGGCCGTGCCGTCGGTGGAGCCGTCGTCGAGCACGATGACGAGCAGGTCGGGTACGCCGCGCTGGGCGAGTAGCGCACGCAGGCAGGGCTCGATCCGCTCGGCCTCGTCGCGCGCGGGGAGCAGCACGGCGACCTTCTCGGCCACGGTCGCGTCGCGGGGCGGCCGCCGCAGCAGGAGGGCGTTGACGGCGGTGTGCGCGGTCAACGCGGCGACGACTGCCGCGATCACCGTCTCCACAGTGTCACCGCCAGCGGGATCGCCAGTACGCCCATGCCCGCGGCCCCCCACGCCGCCGAGGCGGGCAGGTCAAGGAAGACGGCGTGGGCGAGCACGCTCGACGCGTACGTCCAGAGGTAGAGCGCGTGGGGAGGGGCGTCTTCTCCGGGATCTGGCGCGACCGCGCGCAGGGCGATCATCATCGGCACGGCCACCGCGAGCCAGCCGAGGTAGTTGCCGATCGGCACGCCGGGCACGCCGGGCAGGGCCGGGTGCGGATCGGACCAGGTCCAGTAGCCCTCGGCGACCATCTGCGGGTCGAGGAACAGGTCCCACGCGGCGAGCCCGACCGCGGCCAGCGCGACCCGCGACACCATGCGGCGGGCCACCCGGAGCGCGGCGAGCCACGCCGGCCACGCCATCCAGGTCCAGGCGAGCGGGATCACCAGGGACACGCCGGCGAGCTTCGGGCCGAGGGCGTCCGAGTAGGCGTACGCGCCGAAGGGGAAGCCGGTGGCTACGCCCAGCGCCTCGACCGCGAACCCGCCGCCGGCGGTGGCCGCGACCAGCCAGGCGGCGGTGCGGGGGCCCCGGGTCGCCCAGGCGTGCGCGACCGAGAAGGTGAACCCCAGCAAGACCACCGCGACCGTGAGCCGGCCGCGGGCGTCACCGCTGGTCAGCGGGTACCCGATCTGCGCCAGGACCAGCGCGGCCAGCAGCCCTTTCAGCCAGGTAACGGCAAAGTCCTGCCCAGCACCGCGAACGCCCGCTCGTCGCCGGGGAAGCGGAAGTCGCGCAGCACGTCGACGAACTCGAAGCGCCGGTACAGCCGCCAGGCCCGGGAGGTGCGCTCGTCGGCCTCGGGCGTCGATAGCAGGGCGGTGCGACCGTTGGCCATCGACAGCAGCGTGCGCAGCTGCCGGGCGCCCACGCCGTGACCTTGGGCCGGCGGCCGGACGTGCAACTCGACCACCTCGAAGCAGTCGGTCAGCCAGGCCTTGCGGCTCTCGTCGTCGAGCGCGCCACGCACCTGGTCGTGCCACCATTGCCCGCCCGCCGACGTGTACCCGTATCCGAAGCCGACCAGGTGGCCGTCGCGGGTCAGCGTGGCGACCGCCCGGAACCCGGGGCGCCGGACGTGGGTGGCGATGTAGCCGCGCCGCGCCTCCAGCAGTTCGGCCCGATAACCCATCGCCTCGCCGTACACGGCCACCACGTCGTCCAGCCGCCTGGCAAGGTCGTCCGGCTTCCACGGCACCAACCTCATGCGCGCCCGTGCCCTCCCTCTGACCAGCCCAACACACTACGGTCGCCCATCACGCCGAGCACCGCGAACCGGGCGAACAGGTCCTCCGCGTACCACTTTTCGGTGGAGGTGCGGGTGATCGCCGCCCGGTGCTCCGGGTGACGGTACGCGAACCGGGCGAGGTATGCCGCGTTGCGCCACACGCTCACTGTGCCCTGCCAGCCGATGGGTGCCTCGCCCACCCCGAAGTGAGCGAGCAGACCGGGCGCGTTCTCGACGGCGGCGGCGACCGGCGGTACGGCCCGCCAGAATGTCAGCGCCTTGCGGGCTTTGAGCCGCGCCCGGGTGAGGGCGAGTACCGGTCCGTCCTCTTCGGGACCGGGCTCCCCGAACGGCTCGCGCCGGGACCAGTTGCCTTTCGCCTTCAGCAGGCGCAGGTCGAGCCGCGCGGAGGCGGTCGCGATCCGCGCCCAGCCACGGCCGGTGGGCGTCGCGTCGAGGTCCGTGCCGGCCTCCGGGCCATCCCAGACCACCAGCGCCGCGTACCGGGTGAGGTCGGCGTCGCGGACGGCGAGCCCCTCGCCGGTGCCGAGCATCTTGGCGAAGCGGACGCCGGGCGTGGCGCGCAACCGTTGCGGGTCGCGCGCCATCCTCACGAGCGCCGGCGGTACCGCCCGCCGCGGTACCCGCCACACACACAGTGTTACGGGAAAGGTCACGCCACCTCGGCCGGTGTGCCGGCGGTGATGCGGAGCAGCTCGGTGTACGTGGTGGGGAATACCGCGCGCGGCACCCCGCCAGCGGCCCAGATCTCCGGGTACCCGGCCAGTGCGGTGTCGACCAGCGTGCGTACCGGCTTGGGGTGCCCGAGCGGCGCCACGCCACCGATCGCCTGACCGGTGTGCGCGCGTACGAACTCCGGGGTGGCCCGCTTCAGTGCCGCCAGCCCGAGGTCGGCGGCGACCTTGCCGGTGTCTACCCGGTGGGCGCCGGAGGTGAGGACCAGCAACGGCTCGCCTTCGGCGTCGAAGATCAGTGAGTTGGCGATCTGGCCTACCTCGACGCCGAGCGCCGCGGCCGCCGCCGCAGCGGTGTGTACCGCGTCGGGCAGCATCCGCACCTGGCATGGCTGCCCCGAGGCGTCGGTGGCGTCGGCGCTCTCCAGCGCATCCTGGACGGCCTGGACGTTGGGGTGAGTTGACATGGTGACCATCTTGCGCCGCGTGGGGGGTGTTCGGCGTTGCGTTTTTGTCGTAGGGGAGGTGTACTGTCTTAAGTGGTTCGAACGGCTGTTCGAATCGCTCGGGAGGGGCGGCACGGTGATGTCGTGCCGCACCGCCGCTTCCGAGGGCGGTTTGCGGAAACCGCACGCGGGTCCGGACATTCGCGGGTCTCGGGCCCACAGGCAGGGCCGTCACTCGCTGCCCCCCGACCCCCGGGCAGCGGGTGACGGTCCAGCCGGCTCGGCCGGTCGGGTGTGAGGTGGGGAAGCGTTCACGCCCGGCCGGCGGGCGGTCCGAGTCGCCGTCGGCCTGGAGGTCGCCCGGGGGGGCAATCCCATGCCGACCAGTACGGCTCAGGCACCTACCGTTCCGGCCCACGTGCTCCCGCACCGCACACCGGCCGAGCTGCTCGTTCTCGCCCGGCGCGGCCTCGAAGAGGCGTCGCAGACGCGCGCCGACGGCCTGCGCTACGCGGCCGCGCACCTCGCCGCTCTGCGCGCCGCCGCCGCGGTGCTCGCCGCCCGGGCGCAGCCCGCGCCCAGCCGCCGTAACAAGGTGACCAGCGTCTGGACGCTGCTGATCATGGTGGCTCCCGAGTTGCGCGAGTGGGCGACCTACTTCGCCGCCGGAGCGAGCAAGCGCGCCGCCGCCCAGGCGGGCATCCCGCGCGTGGTGACCGCCCGCGAGGCCGACGACCTGCTCCGCGCGGCCGAGCAGTTCGTGGCGGTGGTCGAGGTCGCGCTCGGCGTCGCACACCAGCCAACCCTCGGCATGACCGCGGCCTGATGGCCCAAGGCGCCTCAGGGGCCCTGGGCCGTCAGGCCGCAGCAAACACTGCCTGATCCGTCGAACGATGTACCGCGGTTTCGTCATCCGAGCCGACGGATGGGCGAATTTCCGCACCTAGCGTCATTGGTGTGAGTTCCACACTGCTGCTTTCACTGGCCGGCCTGGCCCTGCTCGACAGCACGAGCATCGGCACGCTCTTCATCCCGATCTGGCTGATGCTGGCGCCCGGGCGGGTCCGGGCCGGTCGCATCCTGGTCTACCTGGGCACCATCGCGGTGTTCTACTTCGCGGTGGGCGTGCTGATCCTGCTCGGCGCCGACTCGATCGCCGGGTGGGCCGACGGCGCGCTCGACAGCCCGGTCGCCCTGTGGATCCAGCTGGGCATCGGTGTGAGCCTGTTCGCGGTGAGCTTCCGCTTCGACTCCAAGCGGCGCAAGCCGGGCACGGGCGTGGCCCGGTGGCGCGAGCGGGTCACGGCGGGCACGGGATCGGCGGGATGGCTGGCCGGCCTGGCGCTGCTGGCGGCGCTCGCCGAGGTGGCGACCATGCTGCCGTACCTGGGCGCGATCGGCATGATGACCACCTCCAACCTCGGTCTGACCACGGTGCTCGGGCTGCTGGCCGCGTACTGCGTGGTCATGGTGCTGCCGGCCGTGATCCTGCTGGCGGGGCGGCTCGCCGCCCGGTCGCTGATCGAGCCGCTGCTGCAACGGCTCAACAAGTGGATCACCGACAAGGCGGGCAACGCCACGGGGTGGATCCTGGGCATCGCCGGGTTCCTGGTGGCCCGCGACGCTCTCTCCAGACTGTTCGCCTGAATCGAACACATGTTCTATGATCGGCAGGGTGCGTACGCTGCTGGTCTGGTGCCCCGACTGGCCCGTGCTCGCCGTCGAGATCGTCGAGAGCATCCCGGCGACCGACCCGGTGGCCGTCCTCCACGCCAACCGGGTGATCGCCTGCTCCGAGGCCGCCCGCGCCGCTGGCGTACGCCGTGGGCTGCGCAAGCGCGAGGCGCAGAGCCGCTGCCCCCAACTGACCGTGGTCGAGCACGACCCCGACCGCGACGCGCGGGCGTTCGAGCCGGTGGTCGCCGCGGTCGAGCAGGTGGTGGCCGGCGTCGAGGTGGTACGCCCCGGTGCGTGCGCGCTGGCCGCTCGCGGGCCGGCCCGGTACTTCGGCGGTGAGGAGCGGGCCGCCGAGCAGATCGTCGAGCAGGTCGCGCAGGCGTGCGGGGTGGAGTGCCAGGTCGGCATCGCCGACGGGGTGTTCGCGGCCGGGCTGGCCGCGCGCGCCGGGCAGCTCGTGCCGGTGGGTGAGACCGCGCGGTTCCTCGCCGGCCTTCCCGTCGAGGCGCTCGACCGGCCGGAGCTGGCCGGGCTGCTGCGCCGGCTCGGTGTCAGTACCCTCGGCGACTTCGCCGCCCTGCCAGCCGGCGACGTGCTCGCGCGGTTCGGGTTCGACGGCGCGCTGGCCCACCACCAGGCCGCGGGGCGCGACCACCGCCCGCTGGCCGTCCGCCGTCCGCCACCCGACCTCGACGTCACCGAGACGTTCGACGAGCCGCTCGACCGGGTCGACACGGCCGCTTTCGTTGCCCGGGCGCTGGGCGAGCGGCTGCACGCCACCCTCGCGGGATATGGCCTGGCGTGCACCCGGCTCGCGATCGAGGCGGTGACCGCCCGCGGCGAGGAGCTGCACCGGGTGTGGCGGCACGACGGCCTGCTCACCTCGGCGACCATCGCCGACCGGGTGCGCTGGCAGCTGGGTGGCTGGCTGACCGGGCGCGACCGGCCCAGCGCGGGCATTCTCCGGCTGCGGCTGATTCCCGACGGGGTGCTCGCCCACGCCGGGTTGCAGCCGGGACTCTGGGGCGAGACGGGCGAGGAGCGCGAGCGGGCGCACCGGGCGATGAGCCGGGTGCAGGGCATGCTCGGGCCGGAGGCGGTGGTCACCCCGGTGTCCGGTGGCGGGCGCGGCGCCGCCGACCAGGTGCGCATGGTGCCCTGGGGCGACGAGCGGGTGCCCGCCCGGCCCGCGGAGCCGCCGTGGCCGGGCCGGATTCCGCCGCCGCAGCCGGTGACGGTGTACTCGCAGTTCGACTCGCGGGCCGCGCGTGGCGATTCGGACCGTTCGCCGCCCGGGTCGCCGCCGGTCGCGGTACACGACAGGGTCGGCGAGCCGGTGGTGGTAAGCGCCCGGCTGGCGGTCAGCGCGCCGCCTCTCGGCGTACGCGGTGGGGCTCTCGGCGTACGCGGCGGGGCTCTCGGCGGCGCTGAGGTCACCGGCTGGGCCGGTCCGTGGCCAGTCGACGAGCGGTGGTGGGCGCCCGCCGAGAGCGTCCGCCGTGCCCGGCTCCAGGTTGGCCTGTCGGACGGCCGAGCCGTCCTCCTCTCCCTCGCCGGCGGCGCGTGGACGGTAGAGGCGCTCTATGACTGAGCGGAGGTGGTGACGCGGTGGGGTGGCACAATCCGCCGGTACCGTGGGGAGAGCTGGAACGGACGCTCTCAGGACGACCACCCGTGGTCGACCCGCTGGCGCTCGACGGCGATGGCGGCGACTCCGCGGCCTTCAGCCGCAAGCGCCCGGCCTACGAGGCGCCGGCCCTCGGCCGCGCGCGCGGCACCGTGCCGTACGCGGGGCTGGCCTGCCACACCAACTTCAGCTTCCTCGACGGTGCCAGCCACCCCGAGGAGCTGGCCGAAGAGGCGGCCCGGCGCGGGCTCAGCGCGCTCGCGGTGACCGACCACGACGGGTTCTACGGCGTGGTGCGGTTCGCCGAGGCGGCCCGCGGGCTGGAGCTGCCCACCGTCTTCGGCGCCGAGCTGTCGCTCGAACTGCCCGGCCCGCAGAACGGTGAGCCCGACCCGGCCGGGCGGCACCTGCTCGTGCTGGCGCGCGGTCCCGCCGGGTACGCGGCGATCGCCCGCACCACCAGCCGCGCGCACCTGCGGGGCGGCGAGAAGGGACGTCCGGTCTACGGCTCGCTGGAAGAGGTGGGCGAGACCCTGGGCAAGCAGGTGCTGGTGCTCACCGGCTGCCGCAAGGGGCACGTGCCGGCGGCGTTGCGGGTCGGGGGCCCGGCCGCCGCGGCGCGCGAGCTCGACCGGCTGGTCGAGGCGTTCGGGCGCGACAACGTCGCGGTCGAGCTGACCGACCACGGCGACCCTTACGACGGCGATCGCAACGAGGCGCTCGCCGCGCTCGCCGTCGCGGCGCGACTTCCCGCGGTCGCCACCAACAACGTCCACTACGCCACCCCGGGGCGGCGCAAGCTGGCGACCGCTCTGGCAGCGGTACGCGCACGGCGCAGCCTCGACGAGATCGACGGCTGGCTGCCGGCGGCGGCTACCGCACACCTGCGCGACGGCGACGAGATGGCGGCCCGGTTCGCCGACTATCCCGGCGCGGTCGAGCGGGCCGCCGAGTTCGGCGCCGAGCTGGCCTTCGACCTCAAGCTCGTGGCGCCCAACCTGCCCGACTACCCGGTGCCGCCGGGGCACGACGAGATGAGCTGGCTGCGGCACCTGACGATGGAGGGGGCGCTGGTCCGGTACGGGCCGCCGGCCGCCAACCCGCAGGCGTACAAACAGATCGAGCACGAGCTGGGCATGATCGAGCAGCTGCGCTTCCCGGGTTACTTCCTGATCGTGTACGACATCGTGTCGTTCTGCCATAAAGAGGGCATCTTCTGCCAGGGGCGAGGATCGGCCGCCAACTCGGCGGTCTGCTACGCGCTGCGCATCACCAACGTCGACGCGGTACAGCACGAACTGCTCTTCGAGCGCTTCCTCGCCCCCGAGCGCGACGGACCGCCCGACATCGACGTCGACATCGAGTCCGACCGGCGAGAAGAGGTCATCCAGCACGTCTACAAGAGGTACGGGCGGGAGCACACCGCGCAGGTCGCCAACGTGATCTCGTACCGGCCACGGTCGGCGGTGCGCGACATCGCCAAGGCGTTCGGCTTCTCGCCCGGCCAGCAAGACGCGTGGAGCAAGCAGATCGACCGCTGGGGCTCCGTTGCGGCGGTGGACGTCGACGACATCCCGGGGCGGGTCATCGAGTACGCCAACGAGTTGCAGACGTTCCCGCGGCATCTGGGCATCCACTCCGGCGGCATGGTGATCTGCGACCGGCCGGTGATCGACGTGTGCCCCGTCGAGCACGCGCGGATGCCCGGGCGCACGGTCCTCCAGTGGGACAAGGACGACTGCGCGATGGCCGGGCTGGTCAAGTTCGACCTGCTGGGGCTGGGGATGCTCTCCGCGCTCCGGTACGCCTGCGAGATGATCGGCTCCGACCTCGAACTGAGTACGATGGCGCTCGACGATCCCGAGATCTACGACATGCTCTGCCGCGCCGACTCGGTGGGCGTGTTCCAGGTGGAGAGCCGCGCGCAGATGGCCACGTTGCCCCGGCTCAAGCCCCGCGAGTTCTACGACCTGGTCGTCGAGGTGGCGCTGATCCGGCCCGGCCCGATCCAGGGCGGCTCGGTGCACCCGTACATCCGGCGCAAGAACGGGCAAGAAGCATGGGACTACCCGCATCCGCTCATGCGCAACGCGCTGCACAAGACCCTTGGCGTGCCGCTCTTTCAGGAGCAGCTCATGCAGCTCGCCATCGACGTGGCCGGTTTCAACGCGTCCGAGGCCGACCAGTTGCGCCGGGCCATGGGCTCGAAACGCTCCAACGAGCGGATGGCCGCGATCCGCGATCGGCTGTACGCCGGCATGGCCGAGCGCGGCATCACCGGCGAACTGGCCGACGACATCTTCCTGAAGCTCTCGTCGTTTGCGAGCTTCGGCTTTCCGGAGAGCCACGCGATCAGCTTCGCCTACCTGGTGTACGCCAGCTCATGGCTCAAGCGGTACCACCCGGGGCCGTTCCTCGCCGCGCTGCTCAACGCCCAGCCGATGGGCTTCTACTCGCCACAGACCCTGGTCGACGACGCCCGCCGCCACGGGGTCGAAGTACGACGTCCCGACATCAACGCCAGCGCCGCCAAAGCCACCTTGGAGTCCACACCCGACACCCGCTGGCGCGGCGTACCCGGCGAACCGCCACACCAGTGGGGGCTGGGCGGTCCCGCAGTCCGTCTTGGACTGTCCACAGTGCGCACACTGGGCGAAGACGTAGCGCTTCGCGTGGAGGAAGAACGGGCTGCCAACGGCGCGTACCGGGACATGGTCGACCTCGCGCGGCGGGTTGGTTTGACGGCGGCCCAGTTGGAGGCGCTGGCCACCGCTGACGCGTTCGCGTGCTTCGGCCTCGACCGGCGCGAAGCGCTGTGGGCGGCCGGCGCCGCAGCCCAGGAACGCCGCGACCGCCTACCCGGCACCACCACCGGCGCCAACCCACCCCCGCTGCCCGGCATGGACGCCGTCGACCGGCTCGTCGCCGACGTGTGGGCCACCGGCCTGTCGCCGGAAAGCCACCCGGTGCGATTCATTCGTTCACGGCTCGACGAGGCGGGCGCGGTGCCGATCGCGCGGCTCGGGCTGATCGAAAGCGGGCGACAGGTGCGGGTAGGCGGCATCGTGACACACCGGCAGCGGCCGGCGACCGCGGGCGGCATCACGTTCATGAACCTGGAAGACGAGACGGGAATGCTCAACGTGACATGTACGCCGGGGCTTTGGCTGCGCTATCGAAAAGTGGCCCGCACGAGCAACGCTCTGCTGGTGCGAGGCCGTCTGGAAAAGCACGAGGGCGTCATCAACCTGACGGCGAACCGCCTGGACCCCGTACCCGCCCCCGTCATCCCCCGCTCCCGCGACTTCCGCTAACCCGCGCCCCGCGCCCCGCGCCCCGCGCCCCGCGCTCCGCGCCCGCGCTCCGCGCCCGCGCTCCGCGCCCGCGCC
>NZ_JAIBNX010000223.1 GCF_026130045.1 Micromonospora sp. CPCC 205371
CGCGGCGCACGGCGCGGGCGCGCGGCACGCGGCACGGACGTGCGGCACGCGGCACGGACGCGCGGGGCACGCGGCACGGACGCGCGGGGCACGCGGCACGGGCGGCGCGGATGGCGGGAGTGCGTGTGTCGCGGGGTGTGGGGGTTAGGGGTGGTTGCGGGCGCGGGAGGCTAGCTCGCGGGTCAGGACCGATGCGCCCGTCGCGATGATGACCACGTTGAACACGAGCTGGGCTGCCACCACGGCTCGGGCTAGCTGGCCGGCGGCGTGGATGTCGCCGTACCCGACGGTGGTCAGGGTAGCGAGCGCGAAGTACAGCGCATCCGTCTTCGTGGCCAGCCCGACGAACTGGCCGGACGACGACATCGCGGTGATGTAGTCGGCCAGGGCGAAGAACGCCACCCCGCCCACGATCGCGGTCAGCAGACCGGCTAGCGACCCCTCGCCGGGATGGCTGAGGCTCCGCCGTACCTGGCGGACGATCATCCGGGTGATCAGTATGCCGACCACCACAGTGGCGAGGGCGCGCACGAGCATCAGCGTGGTGCCGACGCCCGGCTCGACCGGTACCAGGTAGTAGAGCCCGACGATCAGCGCGCCCGTGAGGAGCGGCCGGCCGAGCGCGTCGCGCATTGCGCTACTCCACGATGTGCTCGGGTCGTACCGGTACCCGGGTCAGGGCCTTGCCGGTCGCGGCCCTGATGGCGGCGACGATCGCCGGGGTGGAGGAGATGGTCGGTGGCTCCCCGACGCCGCGGAGTCCGTACGGCGAATGTGGGTCGGCCATTTCGAGGATGTCGACCTTCATCGGCGGCATATCGAGAATTGTAGGGATCAGATAGTCGGTGAATGACGGGTTCCGCACGACACCGTCGACGATCTGGATCTCCTCCATGAGCGCGAGGCCGAGCCCTTGCGCGGTGCCGCCGTGGATCTGGCCCTCGACGGCGAGCGGGTTGACCGCCTTGCCCACGTCTTGCGCGGTCACGATCTCGACCACCCGCACCAGGCCCAGGTCCAGGTCGACGTCGACGGTGGCCCGGTGCGCGGCGAACGCGTACTGCACGTGGGCGTTTCCCTGCCCGGTCACCGGGTCGAGCGGATATGTGGGCCGGTGCCGCCACTCGACGGTCTTCTCGATCGGTTCGTCGCCAATGGAGGCGGCCAGGTCGGCGACGACCGTGCCGCTCTCGGACAGCACCTTGCCGCCGTCGAGGCGGGCGCCGCCCACGCGGGCCAGCAGCTCGGTCCGGACCGCCTGGCGTGCGGCCCCCACGGCGGCGCCCGTCCTGGTCGTTTGCCGGGGCGGCGACGGCGGGGCCGCGCTGCCGACGGAGGTGTCGGCTGTCGCCACCGTAACCCGTTCGACGCCCAACTCGGTGCGGGCGATCTGCGCCTGCACGGTCACCAGGCCTTGGCCGACCTCGGCGGCGGCGGTGTGTACGAGTACCGCTGGCTCGCCGCCGATGACCTCCAACCGGACCCGCGCGGTGGCGTAGTCGTCGAAGCCTTCGGAGAAGGCGACGTTCTTGATACCGATGCCGTATCCGATGCCGCGGACCACGCCCTCGCCGTGCGTCGTGTTCGAGACGCCGCCGGGCATTTCGCGGAGGTCGCCACTGGATGAGGGCGGCGGCGGGAAGGACCGCACTCGCGTCAACAACGATGCGACCGGCGCCGGACCCTCCACGATCTGCCCTGTGGGCATGCGCGATCCGGTGGTCATCGCGTTACGAAGCCGCACTTCCACCGGATCGAGGCCCAGTTCAAGAGCAAGCTTGTCCATTTGGGACTCGTACGCGAAGCACGCCTGCACCGCGCCGAATCCACGCATCGCGCCGCAGGGCGGGTTGTTGGTGTAGTAAACCGAGGCGTCCATCACGACGTTTGGCACCTCGTATGGGCCGATGCCGAGGGTCGCGGCGTTGGCGGCTACGGCGGTGGAGCTGGAGGCATACGCGCCACCGTCGAGCACTATCTTCGCCTTGACGTACACCAGCTTGCCGTCGCGGGTGGCTCCGTGCTCGTACCACATTTTGGCGGGGTGCCGGTGCACGTGGCCGAAGAACGACTCCTCCCGGCCGTACACCATCTTCACCGGGCGTCCAGTGTGGAGCGCCAGCAGGCTCGCGTGCACCTGCATCGACAGGTCTTCGCGCGCACCGAATGCGCCACCGACGCCGGCGAGGCTGAGCCGCACCTTGTCGGCGGGCAGCCCGAGGCACTCGGCGACCTGTTTCTGGTCGACGTGCAGCCACTGGGTGGCGACGTACAGGTCGATGCCACCGTCTTCGGCCGGCACCGCGAGCCCTGACTCGGGACCCAGGAACGCCTGGTCTTGCATGCCCACCTGGTACTCGCCCGTGACCACCACGTCGGCCTTCGCCGCCGGGTCGCCGGCTCGAACGGGCACATGCCGCAAGAGGACACCAAGTGATGCCTCGGTGACGGCGGGCAGCACCTCATAGTCGACTGCGATCCGGGCGGCGGCTCGGCGCGCGGTCTCCGGGTGGTCGGCCGCCACGACCGCGACCGGCTCGCCCTGGTACCTCACCTCGTCCATCGCGAGCACCGGCTGGTCGGCGATCTCCAACCCGTACCGCTTGGCGCCCGGCACATCCTCCTGGGTGAGCACCGCGTAGACGCCGGGCAGCGCCACCGCCGCGGTGATGTCGATGCCACGGATGCGGGCGTGCGGGTGGGGGCTGCGCAGCGTCGCGCCCCACAGCATGTCGTCGGCCCACAGGTCGGACGAGAACGCGAACTCGCCCCGCACCTTCAGCCCGCCGTCGGGGCGCTTCGGGCTGGTGCCGACGCCACTGATTACCTGGGTCTCCACAGTGGTCATCGCCGTAGCAGCCTCTCGTGCGCCCGGACGGTGCGCCGGGCCAAGTCTCGTTCGTCGGCGGTGCGCAGCCGGCCCGCCTCGATCACCGGTCGGCCGCCGACGAGCAGCAGCTCCACAGTGGCCGGTGGGCCGAACACCAGCGCTGCCACGGGATCGTCGATGCCGGCGTGGCCGAGCCCGTCGATCCGCCACAGCGCGACGTCGGCGAGCTTGCCGGGCTCCAGCGAGCCCAGCTCTTCGGAACGGCCAAGGCAGCGCGCGCCGCCTATGGTGCCGAGCGACAGCGCCTGCCGGGCGGTCAGCGCCGCCGGCCCGCCGCGCAGCCGCGCGGCGTACAATGCTTGGCGCATCTCCGCACCAAGCTGGCTCGCCTCCTGCGACGCCGAGCCGTCGACACCGAGGCCGACGGGCGCGCCGGCGGCCAGCAGATCGGGTACCGGTGACACGCCCGCACCCAGCCGCGCGTTGGAGCTGGGACAGTGGGCGACCCCCGTGCCGGTGGCGGCGAACTTGGCTACCGCGCTCGCGTCGAGGTGCACGGCGTGCGCGTGCCACACGTCGTCGCCCAGCCAGCCGAGGCGTTCGGCGTACTCGACCGGCGTGCAGCCGTGCTTCTCGCGGCAGTACTCTTCTTCCTCGACCGTTTCGGCGAGGTGGGTATGCAGCCGGACGCCGCGCCGGCGGGCGAGCGCCGCTGCCTCGCTCATCAGCTTGCCGGTGGCGGAGAACGGCGAGCACGGCGCAACGGCCACTCGCAGCATCGCGTCTGGTGCCGGGTCGTGGTACCGGTCGATCGCAGCCTCGGTGCCGGCGAGTGCCGCCTCGGTGTCCTCGACCACCTCGTCGGGCGGTAGGCCGCCAGCGGAGACGCCGAGGTCCATCGAGCCGCGGCACAGGTGGAAGCGCAGCCCGATCTCGGCGGCGGCGCTGGCCTGGGCGGCCACCAGGTCGCCGACCCCGCTGGGGAACACGTAGTGGTGGTCGGAGCTGGTCGTGCAGCCGGAAAGGGCCAGCCAGCCGAGTCCCGCGGCCGTCGTGTCGGCTACCACCTGCTCGTCGAGGCGCGCCCAGATGGGGTACAGCTCGGTCAGCCAGCCGAACAGGTTCTCCTGCTGGGCGAGCCCGCGGGTGGCCCACTGGTACAGGTGGTGGTGGGTGTTGACGAGGCCGGGGGTGGCGAGGCAGCCGGTGCCGTCGACGCGCTCCCCCGGTCCGGGGTAACTGCCGGCGCCTACTGCCACGATCCGGCCGTCTTCGACGGCGACGTGCCCTTCGGCGTACTCGGTGCCGGCCGCGTCCATTGTGGCCACCGCGCAGCCTTCGACGATCATCATGACGCGGCCGCGATCCGTACGGCGTCCAGGATCTTCTCGTAGCCGGTGCATCTGCACAGGTTGCCCGCTAACGCTTCCCGGATCTCGGGGTCGGTCGGTGCCGAGTCGCGGGCTAGAAGGTCGTGCACCGCCACCACCAGTCCGGGTGTGCAGAATCCACACTGGACGGCGCCGGCCGCGAGGAAGGCCTGCTGCACGGGCCCGTCGGCGAGCCCTTCGACGGTCACCACGTCGCGCCCCTCGGCCTGTCCCGCCGCGACCAGGCAGGCGCACACCGGCGTGCCGTCCATGTACACCGTGCACGAACCGCACTCGCCCTGCTCGCAGGCGTTCTTGCTGCCCGGCAGCCCGAGCCGCTCGCGCAGCACGTAGAGCAGGCTCTCGCCCGCCCACACGTCGTCGGCCTGCCTGGGCTCACCGTTGACCGTGCAGTTCAGCCTCATGCCATCCCCTTCCAAGCCCACGCGAGCGTGCGGCGCGCGAGCACCGACAGCGCGTGGCTCCGGTACGCGGCCGTGCCGCGCACGTCGTCGATCGGTGCTGCCGCCGCCGCGACCAGCTCCCCGAAGCGTCTCGCAACGGACGGGGGCACCGGGCCGCGCGCCTCCCAGTCCAGCGACGCCGCCAGGAACTCCTCCGCCTCCAGCGCACGGATCGGAGTCGGCGCCGCCGAACCGATGCCGGTGCCCACTCTCCGCGCCTCCCGAGAGAGCGACAGCGCGAAGGAACACACCGCGATCACCATCGCGTTGCGCGTGCCCACCTTCGCGAACTGCTCCACCCCGCCCGGGCGTACCAGGAACGCGGCGATCAGCTCGTCGGGCTCCAGCACGCTCCGTTTCGGACCGAGGAAGAACGCGTCGACCGGCACCCGCCGCGTTCCGCGTACCGACGCCAGCTCGACGAGCGCACCGGAAGCGAGCAGCGGCGGGTGCGCGTCGCCGGCGGGCGATGCCGAGCCGAGGTTGCCGCCGACCGTGCCGCGGTTGCGGATCTGCGGCGACCCGACCGTGCGGGACGCCATTGCCAGGCCGGGCAGCTTGGACCCCAGTTCCTCGATGATCCGGCGGTACGAGACGCCGGCTCCCACGCGCAGCATGTCGCCGTCGGTGCCCCATTCGGTGAGCGGGGCGACCCGGGTCAGGTCGAGTAGCGCGGGCGGGCGGCGGCGGTCGAAGTTCAGCTCCACCATCACGTCGGTGCCACCGGCGATCGGCACCGCGTCGGGGTGCGCGGCCTTGGCGGCCAGCGCATCATCCCATGTGGAGGGTTGCAGGAAGTCCATCAGAATGCTCCATCGGCTGGCGACGCGTCGGCTCGCAGTACTGTGCCTTCGATCAGTCCATATGGGCGGTCGGCGGCCACGAACACCTCGTTGGGGTTGTCGAGCCCGAACGGCGACAGGTCGACGAGCAGGTGGTGCTTGTTGGGCAGCGTGAGCCGCACCTCGACGATCTCCGGCCGCTCCTCCAGCACCCGGCGCCCCATCGCGTACAGCGTCTGCTGGAGCGACAGGCTGTGCGTCTCGACGAACGCGGCGACGAGCGCGCCCCGCACACCGTCGTAGGAGGGCGCCCAATCACCGCCGGAGCCGCCATGCCGCCATCGCGCCGACACCGCCGTCGCGAGCACGCGGTCCTTCGTCTCCGGCAAGGTCGTGTACTCGTCCTTGACGTACCCCCAGAACTCCGAGTCGGTGGAGTTCAGCAGCACCAGGTCGGCTATGCCGGACACCACCCACTCGTCTTCACCGTCCACTGTGACCGCACACGTGCGCGTCTCGCCGCCGTCGCGCTGGAACGAGTGGGGGCCGAGCCGCCGCCAGGCGTACTGCTCGATGGACACTCGTGCCCGGCCGATCGACGGTTGCGACGAGACGAAGTGCCGCGCCAGCCGCAGCCCGAACTCCTCCGGCTCGCCGATGCCGTACCGCTTCGCGAACGCGTACACGGTGTTCTTCTGGGTGTCGGTCGGGAGTACCGCCGCGTTGTCGCCGGTGAGGTGGGTGCCGGCCAGGTCGCCGGCCAGCGCGACGCTGACGTTGAGGTCGCGCAACTCGTGGCGTGCGCCGTCGCGCACCACCCGCACGACGCGCGTCTCCGCCTTGCCGTACTGGTTGGGGCCCAGCACGATGCTCATCTCAACTCCCCCGATAGGTGGTGTAGCCGTACGGGCTGAGCAACAGCGGCACGTGGTGATGCCGCGCGATGTCGGCGACCTGGAAGACCACCGCCACCTCCAGGAAGAAGGCGTCGGGTCCGAGGTGGGCGGCCGTGTCGAAAGCCAGCCGGTACACGGCCGCCCGCCACTCCCCCTCCGGTACCCAATCGCGCAGCCGGCCGTCGGCGTCGGTCGCGCCCGCGGCGACCGGCGACCACTTGTCGCCGTCGCGGCGTTCCAGCCTCACCGGCACCCCCCGGGCCGGCGTGCCGGTGGCGTTGTCGAGCACGTGCGTGGACAACCCGCCAAAACCAGGCAGGCTCATGACACGAGCCGTTCCAGCCGCAGCAACGCGATCTTGCGCAGTTCGTTCTGCACCACGCCCCTCTCGGTCTCCTCGTCGTTCGCCAGGCGCTCCCGCGCGGCCGCCAGCATCTCCGCGTCGGTCTTGCCCGTCGCGAAGATCAGGAAGACGTGCCCAAACCGCTCCTCGTACGCCCTGTTCGCCTCCGCGAGCGCCTCCTTGGCCGACTCGGCCACGCCGGCCTGCTCACGCCGGGACCAGGCCGACTCCCGGTCGTCGCCCGCCGGTCGCTCGCCGATCCGCGGGTGTGCGGACAGCGCCTGCGCCGCGTCCTCCCAGGTCAGGTGGCGCGCCGCGCGATCACCCGCCGCGCGGAGCGCCAGCACGTCCCGGTACGGCCGACCGGCGGCGACCTCCCGGGCCCACGCGGGAGCGGCGCAGCAGGCCAGCAGCTCGTGTTCGGCGTCGGCCGGCGACAGGGCATTGAACTGCGAGAGTTCCGCCATTAGACGAGTACAACAGCCGGCTGTTACGTCCTTGAAGCGGCGACAACACCGAAACCGATACACGGTCGCCGTATGGTTTTCGTAGGTTCCTCCAAACCGGCCCGAAGGACCCGCGATGCTGCTGCGTGAGCTGCTTGACCAGCCCCGGCTGAAGCTCGCCCTGCTGACCGGCGCCGAGGGCGCCGATCGGCCGGTAAACCGGATATACGTGACAGATCTCCTCGATCCGCGCCGCTACCTGGCCGGTGGCGAGGTGGTGCTGACCGGTCTCATGTGGCGGCGCCAGCCCGGTGATTCGGAGGCGTTCGTCGCGGCGTGCGCGGCCGGCGGCGTCACCGCGATCGGCGCCGGCGACGCGGTCTACGGCTCCGTGCCGCCCGACCTGGTCACCGCGTGCCGCCGCCACGGCGTGCCGCTGTTCGAGGTGCCCGTCGAGGTCTCGTTCCGCGAGATCGTCGACCACGTCAACCAGTCGCTGTGGGCGCACCGGGCGAGCGGCCTCGCCTCCGTACTCGGGCGCCAGCGCGGCCTCATGGCGGCGATGGCCGCCGGTGCCCGCCTGGCCGACCTGCTCCCGCCGATGGCCGCCGACCTGGGCGTTGCCTGCTGGATTCTCTCGCCCACCGGGCGGCTGATCGCCGGCACAGCACCGTTGGGCGCCCCAGCCGCGGCGCTCGCACGGGCGTTCCTGGCCGCCGGCCGGCTCCCCGCCGTGGTCACGGTCGACGGCCAGCGGTACCACCTCGTCGCCGTGCCCGGCCGTCCCGAACACCGCCTGGCGTCGTGGTTCCTCGCGTGTCCCGCCGAAGGCGACGCCCACCGCCCGCCGGAGGCCCTCGACGAGCTCGCCAGCCTCGCGGTACTGGAACGCACCCAGCTCGACGAGGTCGTCCGCGTCGAACACCGCCTCGCCGACGGCCTCGGCCACCTGCTCGCGACCGGCGCCGAGCCGGCCGACCTGCGGGCCGGGCTGCTGTCCTGCGGCCTGGCGCCCGACGCGACGCTCGTCGCGGTCGTCGCCGCCCTGACCGGCCTGCGAGCCCCGCCCGAGCTGGGCCTCGCGGTGCTCCAGGAGGCGCTGCGCACGGTGACCGACCGCGCGGTGGTAACCCCGCTGCCCGAGGCCGGGGTGCTCGCGATCGTCGCGGAGCCGCAGGGCGGCGACGTCGCCGCCGCGCTGCGCACGGCGATCGACGCGCTCGCACCGGGCCTGGGCGGAGGCCAGCTGTCGATCGGCGTGAGGGGCCCGGCCGCCGGCCCATCGACGCTGGCGGGCGGCGTTGGGGAGGGCAGGCACGCCTACCCGGCGGGCCCCGGGCCCACAGCGGTGGTCGCGTCCAGCGACCTGGCGTCATATCAGCTCCTGCTGGCCCGGGTGCCGATGGACGCGCGCGCCGCGTTCCGGGAACGGCTGCTCGGGCCGCTGTTCGAATACGACCGCGCACACGACGCCGACCTGGTCAGGACACTCCACGACTTCCTGGACTGTGGCGGCTCGTGGACGCGCTGCGCCGAGCGGCTGCACGTGCACGTCAACACGCTCCGCTACCGCATCGGCCGCATCGAGGCCCTGACCGGCCGCGATCTGACGAGCTTCGACACCCGGGTCGACCTCTTCCTAGCCCTCCACCTGACCCCGTAACCGGGCTCGGCGTTTGCCCTCGTGCATGGCCTGCACGCGAGCGATCGGGATCGTGTGGCCCTCCGCGACAAGGTCTTCAGGTAGGTGTTGCGGCGACGGCAGCCGCTCGGCCCACGGGTTGGCGCCGGCCAGGAGCCCCGGCGCGGTGTGGATGGTGAAATCGGCCGGCACGACCGACTCGACGTCGTCCCAGTCGACCGGGAAAGACACCGGCACGCCCGGGCGCAGCCGTGGGCTGTACGCCGCCACCACCGTCGCACCACCCGCCCGGGTCGAGTCGATGAAGACCTTGCCGCCGCGGTCTTCCCGGATGAAAGCCGTGGTCGCGAGCACCGGGTCGAGCCGCTCGGCGCGCGCCGCGATCGCCCGCGTGGCGGCCGCGGCGTCGTCGAAGGCCGCGTCCGCTACCGGTACGAACACGTGCACGCCCTTCGCGCCGCTGGTCTTGACCGCCCCGGCCAGGCCGAGGTCGGTGAGCGCCTGCCGGACCAGCAGCGCGGCCCGCACCGCCTGCCGGAACGCGGGAACGCCATCATCGGAACCCTCTGGCGGGTCCAGGTCGAGCACCAGGTGCGTCGGCCGGTCCCACCGCTCGGTCCGCATCAGCGCCGGGTGATATTCGATCGCGCGCTGGTTCGCTAACCACATCAGCGTCCGCCGGTCGTCGCACAGGGCGTACGAGACGTCGCGGTGGGACGACTCCGCCCACATCGTCACGGTCCGCACCCATTCCGGCGTGTACTTGGGCACGTTCTTCTGCATGAACGGCTTCTGCCCGCGCAGCACCCGGATCACCGACAGCGGCCGGTCGCGCAGCTCGGGGATGATCCGGTCGTGCATCGCGTCGAGGTACTCGACGAGATCCCGTTTGGTGGCCCCCGACCCTTCGAAGAGGGGCTGATCGAGATTGGTGAGCGTCACCTCGTCGCTGCTCATGCCCCCACCCTCCGGAATGGCGCGATGGTCTTGCGGATCACGTCGAGAGCGCCCCAGTCGCCGTCGCCGTGCGCGATCTGGCTGAGCAGCTCGCGCAGGTGCAGCAGCGGCATCCGGTCGCGCCAGCCGTCGTGCGGCCGCGCGACCTCCTCATACGCCGCGAAGAAGGCGTCGGACTCCGCTGGCCGGTCGCACGACCACATCATGCTGAGATCGACCTCGGGCCACGTGTACGAAACGGCGGGATCGATCAGCACGGGCCGACCCGAGGCGTCCCCGAGCACATTGCCCGTCCAGAGGTCACCGTGCGTGAGAGCGGCGGGTTGATCGGGTACCAGGTCCGGCAGCCGATCGCACAGATGCTCCAGTGCGCGGCGGTCGTCGGCGTCGAACACGGCCGACACCAGCGGCTCGGTCAGCCACCGCAGGATGCGGTGCTCGGCGAAGAACGCGTGCCCGTCGTCGCTCCACCCGTTGGGCTGCCGCAGCCGCCCGAGCCATCCGTCGCGGTGCCATCCGAACCGCTCGGACCCCGTCGTGGTGTGCAGCGTCGCCACCATGTGCCCCAGTGTCGCCCAGAACTCGGTCGTGTCCAGGCGCGGTCCGACCGGTTCGAGCACGAGGATGTCGGCCGTCGCCAGGCGTACCGCGGGAGTGTGGACGCCCGGCACAGCCGCCAGGGCGCGAAGACCCTCGGCCTCGACGGCGAAGATGTCGGCTCCCGGGGAGTCGAGGGTCTTGGCGAACAGCCGCGTGCCGTCTTCCCTGGTGGCGAGCCCGGCGTGGGCGACAACGCCGCCGGGAGCCGGCTCCAGCGAAACGACGTCCGCGAAGCCCGCCGCGGCGAGCCGTGCGGCGAGAAGATCGGTCTCCGTCATCCCGCGATTGTGTCGTACCCCGCTGTTACGTTCCGGCCATGAGAAGAGTGATTTCTTCGGCAGGCACCGATGAGTCCGCACCCACCGGGCCGTCTAACCGTTCGAAAGAGGAAGACGAAAACGCAGGAGGAGATTCCGATGATCGCGAAGGTTGACCCGCTCACCGCCGCCCGCGCGGAAGCGCTCTTCACCAGCCACCTGTCCACCAGCAGCCGCCCCACCGCGGCCGACGTCGCCGACGCGATCCGCGCCGCGGTGCGCGCACACGGCGGCACCCGTGGCTGCGCCGCCGACGTTGCCGCCGCCTACGGCGACCACCCCGAGATCGCCGCGCCGCGGATGCGGTGGGCCCGGGGAGTCGTCGACGAAATCTACGGCATTCGGCATGCACTGGTCACCCACGATCAGCAAAGCTGTGCATTGGTGGCATAACCCCTCCGGGCGACCCAGAGCTCACTAAGGAGCACGGCGATGTTTGGAAGCACGAAGGCGTTCAGCAGCTTCTCCGTCGACGACCTGGCCAAGGCCAGGGAGTTCTACGGCGGCACGCTGGGGATGCGGGTCAGCGACAGCGAATTCGGGGTGCTGTTCCTGCACCCGGCCAATGGCGACAGCCGCATCATGGTCTACCCCAAAGACAGCCACACACCGGCGAGCTTCACGGTGCTGAACTTCCCGGTCGACGACATCGACCAGGCGGTCGACGACCTTACGGCGCGGGGCATCCGCTTCGAGAGGTACGACGGCTTCAAGCAGGACGAAAAGGGCATCGTGCGCGACGAGATGGGCCCGGGCATCGCCTGGTTCACCGATCCGGCGGGCAACATCATCGCGGTGCTGCAGGAGAGCTAGCCAGCGGCTACCCGTGGATGCGCCCCTCGGTCTCCGACAGGCGGCGGCCGTGACCGCCCCACTGGCTCGCGATGATCTCGGCCGCGATGCTCACGGCGGTCTCCTCTGGGGTCCGCGCACCCAGGTCGAGCCCGATCGGTGACGACAGCCGCCCCAGCGCGGCGTCGCCGACACCGGCCTCCCGCAGCCGCGCAATCCGGTCGTCATGGGTACGGCGTGAGCCCATCGCGCCGACGTAGGCGAGCGGCATCTCCAGCGCTATCCGCAGCACCGGCACGTCGAACTTGGGGTCGTGCGTGAGCACGCAGACGACGCTGCGCTCGTCGATCCGGCCGGCTTCCGCCTCGGCGGTCAGGTACTTGTGTGGCCACGCCACCACCACCTCGTCGGCCTCCGGGAAGCGGCGTTGGGTGGCGAAGACCGGGCGGGCGTCGCAGACGGTCACCCGGTATCCGAGAAAGGCGCCGATCCGGGCCACCGCCGCCGCGAAGTCGATCGCACCAAAGACGATCATCCGGGGGCGCGGCGCGTACGACCGCACCAGCACGCTGAGCCCGCCGCCCCGGCGCTGCCCGTCCGGGCCGTAGTGCAGCACACCGGTGCGCCCGGCGGCGAGCAGACCGCGCCCGTCGTCGGTGGCCGCGTCGTCGAGCCGCGCCGAGCCCAGCGTGCCGTCGCGCCGGTCGGGCCAGATCACCATGTGCCGGCCGAGCCGGTCTTCCGCCCCCTCGATGCAGGTGAGCACGCCCACCGGCACCTGCTTGTCGATCGACTCGGCCACGTCGGCGAGCTGCGGAAACGTCTCCCGGTCGACCCGTTCGACGTACAGCTCGATGGTGCCCCCGCAGGTCAGGCCCACCGAGAAGGCCTCGTCGTCGCTCACCCCGTACCGCTGAAGGCGCGGCGGTCCACCGGCGACGGCCTCCTGGCAAAGCTCGTAGACCGCGCCCTCCACGCACCCACCCGACACACTGCCGACGGCCGTGCCGTCCGGCCCGACCAGCATGGTCGCGCCGGGCGGGCGCGGCGCGCTGCTCCACGTCGCGACGACCGTTGCCATGCCCACCGGCTTGCCCTCGCGCCACCACGGAAGCAGGTCGTCGATGACCTCACGCATGAGACCCAGTGTGCTCCTCGGGCGTGTCCACGTCACGATCGTCGGCTACGTCCTCGCACGGCACGATCCGCACCGGGTGCGCCGAAAGATAGGGCCGGGCGCCCACATCGCCGTTGGCCAGCGCCGCGACGCCAGCCCAATGGTCCCGCCCGAGCAGCACCGGGTGGCCGCGCCGGCCGGCGTACCCGGCCATGGCGAGGACATCGGGCCCGGACAGCGCGACGAGCCTGCGCACGGCGGCGGCCGTGATCCCGGGCTGGTCGACCAGCAGCACGACGGCGGCCTCCGCGTCGGTCGCGGCGAGAGCGGCGAGGCCGGCGCGCAGCGACGAGCCCATGCCCGTCGGCCAGTCCGGGTTGACGACGGCTCCATCCAGACCGGCCGCGGCCTGGACCTGGTCGGCAGCGGCGCCGAGCACCACGACCACCGGCGCGCAGCCCCCGTCGCGGAGGATGTCGGTGGCGTGCTCGACCAGCAGCCGGCCATCGCGGCGGACCAGGGCCTTCGGCATTCCGTACCGCCGGCCGGCGCCAGCGGCGAGCAGCAGTCCCGCGGCGGTCACGGTCATACTCTATGCCGGTGGAACCCTTCCAGATCCACGTCGACGACGCGGTCCTCGCCGACCTGGCGGCACGCCTGCGGCACACGCGCTGGCCCGACCCGGCGCCCGGCGAACCATGGTCGCAGGGCACCGACCTCGCCTACCTGCGCGATCTGGTGGCGTACTGGGCGGACGGCTTCGACTGGCGTGCGCGGGAACGAGAGCTCAACCAGTTTCACCACTTCCGCACCGTGGTCGACGGCGTGTCCGTCCACTTCGTCCACGCACGCGCCGGCGGCCTGCCCCTGATCCTGACCCACGGCTGGCCGAGCACGTTCCTGGAGATGCTGTCGCTGGTGCCGGCGCTGGTCGAACGCGGGTTCGACGTGGTGGTGCCGTCGCTGCCCGGATACGGCTTCTCGGAGCGGCCGGCGCGCACCGGCATCACCACGCGATACGTCGCTGGGCTGTGGCACCGGCTGATGCGCGACCTCGGGTACGAGCAGTACGGGGCGCACGGGTCGGACTTCGGGTCGGCGGTCACCACGTACATGGCACTGGACGACCCGTCGCCCCTGGTGGGGATACACCTGAGCAACCTCGACGTGTCGCCGTACACCGGGCCGGGATCGCGGCCACTGTCCGAAGCGGAGCGCGCGTACATCGCGCACAACACGGCCTGGTGGCGGTCCGAAGGCGGCTACAAGGAGGTACAGGCGACGAAGCCGCAGTCGCTGGGCTACGCGCTGACCGATTCGCCCGCCGGGCTGGCCGCGTGGGTGCTGGAAAAGTGGCGGTCGTGGTCCGATTCGGGCGGTGACCTGGACGGGCGCTTCGGGCGCGACTTCCTCCTGACGACCCTGACGCTGTACTGGGCAACCGGCAGCATCACCACCTCGATGCGCGACTACTACGACAACAGATGGTTTGCCACGCCGCTCGGTCCGGACGACGTCGTGCGGGTGCCGACAGCGGTGGCCGCCTTCGACAACAACTTCTCCGACGAAGGCGCCGCGCCCCGCGAATGGGCCGAGCGGCTGTACAACGTGGTCCGCTGGACCCGGATGCCGCGCGGCGGCCACTTCGCCGCGGTCGAGGAGCCCGCCCTTGTGTCCGAAGACCTGGCGGCGTTCTTCACCCTGAACGCTCCCCGATAACCCACCCAGCCTCGAACCCCACCCCACCGCCTCCCAATGCGCGGCGCGCCCCGCCACGCCGCGCCCCGCCACGCCACGCCCCGCCGCGCCGCGCCCCGCCCCCGCCCCCCCA
>NZ_JAIBNX010000224.1 GCF_026130045.1 Micromonospora sp. CPCC 205371
GGCCCCGGCCCCCGGCCCCCCACCCCACCACAGCCCCCACGCCAAACGCGACAGCCCCGCCAGGGCACCCGTCGGGGCGGGCGCCGGCGCCGGCGCCGGCAGGATCTGACCCTTCGCAGCTCACGCGCGGCCCTGAGACGTCCCAACGCCTCAGGGCCGCACATCTTGCCGACGATGGGTCGCTACCAGCAGTGGCCGCAGGCGGGAGTGTGCTCGACGGCGTATTCGGTGACGATGATCGTCCGGTTGACATAGTGGGAGTTCGTGGCCAGCGGCAGCACGGTTAGCGCGCGTTCTCCATGCTGCCGCGGGTTCCTCGTCACCATGACACACGCGACCCGCACGTCGTAGTCGGTGACGAGGCAGACCGCGAACCGTTTGGTCTCGGGGGCGACCTGGTTCTCCACCGTGGCCTCGGTCGGGCCGAGCTTGGCGTACGGCTGAAGGTGGAACCAGAACGCCACGCCCACGCCGCGGTCGCCGTAGCGGGCGTACGCGAAGGTGGCCTTGGACCCTCGGCTGGCGCAGTTGAGGTGGCCCTTCAGCACGAGGAACTCAGCGTCGGTCACCGACGTCACGTCGATGCCGCCGGCGACGCAGCGGATTCGCGTCCACTCGTCGCCTCCGGCGGTGACCGGACCGGCGGTGAACACCATAGCCACCACGGTGGTCAGCACCATCGCGGCCCGAGCCAGCCACTTCATCCCGTACTCCCATCGGTCAGGCGACTGGACGATGAGATCACAAGGCGCCGCCGCTGTCGGCATTCCGCAAGATCATCGACAGCTTTTGCGGGATCGCGCAACCCCGCGTCATGACAGCAGGCCGCGGCGGTAGGCCTCGCCGACCGCCGCGGCACGGTCGCGCACCCCGAGCTTGTCGTAGATGTGGAGCAGGTGCGTCTTGATGCTGGCCTCGCTGATGAACAGCCGGCGGGCGACCTCCCGGTTCGACGCGCCCTCCGCCACGTGCCGCAGCACCTCCAGCTCCCGCTTGCTCAGCCCCGGACCACCCGGCCGGCGTACGTGGCCCATCAGCTGCCCGGCCACCGAGGGCGCCAGCACCGACTCGCCCCGGTGTGCCGCGCGCACGGCACGCAGCAGGTCAGCGGGCGTGGCGTCCTTCAGCAGGTACCCGGTCGCTCCCGCCTCGATCGCGGGCAGCACGTCCGCCTCGCTGTCGAAGGTGGTCACCACCAGTACCCGGATGGCGGGAGCCCGTTCGCGCAGCGCGGCGATCGCCTGTACGCCGGTCATCACCGGCATCCGCAGGTCCATCAGGACCACGTCGACGCCCAGCCGGACGGCCAGCTCGACCGCCTGCTTGCCGTCGGCTGCCTCCCCGGCGACGTCGATGTCGGGCTCGCCGGCGAACGCGCCGCGCAGCCCATTGCGGACGATCGGGTGGTCATCGGCGATCAGTACCCGGATCACGGCGCCCCCACGGACATCATCGGTACGCTGACGCTGACGGCGGTGCCCTCGCCGGGTGCGCTCTCGACGGTCACGGCACCGCCGATTCCCCGGATGCGCTGGCGCATGCTGTTGAGCCCGAAGCCGCCACCGTCCGCGTCACGCATGCCGACGCCGTCGTCGCGCACGTCCAGCAGCACGACGTCGCCCAGGTACGACAGGGTCAGCCCGACCCGCGCGGCGCGGGCGTGCTTGGCCACGTTGGTCAGCGCCTCCTGGGCCACCCGAAACAGCGCCACCTCGATCGCCGGGCTCAGGGGCACCGGCTCACCGGTGATCTCCACGCTCGGCGCCACCCCCGTCTCGTTCGCCCATCGCCGGGCGAGGTCGGCTACGGCGTCGGGCAGCCGCGCCTCCTCCAGCTCGCGCGGTTGCAGCGCCTGCACGGACCGGCGGGCCTCGGTGAGGCTCTCCTTGGCCAGCGCGAGAGCCCGGTCGACGTGCGGCCGGGCGCGCGTCGGCTCGGACCAAACCCGCTGCGCCGCCTGCACCTGCGTGATGATGCCGGCCAGGCCCTGTGCCAGTGTGTCGTGGATTTCGCGGGCCATGCGCTGCCGCTCGTCCAGTACACCGGCCTCCCGCGCCTGGGTCAGCAGCTGCGCGTGCAGGCCGGCGTTCTCCTCCAGGGCCGCCTCCAGGCGTGCCACCATCTCGTCGCGGCGCCGCTGCTGCTCGCCGGCCTTCTCGCCGAACACGATCCCGGCGCCGATCGCGGCCGTCTGCACGACGATCACCCCGAGGTAGCCGCCGAGCGACGCGGCGGTGGCTTCCGGTACGCCCATCGTCATCGTGTTCAGCACCACCGACGTGGCCAGCACCCCGGCCACTCCGAGCGGCCACGGCCTGAGCTGGTACGAGTGGAAGAACGCGGTGATGGTGAACAGCACGTAGATCAGGTCGTAGGCCATCAGGGCGGCGCACAAGACCAGCAGGCCGGCCGTGTACAGGACGCCCGGCCACCAGCGTTCCCAGCGCTCGCGCCGCACACGGGTATGCCAGCCGTACACCCAGGCCGCGGCGAGCGTAGCCAGTGCGAGCGTGCCGGCCCGCTCGCCGGCGGTCTGGCCGGGCGTGGCCTGGTTGATCGCGACCGAGGGCGCGAGCAGAAGCCAGGGCACGACCACCAGAACCCGCGCGTACCGCCGGTCCCAGTCGATTGGTGCCACGCTCGTCCTCACTCCCAGCGGAACAGCCTGGCCGCGGCCGCCCCCGCCACGATGGCCACGCCCGCCATTATCGCCAGCTGGACGATCCGCGTGCTCCCGGTCTCCGCGCCGACGGTGGCCAGCACCGCTGGGCTGTCGGACCACGCGGTCAACAGGGCCTGGACGCCGGGCGGGGTGTAGTCGCCCATCCGCACGAGCGCGTCGGGCATCAGGAACCGCGGCAGGAACACGCCGCCGGCGAACATCACCACCATGTACACGAGCGTTGCCAAGCCACCGGCGACCCGGCTGCTCGGCGCGACGGCGGCGATCAGCGTGCCCAGGGACAGCACCGCCCCGAAGCCGACACCGAAGGCGGCCAGAAACGTCCACGGATGCCGCGGCAGCGGGACATCGAGTACCAGCCAGGCCGCGACGACCACCAGCGCACCCGCCACGAGGCACGCGACCAACCCCACGACGAGCTGGGCGAGCAGGAGCGTGCCCGGGTGGACGGGCGTCGTGGACACCCGTCGCAGCACCCCGTGCTCGCGGTAGGTGGCCAGCACGCCCGGAATGTGTTGCAGCGCGACGACGCCGATGCCCAGCACCAGGGCCGATGGCGCCCACAGCTCGACGAACCGGGCGCCGTCGTACTCCTTGGAGGGCTCGCGCAGCGCGGGCACCGCGCCCAGGACGAGCAGGATGATGGTCGGGGACAGCACGCCGAGTATCGCCGCGGTCGGCTCCCGAAGGAACAGCCGTGCCTCGACAATCGTGATCCGCAACAGTGTCGACATCAGTGGTAGCTCCGTCCGGTCAGCGCCACGAAGGCGTCGTCGAGGCTGGCCTGTTCGATGCGCAGGTCGTGGGCGACGATGCGGTTGCGGGCCAGCACAGAAGTGAGCGCGTGGAGCAGGTCTCCGGTGCCGGTGACGATCACCTGGCCGCCGCCGCGCCGCACGCTGGTCACCTCGTCCAGGCCGCTCAGCAGGGCATCGTCCAGCGGCGTCGACGGGGTGAACCGCACCCGCTGCTCGCGACCGGCGCGGGCGATCAGGCCGGCGGGCGTGTCCAGCGCGGCGACCCGGCCGGCGTCGATCAGAGCGAGCCGGTCGCAGAGCCGCTCGGCCTCGTCCATGAAGTGGGTGACCAGCACGATCGTGACGCCGGACGCGCGGACCTGCTCGATAAGGTCCCAGGTGTCGCGCCGCGCCTGCGGGTCCAGGCCGGTGGTCAGCTCGTCCAGCACCGCGACCGTCGGGCTGCCGACGAGCGCGAGCGCGATCGACAGGCGCTGCTGCTGCCCGCCGGAGAGCTTGCCGTACCGGGTGTGCCGCTGATCGGCCAGGCCGAGCCGCTCCAGCAACTGCCGCCAGTCCGCCGGGTGCCGGTAGTACGAGCTGTACAGCGCCAGCGCCTCGCTGACCGTGATCTTGTCTTGCAGCCGGCTCTGCTGCAGCTGCACGCCGACCCGCTGGCGCAGCTCGGCGCGGTCCCGCCGGGGATCGAGGCCGAGCACCGTGATGCTGCCCCGGTCGGGCCGGCGCAGCCCGGTCACGGACTCGACCGTTGTGGTCTTGCCGGCACCGTTCGGGCCGAGAATGCCGAATATCTCGCCCTCTTCGACGGCGAACGACACGTCGTCCACCGCCACCTTGTGGCCGTACCGCTTGTGCAGGTTTTCCACCGCGATGATCGCCATGAATCGAGGATCTCCGGCGCTGGCCGGACGCGGGACGCCCGGCCGGCGACGGGGTCGGTGGATTCTCGTATCAACCAGTTGGTGGATACGGCGCCGTGCGACGGCGTCAGTGCGCGAAGTCCCAACGGGTGGCGCCGTGGGGCTCGGCGGCGGCCACGCCGAAAGCGGTGTGCAGCGTCAGGCGGTACAGGTGCCACGGCGGCGGGCCGGCGCTGGGCGCGGTGAACGGGGCCGTCAGCCCGTCACCCTCCACCGACGCCGGCCAGCCACCCGCGCGGTAGACGGTGGCGACACGCTCCAAAGTGGACGGATCGGTCACCCGGTGGGCGTCGCCCTCCAGTACCAGGTCGATGCCGGGCAGGCGCACCGACGCGGTGCACGCCGGATTCGTGGCCAGGTTGCGCGACCTGCGGGTGCCGGGTCCGCCGACGAAGTACAGAGCGTCGTCCACCCAAACGGCTCCGACACCCGCCGAGTGTGGCCGGCCGTCGGGCCGCACGGTGGTCACGAAGAACGTCAGGTCGGACTCGGGCGTCTCACTGGCGAGCAGGCCACGAGGGCGACTCCACGGCAGCTCCGCGGACCCGTACTGGTCGAGGTTGCGAGTCGAGATCGGCTCGTTCATGTAGTCAGTCATACCCGTACGTCGACCACCCCGCCCCAATTTCGACACCACCCCACGCCCCTCTCTCCGCCGATCAAGGGCGAATGCACGTGGTTCGATCTCTTTTCCGCGTGCGTTCGCCCTTGATCGATGCGAATGCCCTTGATCGCCGCCCGCCTGTCACTGCCCGCTGGCGGCGACCCGCCGTCGCCGGCCGGGCCCTCACCCACCCGACCCTCAACCACCGTCGTCGCGGCCACCTCACGCGGCTGGGCTAGCGTGGCGGTGTCGACGGTGGCGGCCGGTATCCACGGGAAGCGGATCGTACGTGCGCGGGTACGCCGACCGGCGGTCGGGGATCACGTCTCAGGCGGTGCGGCTCTACGGCGTGTTCGACGTCGAGGAACGGTATGACGCGGCCACTGTCCGCATCCATGACCAGAGTGTCTTCCGACCGCGAGGGACGCGCGACTTCCTTTCCAGCAAACTCGCGCACATCGCTTGAGCCGATTGGTCGACGGCGCGCAAACTCGGTCGCATCGATCCCTGACGAAGGAGGGTCATCATGGCAATGCGGTTCCTCGGCAAAGATCCCGAAAGCCCGAACGGCGACTCCCCCACGCTGTACTACGACGAAGAACGCGACACCTACCTGCTCCAGAGCTGGAAGGTCACCGACCCGGAGCGGCTGGCGCAGATGAGCATCCCCGACCACGAGACTGTGATTGAGTTCCCCGAGCGGATGATGCGGTTCTTCCCGGAGGTGAACGGTGGCAGCGGAGCCGACGCTTGAGGACCTGATGCGCTCCTTCGAACACTCGGCAGTGCACCTGGAACTCCGCGACGGTTACAGCCGCAACGACCCGATGCTCGACGCGTGGCTCGCCGGAATCCGCCTCGACCCGGCCGACCGTGACTCGTGGTGGCACCCGTGGCTGGAACTGGTCGCGCAGACCACCGGGCGGGGCGTGCCGGTCCGGCGAGCGCGGATCGTCTCGGTGCCGGTCAGCGAGTACATCCGTTACGAGTACGACGTCACGTTCAGGAACGTTCTCGTCGGGGAGCAGGTGCGCTGGCTGCCCCGGCGACAGGCCACCGACATCGCGTTGCCGGGCAACGACTTCTGGCTGTTCGACGGCCAGCTTCTGCTCGTCCATCACTTCAGCGGCGAGGGCGACAAGGTGGGCGCCGAACTGGTACGCGACGCCGTCGCCGTGCGGCTCTGCGGCTCGGCATTCGAGGCGGTGTGGGAGCGGGCCACACCGCACGAGGACTTCCGGCCGGTCTGAGTCCTCTCCCGTGGCGTCCCCCTCCTCCAGCGTGCAGCAGGCGCTCGAAGCGCTCGGTGCCCGCCTGCGCGAGATCCGCACCGACGCTGGCCTCACCGGGCGTGCCCTCGGCAAGCGCAGGAGTCCGTCGTGCCCCTGTGGGAGCGGACGAAACGGTTCCGCATCTACTCCCCTGTACTCATTCCCGGGCCGGTGCAGACCCGTGCGTACATCGCCGCCCGGCTCTCCGGCCTCCGTGACCGCCGGAGCCTGCCCGATGACGTGGACGCGGCTGTACAGGTGCGAGTCGAGAAGCAGCGTGTCATCCACGAGGGCGACCACCGGTTCGCCATCGTCCTGGAGGAGAGCGTGCTGCGGTATCCCGTCGGTGGCACGGAAACGATGGCCGGACAGCTCGGCCACCTGCTCGTCGTCAGCACGCTTCCCTCGGTCTCGCTCGGCGTCGTTCCACTGGGTGCCGACCGCTCCGCGATGTGGCCGGTCGAGGGTTTCTGGATGTTCGACGACGAACAGGTCAATGTGGAGCTGGTGTCTGGCCACCTGACGTTGACCCAGCCCCGCGAGATCGCGATGTACGCGGACGTGTTCGCGCAGTTGGCCGAGCAGGCCGTGTACGGTGCAGCGGCACGATCCCTGCTCACGACGTCCATTCGCGCACTCGACGCCTGATGCGCGCAAACTGACGCACGCGGCCTCGGCATTGGCGAAGTCGCCCCGAAAACCCGCGCACTTCTATTGGGGCCGCAAGGCCATCGTTCCTACCTTTCTCCACATCGGAATTCCTTTGAGGAGCTGGGCAATGCCGACCAAGAGAGAACAGTTCGACCAAAGCCTGCGGGCACGCTGGCTGGGCGAACGGATGCGCAAGCTGCGCGACGAGCGCGGCCTGACGTTGAAGTACATCGCGGCGTACATCGGCGTGGAGTTCTCCACCCTGGCCCGGTACGAGCGGGCCGAGTGGCCGTTCCGCAAGGACCACGTCATCGCGCTGCTGGACGTGTACGGCGTGCGCGAGGAGGCCGAGCGGGAGCGGCTGATCCAGCTCGCCTGCGACGCGTGGCAGGTCAACCGGTGGGAGCCTGACTTCGACGGCGCGATCGACGATCCGCAGTTCGTAGACTGCCTGTGGCTCGAATCCCGGTCCGAGCAGATCTGCGCCTACGGCACCATGGTCGTTCCGCCGCTGCTGTGCACAGTCGACTACGCACGCGCTCTGTTCTACGCCGCCCACGGCCGGGACGCACCGGAGTACAAGGTGGACAGGTGGCTGACGCTGCTGGCCGAGCGGCAGAAGGTCCTGCACAACCCGCACCCCACTCGGCTGCACCGGCCGGTCGGCGGTGCGGCGGTCCAGCGCAAGCAGTTGGAGCACCTGGCACGGCTCAACGCCAGCACCGACCTGTCGGTGGAGGTGCGTGTGCTGCCGGCCACGGCCGGTGCGCACGCCGGACACTTCGGCGCTTTCACCGTCTTCCGTATGCCATCGCCGTACCCGCCGGTTGCCTACGTCGAACACCTCGGCGGCCGGCTGTACATCGAAGCCACCGGTGCCATCCACTACGGCAACGCGTTCGACGCCATGACCGAACAGGCGCTCACCGTCACCGAGTCCATCCAACTCATCGACGACATCGCCAGCGAACTGACCAACACTGACCACCGACTCAAGCTGGAGGCAGCAGCATGACGAAGCCTATCCACGCGGACGCGCCCGGCGCCGTGGCAGCCGCCGCCGCCCAGCGGATCGCCGCGTACGTCGACAAGAACAACATCGACATGAGGCCGGAGCAGTGCGAGGAACTGGCAGAGATGGTGATCCACTTCGTCGACGGCTTCCTCGCCGGTACGAGGCACGCCGCAACTTACGAGTTGCCGGCCGAGTTCCACTAGCTCGACTCGTAGGTTTGCGCGGGCCGCTGCCGCCCGAGGACGGCGGTCAGGCCGCCCGCACGGCGCTTGCGGTCCGCGCAAACCGTTCGTTCGGTGCCTGCGGAGATCCGCAGGAGCCGCCCGAACTCAGCAGACACCTGGCCGTCCAGACGGCCGAAAAATCGGCTGTAACGTTCCCGGCCGCGCCCGCGATACATAGATGCCGGCCACAAAGCCGGGCAACGCCGCACCTAGAACATGTTCCTGGATTTTCAGATAAGAAACATTTCAGGACTTGTCCTGACTTGTAGAACCTGTTCTACTAGCCCGGTGCGACCGGGATTGAGCGTATTCATGGCGATTGCTGTGTGTCTCGCGCTGCCGGCCTGTGGGTCCGCCCTGACCCCTGAGCAGCGCGCCGACGTGCTGGGCGCACCCGCGAGCGGCGGCGACGGGGCCGTGGCGGGTGGTGACAGCGGCGGAGGCACCACCTCCGGGTCCGGCACCAGCGACGGGGGCGCGACCGGCGGCGGCGGGCCCGCCGGAGGATCTGGCACCACACAGAGTGGGCCGGTCAAGTGCCAGGGCACGGGCGGCGCGACCGCGCCGGGCGTCACGGCCAACAAGATAAAGATCGCCAATGTCTCCGACGTCAGCGGGCCGGTGCAGGGCCTGTTCGAGTCGGCGCAGCAGGCCGTCAAGGCGTACGTCGGCTATGTCAACAGCACCGGAGGCGTCTGCGGGCGCACCCTCGAACTGATGGCGCTGGACTCGCGCACCGACTCCCGCGGCGACCAGGAGGCCACCGCGCGGGCGTGTTCGCAGGCGTTCGCGCTGGTCGGCTCGATGTCCGCGTATGACCAGGGCGGCGCCGCGACGGCCAGCGGCTGCGGCATCCCGGACCTGCGGGCCGTCACCACGACCGCTCAGCGCCAGAAGGTGGCGGTCACCTACGGAGTCAACTCCAACAAGGTCAACTATCAGTCGACGGCGGTCGCTGACCACTTCAAGAACAAGTTCCCGGCCGCCGCGTCGAAGGCCGCGTTCCTCTACCTCAACTCCGAGGTCACGAAGCAGAACGAGGCCAGCTTCGTCAAGGCGTTCACCGGCCGTGGCTTCACGTTCGTCTACGAGCAGGCCATCGACGTCGCCGACTTCAACTACGCGCCCTACGTGGTGCAGATGAAGGACCGCGGCGTGCGATACGTGCAGTGGCTGGGCTCGTACCAGCACGCGGCGCGACTGCTGCAGGCCATGAAGCAGCAGGGTTTCAAGCCCGACGTGTTCGTGATGGATCCGGTCGCCTACGACGCCAACTTCGTCAAGCAGGCCGGCGACGCGGCGGAGGGCATGGCGGTGTTCACCAACACGGCCCTGCTCGAAGAGGGCGGCGGCAACGCGGAGATGAAGCTGTACCGCTCGTGGCTGGCTCGGGTCGCCCCCGGCGCGGCACCGGACTACTTCGGCTTCTTCGCGTGGGGCGCCGCCAAGCTCTTCGTCGAGCTGGCCGCGAAGGTCGGACCCAACCTCACCCGCAAGGCCCTGCTCGACGCCGTCAAGGGCGTGCACGCGTACACCGCCAACGGCCTGTTCTCGCCGCAGGACGTCGGCGGCAAGCGCACCGCGAAGTGCTGGGCGTTCATCCGGCTCAAGGGCGGCCGGTGGGTCCGCGAGGCTCCCAGCTCGGGATTCCGATGTGGACAGCTCATCAACACGGGCGTCGGAGCATGAGCGGCTTCATCGCTTTCACGGTGCTCGGGCTGGTCACCGGCGCCGGGTACGCCGTCGCCGCCAGCGGCCTGGTGCTGACCTACAGCACCTCGCGCGTCTTCAACGTCGCGCACGGCGCGATCGGCATGGTGATGGCGTTCCTGTGCTGGGAGCTGACCGTCCAGCGTGGACTGCCAGCATGGCTGGCCGTGCTGCTGGTCGTCGGCGTGGCCGCGCCGCTGCTGGGCGCCCTCGCCGAGCGGGTCATGATGCGCCACCTTGCCGGCGCGCCCGAGGGCACCACCCTGGTCGTCACCGTCGGGCTGCTCATCATGCTGATCGGCGCGGCGCAGGCGGTCTGGCCGGCGACCGCACGCCCGGTGGAGCCGTTCTTCGGCCAGCGCGGGTTCCGCATCGGCACCGCCTTCGTCACGTACCACGACCTCGTGATGGTCGCCGCCGCGCTGGTCGTCGCCGCTGGCCTGTACGGCTTGCTCACCCGCACCCGGATCGGCGCCGCGATGCGCGCGTCGGTCGACAACCGCGACCTGCTGCGCCTCTACGGCGCCCGCACGTCGCTGGTGTCCGCGCTCAGCTGGGCGATCGGCGCGGCCCTGGCCGCGCTCGCTGGCATCCTCCTGACGCCCGTGGTGGGCCTGAGCTACTTCGACCTGGCCCTGCTGGTCATCAGCGCGTACGCCGCCGCCGTGGTCGGCCGCCTGCGCAGCCTGCCGCTGACCTTCGTCGGCGCGCTGCTGCTCGGCCTCGCGCAGTCGTACGCGGTCGGCTACCTGCCGCCCACCGAGGCCCTGAGCGGCCTGCGCGCGGCCATCCCGGCTCTCTTCCTGTTCGCCGCGCTGCTGCTGTCGCCGCAGGCCACCCTCCGCGTCGGCCAGATCAAAGGCGTCGCAGGTGTACCGGTTCCGACCACCCGCCGCGCGCTGGTCGCCGGGGCGGTGCTGGTCGGCGCGGCGGCGGCCGCCTCCTTCGCCCTTCCCGCCGCCCAGAACGACCAGCTGGCGCTGGGGTTCGTGTACGGCATCGTCATGCTGTCGCTGGTGCCACTGACCGGGTACGGCGGCTTCGTCTCGCTCACCCAGCTGACGTTCGTCGGCATCGGGGCGGTCACCGTGGCGCGGCTGGGCACCGCGTCTCCGCTCGGCCTGCTGGCGGCCGCCGCCGTGGCCGCGCTCGTCGGCGCCCTCGTGGCGCTGCCCGCGTTGCGGCTGCGCGGGCTCTACCTCGCACTGTCCACATTGGCATTCGGGCTGCTGATGGACAAGCTCGTCTTCCAGTCCAGCCTCGCCTTCGGCTTCAACGGCAGCCTGTCGGTGCCGCGGCTGGCCGGCCTGCGCGGCGAGCGCGCCTACCTGTTGGTCTGCGCGGCGGCGTTCGTCGTGGTCGGGCTGGGCGTGCTGGCGTTGCGGCGCAGCCGGTACGGCCGCATCCTGCTCGCCATGCGTGACAGCCCCGCCGGCTGCGCCACGCTCGGCCTGAACATGCGGTGGACGCGGGTGCGGCTCTTCGCGCTCTCCGCGGGCATCGCCGGGTTCGCCGGCGGCTTGCTCGGCGGGCTGCGGCAGACCGTCGCGGCGACCGACTTCCAGCTCATGGGCAGCCTGCCGTTGCTGCTGCTCGCGGTCGTCGCCGGCGTCACCTCGGTCTCCGGCGCGGCCCTGGGTGGCATGGCGCTGATGCTGCTGCCGGTACTGGCCAGCGCCTTCCCGGCACTGGGCGGGCTGGTCTACCTGTGCGTCGGGGTGGCCTCGGTCGGACTCGGCCGCGACCCCAACGGAGTGGTGAGCCACCTGTTCAAGCTCGGCCGCTGGCGCGAGCGCGACCGCTGGCGGCCCGCGGGCCTGGCGCCCGCGCTGCGAGGGGCGGGGGTCCACCGGTGACGCTGCTGGAGGCGGTCGACGTGACGGTACGGTTCGGTGGCGTGACGGCGGTCGGCGCCGCGAGCCTGGAGGCCGCCGCCGGCCACGTGACGGGGCTGATCGGGCCCAACGGTGCCGGCAAGACCACGCTGTTCAACGTGATCACCGGGTTGCAGCGCCCGACCCGGGGCACGATCCGGCTCGCCGGGGAAGACATCACCGGGCGCGCCACCCACGAACGGGCCCGGCGGGGCATCGCCCGCACGTTCCAGCGGCTGGAGGCGTTCGGGTCGCTGACGGTACGGGAGAACGTGCTCGTGGCGGCGGAGATCCACCGCCGGCACGCGCTGCGCCGCTCCCGCCGTCAGCAGGCGCCGGCCCGGGTGGCCGACCGTCTCATCGAGAGGGTCGGCCTGGACGCGTACGCCGGCCGGCCCGCCGACACCGTGCCCACCGGCATAGCGCGGCTGCTGGAGCTGGCCCGGGCGCTCGCCCTCGATCCCCGCCTGCTGTTGCTGGACGAGCCGTCTTCCGGGCTGAGCACGGCGGAGACGGAGTCGTTCGGCGACCTGCTGCGCGAGCTGGCCGGCGAGGGGCGGGCGGTGCTCATCGTCGAGCACGACATGGACCTGATCATGCGGGTCTGCGACCGCGTCAACGTGCTCAACTTCGGCGCGGTCATCGCCTCCGGCACGCCGGCCGAGGTCCGCGCCGACGCCGCCGTGCAGCAGGCGTACCTGGGGGCAGGCGCATGAGGCCGATTCTGGAGCTCGTGGGCGTGACGGCCGGGTACGGCCGGATCGAGGTGCTGCACGGCGTCGACCTGGCTCTGCCGCGCGGCGCGGTGATGGCGCTGCTGGGCCCGAACGGCGCCGGCAAGACCACCCTCTTGAGGGTCGTGAGTGGACAGATCCGCGCGACCGGCGGCCACGTGCACCTGGGCGGGGCGCACGTCAACGGCGCCTCCGCCGACGCCCTCGCCCGCGCGGGGCTATGCACCATCCCGGAGGGCCGCTCGGTGTTCCCCAACCTCACCGTGCGCGACAACCTGCGTCTCGCCACGTACGCCGGAGCGCGCGCCGCGGACGTATACGGGACGGCGTTCGACCGGTTTCCCCGGCTCGCCGAGCGCGCCCACCAGCTCGCCGGGTCGCTGTCCGGTGGCGAGCAGCAGATGCTGGCGATGGCCCGCGCGCTCGCGACCGACCCAGCGGTGCTGCTGGTCGACGAGCTGTCGATGGGCCTGGCCCCGCTGGTCGTGCGGGAGCTGTACGAGGTGGTGGCCGGGCTCGCCGCCGACGGCGTGAGCGTGCTGGTGGTCGAGCAGTTCGCCGACGCCGCCCTGGCGGTCGCCGACCGCGCCGCCGTACTGGTCCACGGGCGGGTCGTCGCGACCGGCGGGCCCGACGAGATCTCCGACGAACTGGCCAACCTCTACCTGGGAAGCGTCACATGAAGACACCGCGCACTCTGATGACCGCGTTCGTGGGCGCCGCGCTGCTCGCCGTGCCGGCGCCGGCCGAAGCTGGGCGGGGATGGACTGCGGGAGTAAGCAGAGCGGATCTGGCCGGCTTCACCCTCAGCGCCGACGCGGCACCGGTCAGCGTCCAGATTTTCGAGCCGACCATTCCGATACCGGCCGAGCCGCAGCTGGAGCTGAGCCTCTCCTACGCCCGCGCCAAGCTGTCCAGCGGGCCGACGGGGCAGGCGGTGTCCAGCCTGATGTGGCCGGGCGACGCGGTCGGGTACGGGCTGCCGGAGCTGCTGCAGAACCCCGACGCCACGTACCCGGTGAAGGTCGACGCGGCACACCCGGGCGGACCGGCGGACGCCGAGCAGGAGGTGGCGCCGGGCGCCGCGATGACGTCCCACGCGGACGGCGGCACGGTCGAGGCGGCCGCCCACGGCGCGAACCACGCGAGTCCCGCGCTCCCCCTGCCCGGTCTGCCCATCTCACCGGTCCTGGTCGCGATGGAGGGGTTCTCGTCGCGCAGCAAGACGACGGTGAGCGGTGACAAGGCGACCGCCGTCTCGTACGCCACCGCGGGCTCGATATCGCTGCTGGGTGGGCTGGTGAAGGTCGACGGCCTGCGGGCGGACACCGAGGCGATCAGCGACGGTGCCCGGGGCACGGCCACCGGCACCGTGGTGTGGAAGTCGTTGACCCTGGCCGGCCAGAAGGTCGCGCTCAACCAGGACGGTGTGGCGGCGCCGACCGGCGTGACCAAGCTGCCCGCGCTGCCGGCCGAACTCACCACCCGCCTGAAGGACCTGGGCCTGCGCGTCGACGTGCCAGCGGTACAGCGGAAGGTGGATGGCGCGGCGGCCACCGTGACCGGGCGCGGCCTCACGGTCACGCTGGACACCGGCGCGCTGCTCAAACGGCTCGGCCTGACGTCGCTGCTCGACCCGCTCCTCGCGTTGCTGCCGGCCGACCTGCGTACCCAACTCGTCCCGTGGCTCAACCTGTCGCCGCGCCTCGTCTTCGTACTGGGCACGGCGACCGGCCAGGCGACGGCCTCCCCCGCGGTCGCCGCCGAGGTGCCGCCGCCGCCGGCCCGCCCCCCCCCCGGGCCGGGGCGTCGCGGGGGGGGGGGGGGGGGGGGGCGTGGG